>DAIREN010000109.1:0-9715 GCA_036795535.1 Spirochaetota bacterium
ACGCTTGTTTCATGCGAAGGTGCGGCATGAAACAGGGTCTGGTCGTGTTGGGTGTGGTGTTGCTGTTGGTAGTGGCCTGCGGTGATGATGAGGACGGGGCTTCGGCAAAGGGAACCATTGCCTATGTGTATAATACCAATATTTCCGATCTGGCCGCCTTTGGAACCTCTTTCAGGAGTACGGCTACCGACACCGGTTTGTATCGGCCGCCCAGGCCGCTGAAAGCGACTTTTCAGATTGTCAGGCCGTGATCATCGGGCCGGATACCTTCACGAATTCGGTCACCTGGAGTGGCCCGGCGACTGCTCGTGACAGGATTGCCTTGACAGCCAAACGGATCATCGGATGGGGGCGTGGCGGCTATGTTTATTTCGGGAGTTCCAACGGACTCGGCCTGCCGATCGGATACGGGAATGGTGTCTGGGGGAACGTCCTGCGTCTCCAGGTTCTCGAACCGACGTCAGGCTGTTGGCAGACACCGTATCAGGTCACGATGACAAACAATGTGACGACGCTCTCTACCTAGTCGGTCCAGTCCGTCATGATCCCGGTCCTGACGCAGGGTGTCAAAGCCCTGGTTTCGTACACCAATACCGTCGTCCGGTCCTCGATCGTGACGCTCGAGATCAACGGGCATTCCTCTGTGCTCTGGGGATGTACCGAAAAACCCGGCCCGGATGACCGAAAACGGCAAGTGGCTCCTCTTCAATCTGGTCGAAGCATCCTCACTGTAGACCCGGGCGTGCCAGGCCTGCCGCATCCAACACGAATGCAATCCACCCCCGGGGAAACAACGGTAATCCCGGGGGTGGACTCTGTTCCTCAAAACAATCTTTGAGAATCAATAATGTGCGATGTACGTGCCTTGGCACTGCCTGTTTTGGGCGTTGTACGGATGCGTGACCTGCATCCTGATCGAGGCGCGCGGGTTGTTCCTCGAATTGAGGTAATCCCAAAGGCGGTCGCTCTGGGCCACATCGGCCATCCTGAGGGTCAGGGTATTGTTGTCAAAATCGCGGAAGGTATAGACCAGGCCGCCCCTGGCAACACTGACATAGGTTATGGATGCGATCGTGTATTCACCCGTTATCGTGGCTTCACTGAGCGATCGAATATTGCGGTTTCCCTGCTGTCCGGCATTGCCCGAATCGGCCGCCTGTGCCGTATGCGACACATAGGTGCCAATGATCCTGCTGGCATTCTGGTTGTACGCGCCCCGCGATTGCATGGTCACGGTATACAGTCGGGAAGGATTGCCCGCAATCTGTGAAATAAGGGTTTGCCGTTGGTTTTGGGGTACGGCGATATCGACCGCATAATTTGCACTGTCCCTGAAGTAAAAGTACACATCCGTGTGCCGGAGATAGGTCAGATTGCGGATCGCCCAGTTCCCTGTGTCCGTTATTGCGCTGGCGGTATTGACCGTGATGGTTCCGCTGCGGGTCGCGGCACTGCTTGTCTGCTGGCCGTCAGAACCCTGTGATACAAGGTGGTTGCGATAGGTACCACGGCATTCGCGGGACGCGGCGCTGTAGGGATGGGTAACTTCAAGGGTCAGGTCGTATCTCGTGTTGCGGTTTGCCAGGACCTGGTTGAGGAGGTCGTTGAGCTGGTGGGTGAGGATGACCGCCACAGCCGTGTTGCCTTCGGTATCGCGGAATGAAATCGAGGTTGCCGTATGGCTCTGGTAGGTCACATTGCGGATGGTGCTGCCTCCGGTACGGTTCACCGAGCGGGCCAGATTGACTGTGCCGCTGCCCGGTTGGCTTGGCGTGAGGCTGTGACCAATATAGGAACCGCCGCACCCCTGGGTTCGTTGATTGTAGGGCGAGGTGATCTGGATGCGGATATTGAATGGCCGGTGGCGATAGGCGAGAACCGCACTGCGGACATTGGGCATGATGTTGGCGGGAATCTCGACGATGATCGAGCCGTTGGCGGCATCACGGAACGAGATGCTCTCGGCGGAGTGACCGTAATAGATGATACCAGTAAAGTCGTGGGGGCCACCGGGGGAACCGGCCTGACTGGCTCTCGTGTAGGTCGCGGCCGTCACCGGGATAAGGGCGAGCAGCATGAGGAGGACAGCCAACGCGAGGATACGACATGTTTTCATACAAGCTCCTTTGAATGGGAATCTCGGGTTCAGCAAGGATGCAGTGTGTTCCACTATAAACACATTCAGCCCCGATTTGTCACGCGCAAAAGACAATGATGGCATGGCAGGCCGATCATCCTCATCATGCTGGCCTGTCTTCATGCAGATGGGATTTATCGCGACTTTGTGATGCCGATTTGATAAAAGTGTCATGTGACTCTCGTCATGGTATTTGATTTTGAAATCGAGTATCGGATAGACGATCCGCAGAAGGCTCTTTTCTATTGGCCAAGATTGACGCTCGGGTCCGGCGGGGATCTTGTGTTTTCAGTCAACCGCAGGGACGGGATCCATCGCGTTTCGGGATGACCGAATTCTTGACGGTGTGCATGTTCACCATACTGCCCACACCAGATGGTTCTAGCCTCATCGTGTCTCTGCGATGATCTGGAAATCACTTCTTTGTTGACGAAAACAGAATTCGGGAAAACTATGGATGTGATACACGGATGGTGCGGAGGGTGAAAATGCGTACAATCGTGATGATTGTCCTGGCGCTATGCATGGCTGCACAGACAGGATTTGCCCAGTCCCAAAGGGAACAGGCCCGGGCGGCCTACGATGCGGGGACGACCAGGCTGGACAGCGGGGATTTTTCGGGTGCGGCGGCTGATTTCGAGCGGGCCTGCCGGATCGAACCGGACAACCGGACCTATCTCCTCTGGCACATGCGGCTCCAGGTCTATCTCGGTCAAAATGCCGCTTTTGCGGGGAACCACCGCCAGGCCATTGCATCGTTTACGCAGGCCCTAAACGCCAAGGAGAAATTCAGCGGGTCCGGGGACAGCGAGCACCTGGCCATCAAGCGCCTGCTTGACCTGACCCGCGAACATCAGGCCCTGGGTTCATTCAGGCCCGAGTACGTCCATCGGGTCAGGGTACTCTACATTCGCCATACCGATCTCAAGGGGGTTGTGGACAAGGATGGACGGCCGGTGACAGGCAAGGGCAGTATGAATGACAGCCAGATTGCGGCCAGCATCCGTGCCCAGGACCAGCTCAAATTTTTCATCGAGACCATGACCGGGGGAAAACTCAGTCTCTCGTTTGAGCGCACAGTTGTCAATACCACCCTGACCCGGGCAGTGATCTATGCCCGTCAGGCTAACCGAACCATGTATCGTCCGGATTTTTCGAGTACCAGCGAGAGTCTTGGGCCGTACCTCTTTCCCCAGCGCAACAGCATTGACAGTGTCTTCATGTATTTTGTCAATCCCGGATTCCCGGTCTGGCCCTTCGCCAATGGTGTGCCCATGGTCTATATCCCCTATACCTGGTACGGGCCGGGGCGAGGATCGATCGCCATGCCCATGGATGCAGCAGTCGCCAAAAACAACAGCGAACTGGTGGCCAATTTCCCCCATTCGTGGGTCACCTTTCACGAATTTTTCCACGTGATTGAGCGCCGGAGTGGCGGGATCGGGCCGACACACGGCTGGCTGCCCGAATCCATCGAAAAGTCGAAAAAGGCATTTCCGGCCTGGGTGCCGGATCCCAATGAGGCATGGACCGCAACGGAGTATACCTGGTATCGCTATCATCTCCACAACACGCTTCCGGCCCGGATGCGGCTCCAATCCCAAAAGAGCAAGCTTGTTCCGCCCTTCAAAAACTTCAGCTTTGCCCTGACCAGTCCTGATGCCCATGCGGATGGCCTGTTTGCGACTTATAGCCGGGCTTTGGCCGGCATCAGCCTTGACAGGTTGCGGCAGGCCGGTGAGCTGGTTGGAAAAGCCGACAAGGCCAGGCAGGGCAAGCGGGTCGATGAGGCCCGGAGCCTCTATGCCGAGGCCCTCAGGCATAATCCGTATCACCATCGGGCCCTGTACGAACTGGGTATGGATGCCTATCGCAGACGGGACAGTGCTGCCGTCGAGCGCTATTTTTCGACTCTCGAGCGGGTCTTTCCCGATCCAAAATACGCCCGGCCCAGGCCGGCAAGAACCCGGTAGGAGGCCACATGGGACGCCTGATTGTCAGTCCGCTCCTGCTCGTATTGATCTGCTGCGCTTCACCGCTGACAGCCGCCCGGAGTGTGTTTGAGGAGTATCCGGACCTGCGCAGGGAGGCCGGCCAGGTCCTGCCTGCGGGGATGGATGCTTCAGCCATGGAACGTCTCCTGCGGAACTATTGCGCAATGGGCGATCCCGAGATGGCCCTTGGCATGCGCATGATCCTGTCGGCTGACAGGGGCAGAAACAGCGAACCCAATCAGGCTCTTGGTCTTTTGCTCCATCTCCTGCAGACGGCTTCGGTCGAAGCCGGGGATACCATGGCCGTCGCTATCGCCCTGGCCCATGCCAAATTGTATGCCTCCGTCAACGAGACGATCCGCGGCGAGATTCGCCGGGACGTGACACGTCAGTATGCGCTTTCCCGCAGGCTGGCCGCATGGCAGGACCAGCGTTTCGAGTTTCGCTATAACATTTCGCGTCTGCCCCTTGTTCCCAAGATCTACTGGGCCGACAGGATGGTCTATCCTCCCGAGGACATCCGCTATCCGGTCCGCACCCTTGAGGACTATCGTGACTATGTCGAGTCAATCGAGACCCTCGAGTATTTTCATGCTCTGGCCGAGCGCAGTGCCTTGTACAAGGGCGCGACACCGGGTGATGTCGCTAAAGCGGTCTACAGGTTTGTCCACGCAAAGGACAAAAACGGAACCAAGCGCCACCTGTATGATCCCTCCCTCGAGAAGGTGCGTGAGCTGTTCCGCTTCTATCCGCATGATGCTTCGCAAGGCGAGGTCGGGGCCGACAAGCGCATCCGCTACCGCGGGATCAGTCGCACGGCCAGCGGGTTTATCTGGATCAACTACCAGCGCACCCTCCTCGAGCGGACAGGACATACCATCGGATTGTGCGAGGTATCCTCCCTTTTCGAGCTGGCCCTGTTCAAGGGGATGGGCATGGCCTCGGGCCTGATGATCCGCTTTCCTCCCAAGGACAGGCCGATACCCGGGCATGTCTTTGCCATGTATTACGATCCATTTTTCCAGCGCTGGAACAATCTGGAGATGATCAAGTCACTCAAACGGACGTTCGAAATGGAGGCCGTCATCCACAAGCCCGTCTGGCATCACCGGCTGCGTGGCCTGCGTGAAAAGGTCAGCGAAAAAGCAGCGGCACCGCGCTTCTTTGCCGTCCTGAGCCACGGTATTTCGCGCCCGGTTTTTGATCGCATGTTTTTTTCCAATACCGAGGTCTTCGAGGACACCATGTTCAGCGAGGACACTCTGCCGGAAAAACCGCAGGACAGCGATGGTGACGGAATCGCCGATTTTGAGGAGCGCAGGCTGGGGCTTGATCACAAACGGGCGGATACGGCCCGGGACGGGGTATCCGATCTCTGGAAGCTCTATCAGGGGTACGACCCCAAAAAGTCCCTTGCCGCCGGGTCGCTTGCGGCACCCCCGCTTGACGGATTGGGTGGCGGATATGCCTGGCCGTCGCAGACAAAAACAGTGACGGTGCGCCGGCATACGGGCCGCAAGCCGGCCGAAGCGGCCAACGAAATCAATACCATCAGTGCCGTCCGGATTGGTGAGCGGATATACCTGCGCGTGACGTACCACAACGACATCCAGAAGACAAAGCGCCGCAGCCACAATCTGCACATTGAAAATACAGGCGGGCGGGGGAGAATCCCGGGGTTTGACATTCTTGTGACACCCCGCGCTGCGGCACCGGCAAACGACAAGACGCGGGCATTGTCCGGGGACGGCTTTGCTGACCTGCGCGGGGCTGCCCTGCGTGAGGTTGAGTGCATGATCCCGCTACGCTATTGCGATGGCGCACGCTCGCTGCGTATCCGTGTCTTTACCGCTCTGGTTCGGGGAGAACTTGTGCTGGATCTGTAAAGGTCAGCCTGTGTGGCGCTTGATGGCCCGGGCCAGCAGGCGCCGCAGCCGGGCTGGCGAGACCGGGGGCGCCGGGGACACGGGCCTGTCGTCGATGTACAGCATGTCGCTTTCTCCAAGGCGTATCATCACTGCGGGATCAGCGGTGGATATTTCATCGACTGAAACAGCATTTCCGAATTCGGATGCGACATCCCGGGCCCGTTGCATGACCATATTCATGGCCGGACACCAGCCGTTTGAGAGGACAGTCAGCCGGACCGGACCGGAGCCGTGTTTGGCAGGCTGCCCAGCCGGGCTTCGCCAGCGGGGTGGAATGCTGCCTGATTCAAAGGTCTTGTAGAGGAGACGCATCATTCCCTGGCGTTCGACTACCCGGTAGCCATGTTTGCGAAACCAGGCGGCCCGCATCCACAAGGGGAGAGCCAGACCCCATGCTGCCATTCCCCCGGAACCGGAGCGGCGGGCGTCCTCTTCGGCTGCGGCGAGGAGAGCCGTTCCGATCCCGCGCGAGCGGGCCTGGATTCCCCCAAGGCGTTTTTTGGGCGGGATCCAGATGCAGTATACGACCATGCAGCCTTTCCCTTCAAGCCAGCTTGACTCGACCGGGCCGTACTGGATCATTCCAAGCGGAGTCTGGCCTGAAAAGGCCAGGAGGACCCTGAACCCGTGACTTCGCTGTTTTTCGTACCAGGCCAGCTTGACGGGGCTGACTGAGGCCAGCTCGGCTTCTCCAGGGCAGAGACAGGCGCAGAAGGAGTGCAGCTCATCCTGAGAGGAGTCATCAAGCGGCCTGATGCTGAATGTCCCTGTATTGCCCTGCTGCATGAACTGGAGAATAGCATGGGCAGGACAGGAAGACAAGTCTGATTGTACGACGAATAAGCATGACAGCCTTTTCATCCAGGAGATGTGTCATGGGGAGCAAGCGGAACATGAATACGAGATATCCTGGAGTCAGAAACCGGTGGAGAAGAGCCTGTACGCCTGGGGATGCATGCAGTTTCGGCCTGACGGTACCGTGCAGGCAGAGAGCGCAATCCGGCAATCTGCCTGCGTCGGACTCTGCAGCAGGGGGACGCCACAGGAGGCGGGATTCAGCCCCCTGTGGCATCCGGCTGGCGGTTTTAGCGTGCCACCAAAACCGCAAAGGTGGCCAATTCCTTGCGCAGACCCTGTACGATGGCCCGTGTCCCGTGGTTACCGCCCGCGCCATAGGGATCGCTGATTGAGGCGATATCACGGATGCTCTTTCCGGCAAAGCCCCGCAAAAACGCCTCTTCCCTGAACTGGTTGTGCCGTTCACGGGCCCGCTGGATATACATGCCGGTTACCGAAAATCCCCGGTCCAGCCCGATGATGAATTCGATGGCCCCGTATTCGCCTTTTTGCGTGACTGCGGCCGTATACCCGATGGTGGCGCCGGCCGAATCCAGCATGACGAAGTATTGGAACTGGGTCCGCTGTCCGGGCAGGACTGTCGTGCCGCTTGCGCTTTCGATGGCGGCAAGCTGGGCCGACGTGATCGGCAGGCTGACCGTCCGGTAGTCGCGCGCCGCGGGAAAGAGCCGGGTCATGGTTCGCTCAGGATTGCGCCAGACACAGACGTAGACCTCCTGGGCTGAAAGGAAGGATGTGTTACCAAGAAAAAGCAAGCTGGCGATGCAACTGCACAACGGCGCGGTGATCCGCATGAGCGATTTTTTCATATTCATAACCTCCACGGAGTGTTGCCCCGAATACGGGGACGGCAAATCCTGCAAAGACACGGCCCTTGACCTGCTCATGGGCACTCGCCCAGGCATGTCCGGCCATCTCGAGCGTCAGCCACGAAGCCAGGGCGTATTCAAGTGCTGTAAAGAGACTGGCACTCCAGGTGTGCCCGCTGTAGCGGGCACCTCCCTCGAAGCGCAGGGTTCCCTGGGGCAGGACAAGGGTCATATCCAGGGCCAGCACCAGGCGCTTCTCGGGCATGGCCTCCCCGGGCATGTGCGCATTGGTCTGGCCGGGCGTGGTTCCCCATGAAGCAGACAGACCGGCGGAGAGCCCCAAATCGTCCTCCGGCACAAGTCCGGCGCGGACCGTGACAAGTCCCGGTCCGGGGAAATCATGGATCGCACCCATCCCGTAGCCCTGCGTCAGGGATATTCCATATTCAAATGTATCAATGGTCCCGTTGAAGAGGAGCCCGCTGTCCGACGCGCTGACCGAGATGGCAGGATAGGGCGAGCCAAACGGCTTGCGCTCGGGACTCCAGGCCGTCAAGAGTCCCCAGGGAAGCGGTACCCGTCCCGCCGAGAGATTCCATTTTCCCATCGGCCCCTTGAGTGTGGCATAGAGCTGGTGCAGCATCACACTTTCGAGATTGTGCACCGCCTCGGCCTGGAGCACCATGATGAAGCGATCTCCGCCTGCATCGGCAAAGACCTGGCGCAGCGAACCTCCGATCGAGCTGATTTCGCCGGAAAAATCCCGAGACGAATATGTTCCGCGCAGATCCTCCTCCCAGTTGGCGAAGAGGGCCCCCGAGAGTGCACCGGGAGCGAGGATGGCGCACAGGCTACACAGCAATCGTACCGTCTTCAATCCGCACCACCTTTCTGCAGCGAGCCGCGAGGTCCGCGTTGTGCGTCACGATGACCACCGCAATCCCGCGGCTGTGCAACGAGTCAAACAGTTCAATCACCGAGGCCGCGCTGCGCGAGTCCAGGTTACCGGTCGGCTCGTCGGCCAGCACCAGCTTTGGTTCGTTGATCAGGGCCCGGGCTACGGCCACCCGCTGCATCTCGCCGCCGGAGAGCTGGCCCGGAAGATGATCCAGCCTGTGGCCCAATCCGACGCTTTCGAGCAGGGACACGACCTGATCGCGCGGGACTACCCTGTTTGAAAAGATGAGGGGCAGGGCCGCGTTTTCGAGGACGGTCAGGGTCGGGATCAGAAAAAACTGCTGAAAGACGAAACCGACCGTCCTGCTCCTGATGTCTGCCAGAACAGACTCGCTGGCCTGTCCAACCTCCTTGCCCTCGACCGAGATGGTCCCGGTTGTCGGGTGGTCCATGCAGCCTGCCAGATTGAGGAGGGTTGTCTTGCCTGATCCCGACGGTCCGCAGATGGCTATCTGGTCACCTTCAAAAATTTCGAAGCTGACATTTTTGAGGGCCTCGACCTCCTCGCGTCCCCGGCGGTAGATCTTGCTGACAGTATCCAGTTTGACGATGCTATTCATTGCGGAGTACCTCCATGGGGACGATTGAGGCAGCCTTCCAGGCGGGGTAGAGGGCGCAGAGGACACCCACGGCCACCGTCAGGAGGATCGAGAGGGAGATGAGGGGGAGTGTCGGATCGGTGATCGAACCGGCAGGGATGTAGGCGATCAAAAGCCCACGCAACAAGTGGTCCGCCGCCGGCATCAGCGCTAAACCGATACCAGCCCCGGCAATGGCGCCCGCACTGCAGAGAATCAGGCTTTCGAGTGTGACCAGTCCGAGGATATCCCGCTTTTTTGCCCCGACGCACTTGAGGTAGGCCATCTCACGCCTGCGCTCCATGACAGCCATCAGCATGGTGTTAAGGATCCCGAAGACGGAGACACCGAAGGCTACGATTACCATGACAAACATGATCATCCTGGTTGCCGAAAAGAACCCGAGGATGCCGTCGCTCAGCTCCTTCGAGCCGAGGACATAGTACTCCTTGGG
>DAIREN010000110.1:0-9575 GCA_036795535.1 Spirochaetota bacterium
TGCTCCGCCGGTGGAGCCGGTCAAGCTGGGGGTTTTTTTGGAGCACACGCAGGAGGTGCTCGTGCGGGCCGGGATCAAGCCGGAGGAAAACGTCTGGCGCCGGATCCTCGAGCACGTGGCCCATTTTCATGCCTATGAGGTCGGTGCCTTTCATGTCCTCTGGGGGCGGCTGCTCGGAAAGATGAAAGACTGACGTTGAGCGGAGAGTCAATAGGGGAAATCCCCTATTGGTGGGTTTGTGATATGGCACTACATTAGAGTATCAATATCATGGAGTGTTCATGCGCAACTTTTTTTCCGGCCTCTTTGTCGCCTGTGCCCTGACCGGCTTCGTCTTCGTTTCCGCCTGCTCGGACGAGGACCCTCTTGTTCCCCCGGCGGGCAGCAGCTCTTCAATGATTTCAGTTTCGTCGGCTATTTCTGGAGAAGCATCTAGCACCTCTGGTTCGGTTTCATCTGCCGGCCAGTCTTCGTCCGGCGCTGTCTCGTCCGCATCAAGCCAGACGGTGTCGTCCGGCGCTGTCTCCCAGTCAAGTACCACAGGATCGGTTTTTTCGGCTGTTTCGTCATCTTCCGCTGCCGCCTCGTCCGCATCAAGCCAGGCTGCTTCGTCAACCTCGGGTGCAAGTTCATTATCCTGTGCGACGATCGCAGAACTGAATGCACAAATCCCAGTCTCTGAAGCTGTGATATCGCCGGGCATTCCCATTGAAGGGGTTGTTCACGCCGTCAAGGGGGCGGGAAGGTTTTGGGTTCAGGACGCAACCGGGGGCATATATGTATACAACATCACATACACCAATCTGCCCGCTCCCGGTGACGTTGTACGATTGGTGGTCACAAAAGGGATGACTTATTTAGGGCTCAAGGAAATAACTGCGTATACGGGGTATACCGTCGTTTCGCAGGGGGCCGAGATTGACAGGGGGACGGGGACTCCGTCTGTGTCCCATGTGGGTCGTGCCTGGAAGCTGGCAAGTATTACACTTTCGGCAGATCTCAATAATGACACACTCAGTCCGACGGGAAGTCCGATACGTGTCCGCAATGAAACCGGAGGGGTGATCCCTCAGGGGACATATTCGATCGTCGGACCTGTGGGTGTCAGCACGTCAACACCGAGAATCCACATCTACCCCGGAGCATATACGAATATCGGTTCCGGTTCTTCGTCATCCTCCGGGACTTCATCATCCGCCTCTGTTGCGCCAACGTCACATACTGAACTCGGGGTCCCGGATGACGGAAACGCCGACGGCGATTATGTAATCAGCCGCACACAATATGTTCTCTCATACAACAGGTATACCGCCTGTGCCAACTGGGTCGCCTGGAACATGAATGCATCCTGGGTGGGGAGTGCAGCACGACAGGATGATTTCAGGGCCGATCCTCTCATTCCTTCCGGATATCCGGTCGTCAGCGAGACCGAGTATTCGGGGAGCGGGTATGATCGCGGGCATCTTTGCCCTTCGGCGGACAGAACAGCATCCGTGGAGGATAATTCGGCGACATTTTTTATGTCCAATATGATCCCGCAAAAGCCCAATCTTAACCGGTACTTGTGGGAAAGCCTTGAGGAGTATTGCCGGGTCACGCTGTCACAGGGTGAAAACCGGGAATTATATATACTCGCGGGAGGCATATACCAGAATCCCTGGGCGACTGTCAATAATGCCGGCAAGATAGGGATTCCGACACATACCTGGAAGATCATTGTTGTACTGGATCGCGGGCAGGGGCTTGCGCATGTGACAACAAGCACACGGGTGATTGCTGTCAAGATGCAGCAGGATGTGGTTTCGCCCTATAATTGGAGAGAACACCGGGTGACGGTCGATCAATTGGAAGCGGAGACCGGCTATAACTTCTTGAATCTGGTTCCTGCAGGTGTGCAATCGGTAATTGAATCACGTGTAGACACGGAGTGATTGGGTAGTCAGTGTATTTCGGGATTCCCAAACCCCCCGGCAGCGGTTTTCCGCTGCCGGTTTTTTTATTTACTGAACGGTGAAGCTCTGAACCGGACTGGTCCAGGCCTGTTCAGGTTCCTGTCTTCATTGTGTGTGTACTCCCGCACGCCTGAGCGTATATTCATGCTGAGGCTGTGATGAATACGGTTGGACAGATTGTATGCAAGGATGCCCTGTATCCGCGCTGGCTTGTGACCCGCACGGGAAGCGGGCCGGACCTCTGGTATGCCGGGAATCTCGAGCTCCTCGGCCAGGCCGCGGTGGCCGTGACCGGGGTGCGCAATCCGGATGAGGCGGTTGCGGAGCGGGCGGTGACGCTCGGGCGGACGATCGCCCGGCAGGGCTTGGGCCTTGTCTCCGGCTGTGCCCGTGGGGTGGATACGCTGGCGCTGCGGGCCGCCTGGGAGGCGGGTGGCTGGATCATCGGTTGCCCGGCAGGGTCCCTCGTCCGCGAGATCGGACAGGACATGGTCCGCCAACAGATCGCCTCGGGCCGGGCGCTCTTTCTTTCGTTGTACGGAAACGACGAGCCCTTCAGTCCGGCGCGGGCCATGCTGCGCAATCGTCTCTTGATGAGGCTTTCGCAGCTTGTGGTTGTGACGGCCTCGCGCCATCTTGAAGGCGGGTCGTACAAGGGCGCCCTCGAGGCACTCAGGGCCCGAACCCGCTGGGGGATTCCGCTGGCCGCGCTGGTTGAAGATACGACTCTTTTTGGGGAACAGTCCTCAGGCCAATCATGCGTCGCCGGTTCTCACGACATTGTTTCAGGCCAACGACTGGCCAGCGACGTGGATGGCTCGGACGTATCCAATTCGCGTGCGGGAGACAGGATACCCGCCGATCCAAAAATGGCGCCAACTGAACAGACCCTTTACGCAACACATGTCGGGCCTGCCGGACCGGAGACTGCCAGCGGCGGGACATACCGGCAGCCTGACCGTCAGCCCGGGCAAGCCCTTCAAGCCCGCGAAGTGTTTACGGGAAACGTGGCCCTTGTCCGTGCCGGTGCGCTCCCGCTGGCCTGGCCCCTGCCGCAGGACTTTGTGCAGGCACTCCCCGCCTGGATTGCCGATGCACGCACACAATGGCTCACCCCCGCACAACCCGGGTTGTGGTGAGGGGCCGTGGTCTTTTCAAACGCATATATGTACGCTGGATCCAGATATTCAATTCCAGGGAAAAAGTTTTTGTTTTACTGGTGGTTCAAAACGAGCAACCCGATGAGAACTCTGCGGCATTGTTACCAACAGGAGAGGACAAGTGCAAGACAGGGTGACAGAAGAAACGGACTATCTTGTGGTTGGATCTGGTGGAAGTCCATACTGGGCTTTTTCCTGTTATGGACGAAAAGTTGAAAGGGCGATGAACTTGCGCCGGGATGGTCATCCGGTGTGCATTGTCCACGAGTCCGACTTTTGGGACGCCCTCGGCTGAGCCCGCATCATTTCGCGCCCGAGTATTTTTCGAGCATTGTGACGGCTTCCTGGGCGATGGTGATGGCCGTTTTCTCCTTGGTGTGGTAGCCCGAGGTGCGCGTCGTGTGCTGGCGGATGATGGCCACCTCGACGTTGCCCTTTTCACTCCACTCCTTGATGATGCCCGAGGGTGGCCCGTATTCGCCATAGATGCCACGCAGTTTCAGTCCCGGCTTGGCGACCATGACCGCATAGATGTACGGGTATGGTGTGCCCTGGACATGATTGAGGACACACTGGATGGTGGCACCGAGTGAGCCCTCGGCCGGTGTCTTGCGTTCGACCCGGATTTTGACATCGGTCGGGATCCGCTTTTCGGGGAGACCCTTCATGCAGAGATGGATCGTGATGTCGTGCTCCGGCCAGGTCGAGGTGAGGGACTCGTAGACGGGGAGGAGGGCCTTGGCCTTGACCACGATTTCGGGTTTGCCCTGCCCGCGGCGGATCCCGGTCAGCCAGTGCGGGAGAATCAGGACGGCCGCGTCGAGGAGCAGGATCTCGGCCAGGGCCTCGGGGAAGGAGCCCCCGACGAAGACCAGGAGGGTCAGGACAGCCAGCCCCAGTGTGGCGCAGCCCAGCCAGTTGCTGACATCAAGGGCACTCCGGTCCCAGCGCCGGGCTTGCTTGGCGAGGTCACGCATCCGGGTCAGGGTGTCGCTGGCCGCGGGTTCCCAGGTGGTTGTCGGGTCATACTCGACCAGCTTGATCCGGCTGTCGTAGCCCTTGGCCGTCAAAAAGAGGGTCCCCGCGAGGAGGAGGAGTGCACCGATGAGCTCATCCAAGAGGAGAGCCTGGACGGCTATTCCGGCAGCGATCAGGATGGCGGCGATCGCAAGATGCCAGCGCACGCCCTGCCGGGGGAGGATGTGAAAGATGACAAGATCCTGCTGATTGGTTTGGGGGGTGTTCATGGGATGACCTCCGCCGGTTGGGGCAGTTCGGAATAGCCGAAGTGGTTGAAATAGATGGGGCAGGCGCCGTGACAGGCGGCAAAGTGTTGGCAGGTGCGACACCCGGGGGGTGCCAGCTTCTTGGCCCGGATGGCGGCCGCCTGTCGTGAGTCCCAGACGGCCGAAAATCCTTTTTCGAGGATGGAATCAAGCGTCCCCGCCCAGGATGAGCAGGGTGCCAACCTCCCGTCGGCCGCGATGGAGAGCAGGCCGTCACAGGCCGAGCAGCCCTTGTTGCCCAGGCCGTGTGCGATCGGGTTGAAGAGGCACAAGGGAGTCGGCGAGTACCAGAAAAATTCGACACCGGCGGCCCGGGCGGCCTGCTGGACCCCGAGGACGATTGATCCGATTTGTGTATAGCGAATTGCGAGATCGGGCGAGGCCGGGGCATCGCCGGTGGGGATGAGCATGTTCATGCTGAGTCGGGCGAGACCAAGAGAGCGGGCAAAGGCCGGCATCTCGTGGGCGACTGGCGCGTTGGCTGCGGTCAGGGTGGTGTGCATGTGGGCCAGGATCCCGGCCTCGCGCAGGGCCGCGAGTCCGGCAACCGATGCCGCAAAGGAGCCGGTGATCGTTGTGAGCGCTTCGTGTGTGGCTGCATCCGGACCCTCGATGCTGACCTGGGCCGAGTCAAGACCGGCGGCTGCGAGTTCGCGGGCCAGTGCCGGGGTGATCAGGGTCCCGTTGGTGATCAGGTTGACCCGCATATCGAATTGTTTGGCGTGTCTGACCAGGGCCGGGAGAGCGGGATTGGTTGTCGGCTCCCCTCCGGTAAAACTGATGGAAGGAACACGCGCATCCCGGGCGATGATCTCGATGATGCGCATGTACTGGCGTCTCGCAAGCTGTTTGCGCGCGATGCGGGCCGTTGTTCCCGCGCACCCCGCATAGCAAAACCGGCAGGCCAGGTTGCAGCCGTCGGCGATGGCCAGCTCGGAGAGAATCGGCAGGTGCGTGAAATTGATGGCCAGCGGTTCGTGGATCGTGGCCAGCTCCTGACAGGGCAAGAGCGTCCCCTCGAGGTGCTGGCGGATGTTCACCAAAAAGGCCGTCATCTCGGCGATGCGCTCGCGCGATCCAAGCGACGCCAGCAGGGTGCGGACGGGCATGCCGCTGGTCAGCAGGGAGAGCGCGCGTGCTCCGGTCTTGGTGACCTTGACAGCCTGATTGGGGCGCTTGATCAAGAGGTCATCCTCCTCCCGGATAAAGATCCAGGGTTTGATCCGGGCAAAATACTCATCCGCCCAGGCAAGGAGGTCAGGGGGAACAGCCTCGGGCCGGGTGATTTGCGCCTCGTCCGCCTGAGTGGCCGTTGTGCGTGTGCCGGCCATCAGTGGGAGCCTCCGCTGACACAGGCTGAATGACAGGCCGAGTGGCACGCCGAATGACAAGCGGAGTGGCATGCCGAGTGGCAGGCCGAATGACACGCCGAGTGACAGGCGGCATGGCAGGCCGAGTGACAGAAGGAGAGATCGCTGGCCAGGGAGGCGTCGGTGGCGGCGTTGACCATGTTTTCGGCATTGAGCTGGATGTCGTTTTCGAGGGCAAACGGTTCGCTGACGGCTGTGGTCTCAAGATGTTCGGCCAGCGCCTGATCGGGGAGGACCTCTGGTGATTCGGGACTTTCGCCGTCATCCGCATCTCCGTCAAACCCTTCGTCATCGGCCCAGTCGTCCTCCCAGTCGCCATCGTGTTCATCCTGCCAGGTGCGGATCCTGTTCCAGAGGAACCAGCGGTTGGCCAGCGGGAGCATCCCGTCGTGTTCGCTGACAGCACGCGGGCCTGAGGACTGTTCCCCCTGAGCAGTACCGATATAGGGCTTGAGGGTTTTGTCGATCCTGGCCTCGTACCAGGCACGGGTGGCCTCGACATCGGCATCCCAGGCCTTTTCGCGGATGGCACGCACGACATCACCGGCCAGACCGTCCAGCTCGGTTTGCGAAAGTTCCCCGTCATCGACAAAGGCGTTGAAGAGCGTGGCCCCGTGCGGATCACCGGCCGGGGCACAGGTCAGGGGCTTGACTTTGAGAGGGGATTCGGAGAGGATGCGCAGGCGGCCTTCAGCCTGCCAGGCGGCGAGCAGGGCGCTGACGATCCGTTTGACAGGTATCCCGAGATAAAAGGCGGCCTCGATCGGGGTCAGGTCCTTGGCAATCTTGCCTTTTTTGGTCAGGTCGGAGACAACCAGGCGGGGGCTGGTCCACTCGATGTCCTGCCAGAGGATGTCCTTGAGACCGCGTCGTGCCGCAAGCAGAGAACGCCATTTGGCCCAGGCAAGCACAAAACTCACAATGGCGAGGAGAGAAATACCGATCAGAAATTCCGGTGATCGGTAGAGACGGGCAAAGTAGTCCTGTGCATCCTGATTGGTAAACGGTTTTGACTGAGCCGCAGTATTGGATGCAGCACTCCCCTCATCCGGTTCCCGTTCACCATCAGCGACAGCGGCGAGTGTTGGAAACCATTCCAGAGGGAGATAGACCTGGACCCGCATGTGATAGCGATTTCCTGGCTTGTTCTTATGGAAGAGAATGGAGAGGCGACCTTTTTCATCCCTGCGGTAGTCGATCAGGTACTGTGTGTTGACCCAGGGCTCTGTGAGCACAAAACGATTGTTCGAAACGTAGGCCGGGATGTTGTGAACATCCGGCAAGACATGCGGTGTGTGCAGGGTCAGGGTATAGTGATCCATCGCATCGGCTTCATCCCATTGCACCGGTGCCCAGTTAAAGACGGCCAGTCTGCGTCCATCAGCGGCCGTGGTTGGTGCAAGATAGCCGGCCGACGAAAAATCCGTCCGGAAATAAAACATGTAGGTGACATGACCCTGTGAGACACCTTTCCCGTTGGCCAGGATGATGTCCCAGCGGTTGTTGGCCAGGCTGGTAATCTCCAAACCATACCTGCGCCCGGCGGCATCGAGAGCCCAAGCCTTGTCTGTGAACATTCGCTCGACGCGAAGGCGGTCCAGTCCTTCAAGATAGAATCCGTGCAGTTCGCCGGAGAGCACACGGTACCGGACTGTCCAGGCAACATCTGCCTTTCCGGTGTTTTCCAGAAAGACTCGTGTCTCACAAAAATCAACAGCACCCTTGCCGGCGACAAGTTGACTTGATACGGCAAGCAGGATCAGGATGGTGATGCAGGCTGTTCGCAGCATAGGATATTCTCCCTGATGGACTCAGAGAGAGTATAGCACAAACCCGTGTTTGATATCGAGTAGTCCTACATCGAATAGACAAAGCTGATCTGATGGATAAAACGGTCACTGTTTGATTCGATGACCCTGTGGTCGTAGAAGCGAACGGCCCCGACGATCGAGAGGGTACTGGAGATGCGATAGGCCAGTGAGAATTCGTAGTCGTACCAATGGTCGAGACCGCTGCGAAATGGTTCCGAGAGGACAAAGACGCAGCCCAGGCGGATATCCTTGACGATCTCCATCTCTCCCTTGATACGTGAGCGCCACCAGAACACCAGATCGGGCAGTCCTGTGGAAAATTCGTGCGTGATATCGATGCCGCTTTCGATCCGGAGCAGGATTCTGGCTGTGTTGACGAGATTGAAATTGAAACCGCCGCCCCACTGGATCCGCGCGGCCGTGTGACCTGCGCCGTCCGGGTAGCCATCATAGATTTCGCTGACAAAAATTGCATAGGGGTGAACCCGGGGGCCGGTCAAACTGACAAAGCTGTACTTTCCCAAAAGAGAGACGGTGTCAAAGACCTCGTTGTTGTCGATCCGGAGGCGGGTAAAGAGATTGTCTTCCCCTGCTTTCCAGGAGAGGCCGAGGTTCATGTTGTAATACAAACCCCAGTTGTCCTTCTTCAGACTCCCGGAGAGCGAGAGTCTGTCAAGCTCGAATCCTGCGGAAGAATTTGTCGGCGAGCTGTTTGTGGACGGTTTCCCCGGGGTGTCGGGGATCGGCTTCCCGGGATTGGTCGCCTGCGCGGAGAGTGCGACAGGCAGCAGCAGTGTCAGAAGGGTCAGGACCTGTCGCCACACGGTTCAATCCCTGAACATCTCTTCCTGTGAAGTGCGCTTGAGTTTCGGGGGTGTTTTGGCGGTCACCAGGGCGGAGATCCCGGTCGGAGCGATCCAGGCGGTATTGGTTCCCCAGCGGACAAAGAGCCAATCCCCCGGGGTCCCGTCCAGTCGGTCCGAGCCCGGATACCAGCCGCGCTCCATGATCCTGCTTGTGCAGGGCTCGGAGGCGTGCAGATTGGTCACGCGGACATGTGTCGCATGGTAGCCGTCATCGCCCCAGAGATGTCGGCGCGAGAAAAACTCCCACGCCTGGTCACCCTACTGGACAAAGGAGAAGACATCGGGGATAGCCTGACCGTTGACGAGAAGAAAACCGTGCCGTGACTCCGAGCGGGTGCCCTTGCGGGAGTAGTCCATGCGGTGCTCCAGTGTGACGGCGCCGGCACAGGCAGTCAAAATGGTCAGGAAAAGGGTCAGCGTCAGCGTTCTCATGGTACGGCCTCCGGAATTGATCTCTCAGTACATACTATAGTACACAGACTCGGGGACGTCGGCATCTTCCGTGCGTTGGTGCAGAAATTCTGTTCAGGGATGGTCGGATTGCCAGGGCCGGAATCCGTGGACGAGATAGCTGGTGATCCGGTTGTTGCCGGACATGCTGATTTCCTGCATCCGGGTCTTGCCCGCATAGATGATCCAGTGGGCGGTAAACCGTTCGCCAGGAGGAGTCCCTTGAAACCAGCGCAGGTAGCGGCCATGCATCAGGATCTCGTGAAAGCGCATGAATCTCCCTTGTGCTTCGGCGTAGGCGAGTTCGCTTCCTTCTTCGGGATCACGGATATACCAGTGGGCCGTGACACCCGCGGGTGTCTGCGTGACGCGGACAATGAACTCCGGATTGGAGTCGATTCCATAGTACCACTGGCCGCTGATGTCAGGAGCACGCTCCAGCGGGCGGATCTCTTCATTGTCCGCGGAGAGGAATCCGCAGAATGCAAGGAGCAGGATGGTGCAGGTGATCCGGAGCATACGGAATATCTATCGGTCGGATGTATGAGAATTTTCTCTTGTTTTTACGCGTACGACAGTATTTTACATTCATGAGCGCAATCAGGCGCTTGCTCCTGGATTCTATGGAGCCATGGAGGTCTCGATGTCCATGCGCGTCACCATGCTTCGGCTTGTGTCGT
>DAIREN010000111.1:0-9565 GCA_036795535.1 Spirochaetota bacterium
TGATGGCCCTCTCCTACGGGTCGAGTTTTATCAGTACTTCGGCCATCGTCGGGTTCGGCGGGATTGCCTCCCAGTTCGGGTTGAGCATGCTCTGGCTGACATTCTTCAATATCATGGTCGGCATCTTTGTCGCGTTCGTCTTTATCGGGAAACGGGTCAGGCGTATCGGGCATGCCCTGGATGCGCACACCTTCCCCGAACTGATCGGACGGCGCTTCAATTCGATCGGGATGCAGCGCTGGGCCGGCATCCTGATTTTTGTCTTCATGCCGGTCTATGCTGCCGCAGTTTTGATCGGTGGTGCCGCGTTCATGAAGATTACGTTTGGAATCGGATTTGATGCAGCCCTCTTCATTTTTGCGATTGTCGTCGCAGCCTATGTGATTGCCGGAGGACTCAAAGGCGTCTTGTACACCGATGCCATGCAGGGGCTCTTGATGCTGGTCGGGACGATCTTTTTGATCATCAGCACCTATGTGATTGTCAGTTCCGGTGGAACCAGCCCGACAGGGAAAGCTGTCCAGAGTCTTGTACAGCCCGGTGCTGAGCTCTCGGCCCACGCCAAGGTGGGTGATACCTATTCCAGGATCAAGGCCAGGAATTCCAGTCCCGCCGTCCGGACGGCCTGGCTGATCCAGACCATTTCCAATGAGTCGGGTGTCAACCTGGATCCGGCCGGCGTGGCGAAGCTTGATGGAATCGT
Source organism: Spirochaetota bacterium (assembly GCA_036795535.1). Classification (GTDB taxonomy): domain Bacteria; phylum Spirochaetota; class JAGLSM01; order JAGLSM01; family JAKPMW01; genus JAKPMW01. The sequence continues at coordinate 704 of DAIREN010000111.1, forward strand.
CAAGGGGCTTGTCAAGGACCCTGCCCGGGAGAAGAAATTTCTCGCCGCAGCCGGGACCGTTGCACCGGTTTTGGGAACCAATGTTGTTGTTTCGGGCAAGGTCCTCCGGCGGCTTGTCACATCGGCACTCGAAGCTGCGGATATCAAGCGCTCGGAGTCGCTCGGATTCGAGGGCTGGGACAAGACACCCAAGGGTGGCTCTCCGGCTTGGTGGCTGATTTTTTCGACATTTGTTCTTGGCGTGGGCATCGGCGTCTTGGCGCAGCCCCAGTTGATCGTCCGCTTTATGACGGTCAAGAGCGACAAAGCGCTCAACCGCGGAGTCGGGATCGGTGGGCTCTTCATTCTGGTGATGACGGGGGGCAGCTTTGTGGTTGGTGCCTTGTCCAACGTCTATTTTGCCGGTGCTCCCGAGTATGGAACGAGTGCGATCGCCGCCGCCATGGGGAATCCGGATGATGTCATTCCGCTTTTCATCAATTCGGCTATGCCCAAGTGGTTTGTCACACTCTTCATGCTGACCTTGCTCGCGGCGGCCATGTCAACGCTCAGTTCACAGTTTCATGCATTGGGAACAGCTTTTTCCCGTGATATTCTCCGGCTGGGAATCGGGAAAAAAGAGGTCGAAACGAAGACCATTTTCTGGACCAAGATCGGGATTGTGGCCGGACTGGTGGTGACCGTTGTTCTCGGATACTCGCTTGGCGAGGGTGTGATCGCCCGTGGTACGTCGATCTTTTTCGGGTTGGCTGCCGCGGCCTTCCTCCCGCTCTTTGTTGGCGGACTGTATTCAAAGCGGGTGACCAGAACCGGGGCTATCCTGTCGTTCGGGGTGGGTACAGTCTCCTCACTGGTCTGGATGCTTTTTTTCAATCTGACGCCTGCCAATGCCCTGGGAGTCTGCAAGGCGATATTCGGGAAACCGGCCCTGACCATGGTGCTCAATGAACAGGGCGCGCTGGTGCCGACGACCTGGGCCTTTGTTGATGCCTTGGTGATTGCCTTGCCGCTGTCGATAATGGCCCTGATCATCGGAAGCGCGTTCAGCCAGGACGAATGCAAAGAGCTTCCGAAAATCAAGTAATTGGACAAAGAGAAACGACGTTTTTCAGGAAGGCCACCCGATGGGTGGTCTTCCTGCTTTCTGTACCGGGTTGATACGGACAGGATCACGGGTCCGGCTTTCCGGGCACTCATTGGTTGCGGAGAAGTATCTTCTCAGGGAGAGGTGTCGTATGGAATCCATCCGTGAGATTTTCCGCATCGGGGCCGGTCCCTCATCGAGTCACACCATGGGACCCAAGCGGGCTGCCGAGCTCTTCCGCTCAGGGCATCCCGGGGCTCAGACCTTCAGGGTCACGCTCTACGGGAGTCTGGCCGCAACGGGCAAGGGTCATTTGACGGATGCGGCGATCACGCAGGCTCTGGCCCCTTCTCCCGTCGAGCTTGTCTGGCGGCCCGAGGTGATCCTCCCGGAGCACCCCAACGGGATGCAGTTTGAGGCACTGGACGGAAGCGGGCAGCGCGAGGGAGAGCCCTGGGTGGTCTTCAGTATCGGCGGTGGTGCCCTGAGGATTCCCGGGGAGGTTCGTGAATCCAAAGAGGTCTATCCGCATCGCAGTCTGGCGGAGATCATCCGCTGGTGTGAGGAAGCCGGGCTGCCACTCTGGCGCTACGTGCGGGAATACGAGCCGCGCGAGATCTGGGACTATCTGGGTGAGGTCTGGTCAGTCATGCAACGCGCTCTCCATCGCGGGATCAAGGCCGAGGGACAGCTTCCCGGGGGACTCCGGCTCGAGCGACGGGCGCGGACGTTTTATCTCAAAGCCAAGCGCAGTGGCGTGCTCTTTCAGCGCAACGGGATTCTGGCCGCCTATGCCCTGGCTGTGTCTGAAGAAAACGCATCCGGTGGTGAAATCGTGACGGCACCGACCTGTGGCTCGTCTGGTGTTGTGCCCGCAGTTCTCTCATTTCTCTGTGACTACGCCGAGGCCCAGGAGGATGACATCATCAAGGCACTGGCGACTGCGGGCCTGATCGGGGCACTGGTCAAGACGAACGCATCCATTTCAGGGGCGCAGGTCGGGTGTCAGGGTGAGGTGGGAACAGCGTGCGCCATGGCGGCCGCGGCTGCTGCCCAGCTGATGGGTGGCGAGCTGGCCCAGATTGAATATGCGGCCGAAATGGGGATGGAACATCATCTCGGGTTGACATGCGATCCCGTGGCCGGGCTTGTCCAGATACCCTGTATCGAACGGAATGCCTTTGCCGCGACCCGGGCAGTTGACTGCGCGGATTATTCACTGCTTTCGGATGGACGGCACCGGATCAGCTTTGACGAGGTCGTCGAGACGATGCGCCAGACCGGACTCGACATGAATTCGTCCTATCGCGAAACATCCATGGGCGGACTGGCGCGGGTCTTCCGTCCCCTGTGAGGGTTTGGAACACCCCATGGCGGTGTGCGTCATGGCATCAGGTTTTTTATGGTGAACAATCGGCCATCGCGGGACTGAGGGTGTTCACCAAAAATGTATTGCAATACAATGAAAACACAATATATGATCGGCTCCGGAATGCTTCAGATTCCGAGGATCAGTGTTGCCGTCGTGAAATAGAGCAGAAGCCCGCTGATATCGACGATCGTCGAGAGGGCCGGACTGGCGATGACCGCCGGGTCGAGTTTGAACCGGGCGGCGATGATGGGGAGGATCGCCCCGAGAAGTGTGGCTGTGATCACCTGGAGCCCGAGGGCGATAGCGATGGCCAGACCGACCAGGTGCAGGGGGGCGGCCTCCGATGCGTGACCGAAAAAAATCACCCGGGCAAAGGCCAGGCCGCCCAGGAGGAGCCCGAGGAGGAGCGCGATCCGGGCCTCCTTGGCGATGACGATGAAGGCGTCCTTGGGCTGGATCTCCTTGAGGGCCAGGGCGCGGATGACCAGGGTGGCGGCCTGACTGCCCGTGTTCCCCCCCGCACCGGCCAGCATCGGCATGAAGGCCGCCAGCACGGTAAACTGGACGAGGAGGGTTTCGTACTTTTCGACAATCGTACCGGAGATCAGGCCGAGGATGGCAAGGATCGTCACCCAGATCGCCCGGTTGGAAAAATGTTTCCAGACCGAGGTCTTGATGTAGGCGGCCGTCTCGTGGCTTCCGGTGATGGCCATCATCTTTTCGATATCCTCGGTGTGCTCCTGGGTCATGATGTCGATGGCGTCGTCGTAGGTCACGATCCCCACCAGGGCATCCTCGTCATTGACAACGGGAATCGCCAGGAGGTCGTACTTCTGGATCTTGCCGGCCGTTTCCTCCTGGTCGTCGCCCGTGTGCACAAAAACCGGGTTTTCCTGCATGATGTCCGCGACGGTTTCATTTTTTCGGGCGACGATCAGGTCTTGCAACGAGACGGAACCGAGGAGCCTGCGCTGGCGGTCGACAACGTAGGCGGAGTAGATCGTCTCCTTGTCCGGGGCGACCTTGCGCAGGTGGAGGATGGCCTGGGTGGCGGTCAGATCTTTTTCGAGGGTGGCGTAGTCCGAGGTCATCACCGAGCCGGCCGTGCCTTCGCGGTAGGACGAGAGTTTGCGGATATCTTCGCGTTCGGCATGGGCCAGGGCCGGCAACAGGTCGTCACTCATCTCCTCCGGCATGCGTTTGAAGAGGTCGGCCCTGTCGTCGGGCGGCATGTTTGTCAGGATCCGGGTCAGCTCGCGTCGTTTCAGGATGGAAAGCAGGCCGACCTGGAGTTCGTATTCAAGAAAGCTGAAGATCTCGGCCTGGAGGATCGGGTCGCAGAGGAGAAGCGCGAAACGTACGTCGGAGGGCTCGAGCGCCGAGAGGAATTCGGCGACGACGGCCGGGTTTCCCTCTTCAAGGAACTCTTTGAGGGCATCGGTTCGCCCCTGGGAGATCATGTCCTGCAGTTCGGGTGCCAGTAACGGGTTTTTCATGGCACACCCCCGGGCGGGTTTCGGGTCGTACTGCGACCTGCATTCCGAAAGATATCCTGTCCGGATCGAAATGACCATAAGAGAAGCAAACTTCTTCAGGGGGAAAGGCCAGTCCTTGTCTCCGGTGATTTCGATATCCTCTTTGCGACCGAGGATGATCTTGAACAGTATGGAGGCATGGCCGTTCTGCCGGTACTCTCCCTCGCGTATGGCTCTTGATGAAGATGAGGAAAGGAGGTATTTTCAGAGAATGAGAGCCAGACGAGAAATGCACAATGCTGTTCAAGAGACGGTACTCCAGATTGTCGGACTGGTTGCCCCTCTTCGGGTTGTATTGTTTGGATCGCGTGCACGAGGGACGGAAAATTCAGCGAGTGATGTGGATTTTTGCGTTGTCATTTCTCCGGATAGATCCAGAAAAGAGACAGCGCGAATCCTGTATCGTGAGCTTCATGCCGGTGGGCTTGATTTCGATATCCTCGTTGCGACCGAGGATGATCTCGAAAAAGGAGCGCTTCTCCCGGGTACGGTCTATCGTGATATTCTTCGGGACGGAAAGACGCTCTATGTTGCCTGATTCCCGACCGGGTCTGGCCCGGGAATGGCTGGCTCTTGCGAAGAGCGACCTCGCGCTTGCGCAGATCGGAAAAATTCCGGCTGTACGCTATGATGCTTTGTGTTTTCATGCACAACAAGCGGTTGAGAAATCAATCAAGGCGGTCTTGGTGTTTGAGGGGGTGGATTTTCCTGGCACCCACAATATTCGGGTGTTGCTGGATTGCCTCCCTTTGCACATACCTGTCCCTGTTCAGGCATTATCTGCAGCGGAATTATCGATATATGCAGTCAGTACCCGATATCCCGGGAATTATGAACCTGCGACCGGGGAAGAGTATGGACTGGCCTGTGATGTGGCACGATCTCTTGTCGAATGGGCCGCGCGACAGATTAGGTAAGCCGGGTCTGGCCCGATTTTCATCACTTGCAATTCGGTCAAATTCTCCTGTAGACTGTGCTGGTACTGGAGGACGCATGGCTGATACCCGTGAAGAGCGTTTTATGCGCATGACCCTGGAAATGGCAATCGAAAATGTCAAGAGCGGCAGGGGAGGACCCTTTGCGGCCATCGTTGTCCGGGGTGACGAGGTGATTGCCTCCGGTACCAATCAGGTCACGACCACCAACGACCCGACAGCCCATGCCGAGGTGAGTGCCATCCGGGCGGCCTGTGCCAGGCTGGACAGCTATCAGTTGGCGGGATGTGAGGTCTACACGAGTTGTGAACCCTGCCCGATGTGTCTCGGGGCCCTCTATTGGGCCAGGCCGGACCACATCTATTTTTGTGCCACCCGGGATGATGCCGCGGCCTCCGGTTTTGATGACTCGTTCATCTATGACGAGGTTGTCCGTGAACTTGAAAAGCGGAATATCGCAACCAATCGTATCCTGCCCGGAGAGGCCTCCCGTCCCTTTGATGCCTGGGAACTGAAGGAAGACAAGATCCGGTATTGAGAGGGGGCTGGTTTCAGGAATTACTTCCAATGATATTTTATGCCACATCATATTGGCAAATGTATAGTATTGTATCTCAAAATCCATAATCGGGAGATACAACATCGTGAAAAACGTTCTTCTCTTCAGCCTCGTCCTCGTTCTTTCGTTTGCTGCAATCGGATGCGGGGATGATGATGCCGATGCAGCCTCGCCGGTCGGCATCTGGCAGGGTGATCCGGACAGCAATATTGTGCTGCTCCTCAATGCGGACAATACCTATTCATCGGCGCAAAACGATACCGATGACAAGATGTTGAAGGGCAGCAAAGGTGTCTATCTCGTTGCCGGCAGCACGATCACCTTTACCGCAGCCCAGGTCTGGTCCGGGAGCGACTATGTGGCACAGACATTCACCTATGCGGCCAAGTTTGCCATCAACAATACCGAAATGACAGTCACGACGGTTTCCGGCACGGATGATACCGGGATCATTGCCGGTTCGTATACAAAGGTAGAGTACTGAGGGGTTTTGCGCAGGTTGCCTGTTTTTCCTGCCAAAAAATACACAATCAAGGAGATCTGTACATGAAAAAGATGTTTGCTGTAGTCTTGTTGGCTGTTTTGGCGTTTGTCCCGGCCTGTGGTGATGATGATGAGTCCATTGTCGGAGCCTGGGTGACAACGTTGACCGATGGTTCAAAAAGCGAGGTAACATTTACCGCGACAACCTATGAAATGCTTTCTTTTGACGAGACCGGAGTCAAGGTGGATGGGGAAAAGGGGACCTATACGTATACGGGTTCAAGCATCTCTTTCACAGAGACACATCATATGGATGATAATCTTGCCTGGGTTGCAAGCTCGGAAGTGGAAACTGGCACGTACACCTGTTCTCTTTCCGATGGGAAGATGACCATTACGACACCCAAAGGCACGTTTGTGTATACAAAAAAATAAAACTGCAATAATGAAAATTTGCCGAAAGGATCTGTTTCCGAATGGACAGGTCCTTTTTTTATTTGCCGAGTCGGTCACGGTATTCTACTTTTTTGATGTGGGTCGTTCCGGCCTGCCTGCCGTGGGACAATCCTTGTCACGGGATATCTGCAAGACATGATGCTGTTTTTTTTGCTGAACAGCCTCAGGACGGGGGAGGCTCGTGGTGGCCAACAAGGCGCATGCTGTCGTTCTGGCGGCCGGTCTTTCAAGTCGTGCCGGTGCCTTCAAGATGGAGCTTGTGATTGATGGCAGACCGCTTCTCCATCATGTGTTGGCCTCGGCTCTCGGGGCGGTTGCTTCCATCATTGTTGTCACGGGGCATGAGGCCGGCCGCGTCAATAGTCTTGTTGACAGGTTCCTGATCCAGTATTCTCCGCGAATCCCTGTGACGCTTTGCCATAACCCCCTGTACCAGGAGGGCATGTTTACCTCGGTGCTCGCCGGCCTGCGTGCCGTTCCTGCGGGGGAGCCCGCGCTTTTGCAGCCGGGGGATTCGCCCCTGGTCCGGGCTGAGACATGGGCGAGCCTGATTGCTCGGGCAGAGGCGGGCCATGCGCCGGCTGTGCTGATTCCGGTCTGCGGCGGAAAAAAGGGCCACCCGGTTTTTCTCCCACCCGGGGTGGTCGCTGCGGTGACCAGTGACTTTGGTGAGGGGCGGAGTGGGACACTCAAGGAGGCGTTGGCCAGCCACTCTCAGGAGTTTGTGGAGGTCAATGATCAGGGTGTGCTCATTGATCTGGACACACTGGAGGATTACCGGAGGATCGAAACCCTGGTCGGGAGAATTCGGCGGTAACAAACGCGGGCATCTCCGGCTGGAGACTGTTCCCCGAATAGAAAAATAACAGATATGCGAATTATATGGAGGCATGTGCATGACAAATCAACCGACGGGAGACACCCTTGGCGAATTGGTTCGCCTGCGGAGTGAAGGGATTGAATCAATGCTTGTGACGGTGATTGCCAAAGAGGGGCATGGGCCGGCAATCGTCCAATCAAAAATGCTGGTCGCCAGGGAAGGGCGGGTTTGCGGAACTGTCGGAGGAGGAGCCATCGAACACATGGCCATCACAAAGGCGCAGGCGCTCCTCGGGGAGATGCGGGGTGGTGTTGTCGAGAGGTATGATCTGACGGCGGAGGAGCACGCCATCATCCCGGATGCGACAAAGACCGGGATGGTCTGTGGCGGCTCGGTCACCCTGTTTTACGAATACCACGGAGGTGGTGAGCAACTCGTGATCTTTGGGGCCGGTCATATCGGACGGGCCTTTTCCCGGATTCTCCCGGGGATGGGCTATCGCTTGACGGTGGTTGACAGCAGACCCGAGTATATCGAGACCTTTGAAGGGGCCGCGCTTGCGGTCTGCCATGACTATGGCCAATCCTTTTCAGGGCTTTCCATTCCCGAGAATGCCTGGATCGTGATTGCCACACACAGCCATGCCCTGGACTATCAGGTTCTGGAACAGGTGTTTCGGGCCGGCTGGAAGACCCGGTATGTCGGGGTTGTGGCATCACGCTCCAAACGGGATCGGTTTTTCGGGGATCTGGCCAAAGCGGTGCCGGACGCTGATACATCACGGGTCTTTATGCCCTGCGGGCTGAATATCGGGGGGACGCTTCCCGAAGAGATCGTGATCTCCATTCTGGCCGAGATGCAGTCGGTGCGGTACGGCAAGGGCGGGCAGGCCCACATGAAGGACCGGAAGTAACCTGGCACGGAGGGAATACCGGTAGACTGTTTCGGCCCGGTCACATCGCCAGCATGGCGCGACTGTTTTCGGGCCAGTATTGTACAGTGGTGAACAAGAGGGTGTTTCGGATCCGGAATGTACTGAACCGGGTTGTGGTGTCGCGAAAAAACTGGCGGACATGTGTTGGGCCACACATGACAGACGGAAGCTCTTCCGCACTTTTTCTTCCAACTTTCCGTCATTTCATATACAATGGTTGCGATACTTTACGTGGTTGCGTGTGTCTGCCGGTGCGGGCATTCGTGCAGAGAGAAGGCTGGAGGAGGGATTCCTGCTGGCCCAATGAGGGGAGTTGCATCATGCTTGAATTCCTGTTAAATCATCAGATTGTTTCAACGGATCAGCCGCCGGGAAAGGTTGTTCTGGACTATGTCCGCCGGGATGAACGCAAGACCGGAACCAAGGAGGGCTGCAAGGAAGGTGAGTGCGGTGCCTGCACGGTGCTCCTCGGGTGTCTTGAGGACGGCAAGGTGGTCTATCGCAACGTTGCTTCCTGCCTGGTTCCGTTGGGCGATGCAGCCGGACGGCACATCGTCACCATCGAAGGTGTCAACAAGCCTGACGGGAGCCTGAATCCGGTTCAGCAGGCTTTTGTTGATGAAGGAGCAACCCAGTGCGGTTTTTGCACGCCCGGCTTCATCATGTCGCTCACGGCATTTTTCC
>DAIREN010000112.1:0-9437 GCA_036795535.1 Spirochaetota bacterium
CAGTCTGGCCCGGCGGCTGATCAGCTCGCCGTTTTGCATGAACTGCATGTCAAAAGGGAGTGGCTTGGGAAGCTCGAAGCAGATCCCTGTTTCGGAAATATCAATCCCCTCGGCTTCAAGCAGATCAAAATCCCCGATAAACTCGATACTGGCTTGCATGGGTTTTCGGGCCGCCCTGATTTTGACACTCTCGTCGATGTCACCCCGCTCTTCCTCAACCAACGACAACCGCTCTTCGAGGGCGCGCACCTTGCTGCGAAGCCCGGTCAATTCAGCCAGTATCTCCGCTTTCAGGCGGGAATCAATCATGGGACACCTCACATATATCGTTGTCTTGAGTATACTCCGGAGGTACATCGGTCTCAAGCAGTTCAATCTTCTTTTTCGGACGGATCAAAAGAACTCATTGCGGCTGTCTGTCCGGATTCGTGCATCGACGGTGTCCCATTTGAGCCAACGACCACGACCCGCACCCGGACATTCACGAAGATAGGCCCGACGGGCAGCCGGTGTTCCAAGTTTGCTGCGCCAGAACGGATAGGACGCGCATTGCAGCGGACGAACCGGGTAGATGGCGCATTCCTTGTTCTGACCGAGTAAAGGGCAGCCACGGGGGGCATGGACGACCCACTCGTTCTCCCCCGTCTGCCCGAGATGATATGCGGAGGAAAATGCTCGTTCGCTCATTCCGAGATGCTGCGCTGCAGCACTGCGTTCCTCCCGGGTAAAAAAGACCATTCCCGGCCAAGAGCAGCACTGTCCGCATCTTTTACACCCGAACGCCATTCCCCTTCTCAGTCCCCAGAGTGACCGGAGCAGTCTGAAGAAAGCCATCACGCGGCCTCCTGGGGTACAGTATGCAAACTTGCGATATGTTTGATTCCGTTTTCCATCCTTCGCAGGCTCTCGATCAGGTCCAGATGGATGACGCTTGTCTCGCTGCTTCCCCGTTCGCCGGAAACCAGTCTCGATAAATGGTGCAACCGCATTGTGTCGACCAACTGGCTGATCTCCTCGCATTCGGCTACCAGCCCCTGCCAGTCGGATTTTTCGGGCGTCACCAGGGCGTCTTCCAGGCGAACAAGCGCTTCAACAACTTTTGTGTGCAGTTCGAGAATCTCGTTTTGGCCGGCTTGTGAAAATGGTTCCCCGGTTCGGGCGTATTTTTTTGCAAGAGGCAGGATGTTTTTTACGGCGATATCGGCGATACTCTCCAATGACGCGGCGCAGACAAATTGTCGTTCCCCGATTGTCCGGATGGCGCGTGTTGTTCGTTGTCCAAGCACCCGATTGATGAACTCGCTGATTGCCAGATACATCCGGTCGATCCGGGTATCCCCGTTTTCAATCTGTTGCCAGATCTTGCCATTGCCTGCGCCAAAAAAAGCCAGGATGGTATCCCGGGCTTGTTGCCCGGCCAATCCTGCCATCCGTACCAGCTCGCGTTGCACCCCGGCGAGTGCCAGTGCCGGCGCTGAAGCGAGATTGTCATCCAGGCTCACCGAGACATATTCGTTGTCATCCCCTTTGGCCGGCATCAAGCGTCGCACAAAGCCGGTCAGAATGCCAATGAAGGGAAGGAGGGCAAGGGTCGCTGCGACATTGAACAGGGTGTGGGCATTGGCTATGGCGCGCGGTGCATCGGAGCCGCTGACAAGCAGGATCAAGTTGACAAAGAATCCTGAAACAGGCCAGACCAGAATGACCGCAACCAGTCGCAAAACGAGCTGCAATACGGCAACACGTCGGGCTTCCCGCCTTGTTCCGATCCCGGCCAAAAAAGCGGTGATGCAGGTGCCGACGTTTGCCCCGAGTATCATCGGGAACAGGACACTGAGCAGATCGTGCGGGGAATGGCCGCTTCCGGCAACGGAGAAGGAAATAAGCAGCCCGATCATGGCTCCCGATGATTGGATGATCGCCGTGAAGATTGTCACCGAGAGGAATGCCAGCACCGGTCTGTCTGCAAGCCAGGCCATAGCTTCGGGAACAGCAGGGTTGCTGATCAGGGGTTCAACCGCCAGAGACATCATTTCCATTCCGAAGAAGATCAAGCCAAAGCCGAGAAAAACCGAGCCGGCCAGCTTCCAGCGCTCGCTGCCTGAAAAAAGAATCAGAATGATCCCGAAAAACACCGGCAGCAATGCATACTCGGCGATTCGAAAGGAGATCAATTGGACGGTAAAGCTTGTTCCGATGGCACCGCCAAGCAGGATTGGTGCGCTTTCCGCGAGAGTGATCAGTGATGTATTGACCATCGAAAGGGCAATCACGCTGGTTGCGCTTGAGGACTGGGTCAGCATGGTCATGCCGATCCCGAAAAATGTTCCACGGATCCGGCCGTGTACCATTTTTTCCAATACGCGCTGGACCGAACGGTTTGAACCGCTTTTCAAGGCTTCGGCACAGAGATGCATCCCGTACAAAAAAAACGCCAAACCGCCTGTCAGGTTCAGGACTTCTCCCATTGCGTCACCTCTCCCGTCGCCGGACCGATCTGTTGAAATTCTTTCAATCGGTCTCTGAATTCAATACCTTTATCCCAGTTTGTCACTCATTACAAGGAGTTACCCATGGCTTACGTCATCTCCAATGACTGTGTCGGCTGCGGAAGCTGCATCAGTGAATGCCCCGTAGACGCTATCAGCGAAGGAACGCCCTACGTCATTGACCCCAGCCGGTGCACTGACTGCGGCAGCTGTGCCGCTGTTTGTCCCGTCAGCGCCATTTCGCCCGGTTGACGTGCGGCGGGGCCGTTTCGTCTTTTTCATGAAACGGCCCCATCTCCTTGCTCCAGGACCTATCAATGCACAATGTATCATCTACGATTGTCAGGACACGTTCCATGCAGCTCTGTTTTGCACCACGCGGTACAACCCTTATTCTCAAGGATGTTTTGGGCGGGCATGAGGTTAGGCACCGTCTCGCCGAAATGGGAATGGTCTCCGGCACCGAGCTCGAGTTGCTTCAGGCTTCGGGAAGCGGCCCCGTCATGGTGCGCATCGGCGGAAGCAAAATCGGCATCGGGCGCGGCATGGCCCAGCGAATAGAAGTCAGCGTAAAAGAAGAATAGTCTCCCCCTTGCAACCTGGACTCGGCGTGGTATACTCCTCAAAGAGGGAAGGAGACTTGCCCACCATGTCCGCTGCCACGATTCCCCGTATCCTCTTTGTTGACGATGAGGACAGCCTGAGATTTCTCTTCTGCAAGGTTTTCGAAAAGAAACCCTGGGCGATTGATACCGCCAGCGATTTCAGCGAAGCGCTCAAAGCTCTTTCCGAAAAGAATCATGATGTTGTCATCACCGATATCACCATGCCCGGAAAGAGTGGCCTGGACCTCCTCAGGGACATTCATGGCATCAACCGGGATATCCTCGTCATTCTGATTACAGGCAATCCTTCGGTCGAGTCAGCTTCGGAGGCGGTTCGACACGGAGCCTATGACTATCTGATCAAACCCTTCAATATGACATCGCTCGAATATGTTATCGAGAATGCCCTGCAGCAAAAAAAGCAGCAGGACGAGAAAAAACGGCTTGAGATCATCGAGCACAATTACATCGACAACCTCGAGCGGACCTTGCATGCCCAGACGCTCGAGATCCGCAAGGCCTATAAATTTCTTTCCCATGCCCACGCCAAGTCCTTGCAGATACTCGCGAGGGCGGCGGATTACCGGGATGATGACACCGGGACCCATATTGCCAAGATCGGCGAGTACAGTTTCATTCTTGCCAAGCACCTGGGGCTTTCGGCCAAGGATGCGGAGATTCTTCGCTATGCCGCCCCGATGCATGATGTCGGGAAAATAGGAATTCCGGACAGTATCCTGCAAAAACCCGGGAGTCTGACGGCCGAGGAATTCGAGATCATCAAGCGGCATACGATCATCGGGGCGCAGATATTTTTTGATTCGGTCCATCCCTATCACATCGCTTCGGGAATCATTGCTTTGACGCACCATGAGCGCTACAACGGCACCGGGTATCCGAGAGGTATCTCCGGTGACGACATCCACCTTTTTGGACGAATTGTTGCCGTTGCCGATGTCTTTGATGCCTTGATCACACCCCGCGTCTACAAGGAGCAATGGCCAGTGGAAAAGGCCGTTGCTCTGATCCGCTCCGAATCCGGCAAACATTTTGATCCCAAGGTTTGTGCCTGTTTTCTTGACATGACCGAGGAGATTCTTGAGGCTGGCAGGAGGATTGAAACCGAGGAAGAGCAACGAAAATCTAGTTTCAATCTTGATTCACTTTTGGCCAAGGTTCCTGCCAGTGATCACATTGACGAAGATGATGATTCATGGAATCAGTGACTTTTAACCTGGTCATTTTTGATCTCGACGGAACACTGACCGATACGTCACTTGATCTGGCCAAGGCCATCAATCTCACCCGGCGGGAGCTCGGTTTGTCCGCTCTGTCGGTAGCCGAAGTTGTGGCTTCAGTCGGAAACGGGGCACAACGCATGGTCGAGAGGACCTTCGCGGATCATCCCGAGCGCATCCCCGAAGCAGTGGAGATCTACCACCGGGTATACGCGGCCTGTCAGACGGAGTCCGTCCGGTTGTATCCCGGAGTCACTGAGACCCTGGATGCACTCGGACAAAAAAATATTCCGATGGGTGTCATAACCAACAAGTCCCAAGACTCGGCGCGGGAGGTTTTACGGCATCTTCGTATTGAAAAGTTTTTTGCGCTGGTTTTGGGGGATGACGGGAAACGGCCACTCAAGCCTGATCCTGCGCCGGTATACCAAATCCTCGAAGCGCTCGGCCGCGAACCGGAGGCCTGCCTGTTGGTGGGAGACAGCTGGGTTGACATCGAGTGCGCCCGGAATGCCGGGATCCGGATGGCCTTTCTTGCCGATCGCATGGGCCGGGCCCACCAAACCCTGGTGCCGGACTTTGTCATGCAGGATACCCGGGAAATTTTGACGCTTTTTGCCGATTGATGCCGGTTACTCCCCGGATTTTGTTTTCCTGAAAAAGGTATTTGTGATCCATGACCAGTTCAAAATGATATGGACGATGGCCAGCACCGTAAAGATCATTCCGGCGGCTTTATGCAACTGGCTCATCTCCTGTACCCACAAGTCCTTGACGGCAACAAAGGGCAGGGACACGACCAGTGCCAGGAATGCGAGTCCCAACAGGGGATTGACGATCTTCAACAAGAGCAGCTTGCGCATTCGGTTCTCCATGTGTATTTTTCAATATAGACCAGTATAGAGGGAGTGTATCACGATGAAAGAACAGGTCAAGGCCAGTCTTGAAAATATCCGCGGCATGCTGCAAGCCGATGGTGGCGATGTGGAGCTTGTAGATGTAACCGATGACGGTGTCGTCAAAGTCCGGCTGACAGGCCGTTGCGGGACATGTCCCATGAGCCAGATGACGCTTAAAATGGGTGTAGAACGCCAGCTCAAACAGGATGTCCCGGGCGTGCGCGAGGTGGTCAGCGTATGATCCGGAACAGGGGATTTCTTGGAATTCTCCCGGTTCTGCTTTTTATCCTGCTTCTCAACCTGGTGTTTCCCGCAAAAAGCTCTGCCGGCATGATTTTCGAATTCGAGACTGGAAGTGCTTTCACTTCATATAATGATGTCCGTATCCCGGGGGACACCGGAACCCTCTTTTCCATCCAGGACGATCTCAACCCCAACGCATCCCTGTATTTCCGGTTGCGAGCAACCTGGGAGATCAACAAGGATCATGCGCTTTCCGTTCTGATTGCGCCGTTGCGATTCGATGCCAGCGGGATTGCGCCCAAGGCGATTGATTATTACGGGAAGACTTTTGCCGCGGGCGAGATGCTGGAAGCGAAGTACCGGTTTGATTCGTATCGCCTGACGTACCGCTACACCCTGGTGGATGAACCGACCTTCCAGTTTAAACTGGGGTTGACGGCCAAGATCCGGGACGCGGCCATCTCCGTGCGCGGGGAAACGGCCGAGAGCGAGCGTGTGAATACCGGGTTTGTTCCGCTCGTCAATTTCTCCCTGCAGTGGTTCCTGGGCGGCGGACTCTCCCTGTTGCTTGACGGGGACGCCCTGGCCGCACCCCAAGGCCGGGCCGAGGACATTCTTCTCGGGATCCAGTACGATCTCGACGGGAAGTATTTCTTCCGCGGTGGCTGGCGAGTCGTCGAGGGTGGCGCGGACAATGAGAAGGTGTACAACTTTACCTGGGTCAACTATCTCAGTCTGGCGGCCGGGATCCGGCTCTGAAAGAGGGATCGGCCACCATCCAGTACCCGTCTGGTTGCACAGGACACTCCGATACGGGGTGTCTTTTTTTTGTCGTGCAACGGTGCTGCGCTCACAAATCCGTCCGCAATGCGTATGTTTGAGGGATGAAGTACTTTCTGGTGACCTATGGCTGTCAAATGAATATTTCGGATTCCGAGCGGGTGGCCGCGGTTCTCGAAGAACTTGGCTTCGAGAAAACGGAAAAAGAAGAGGAAGCCAATATTCTCGGTGTCGTCGCCTGCTCCGTCCGGCAGACCTCGATCAACCGTGTCTACGGCCGGATCGTGGCCTGGAACGAACGCCGTGACCGGGAACAGGTCATCACCTTTGTCTCGGGGTGCATACTTGACCGGGACAGGAAAAAATTTGCAAAATTGTTTGACCTGCAGTTCTCCATCGAAGACCTCCCGAAACTCCCGGACCTCCTCTCCACCTATGGTGTGCCCTTTGTTCCCCATGCAGGTCTTGCCTCCGATCCGGATCGCACAGGCTACTGGAAAATAGCCCCCCATTGCGAATCGACCATCCAGGCCTGGATCCCGATCCAGAATGGCTGCAACCGGTTTTGTGCCTACTGTGCGGTTCCGTACACGCGCGGACGCGAGGTCTCGCGGGATTCGCAAGAAATTTTGGACGAAATATCCGGGCTCATCGAGCGGGGCTACAGGCGATTTACCCTCCTCGGGCAAAACGTCAATTCCTACGGCCGTGACCGCGAGGGGAGCCTGCCGGTCTTTGCACGACTCCTGGATGACGCCGCCTCGATTATTGAAAAGAGCGGGCATGAAGCGCTGATCCACTTTACCTCGCCGCATCCGTCCGATATGGGCCGCGAGGTCTTTAAGGTCATGCGGGACCGGAAAGCCGTTGCCAGGCAGGTCCATCTCCCGCTCCAGTCCGGGGACGATGCCGTCCTTGCCAGAATGCGCCGGTCCTACACACTGGCTCGCTATCGCGAGATTGTCGGCTGGATCCGCGACTTGGTTCCCGACGCGACCCTCTTTACCGATATCATCGTCGGGTTTCCCGGCGAGACCGAGGCCGAGTTCGAGAACACGCGCCGCGCGATGGAGGAGTTCGCCTTCGACATGGCCTTTGTGGCGATGTATTCACCCCGACCCGGAACCACCGGGAGCCGAATGAAAGACGATGTCCCCCAGGCGGAAAAAAAGCGGCGCCTGCACGTTCTGGCGGAGCTCCTCAAGGAGATCGCCGGGCAACGCAAGGCCGGGATGGTCGGGACAACACAGCGTGTCCTGGTTGACGGACTCGTCTCGCCCGGACTCTGGTCGGCACGGACAAGCGGGTTGCTTCCCGTTCACGTGGCCGGTCCTGAGGGTGCGCTCGCCACCGGTCAGTTTGCCGACGTGCGGATTACCGGCTCCGGTTCCATGTCGCTTGCCGCTGCCTGCATCTGATTTTTTTGGTGAACAACCTCGGGCCGGAGAGTGGCCGGTCGTTCCGTAACAAAAACGTATTATTGTGAAAGTTGAATATCAGGAAGATGCGGTCCGGTACCGACAGTGCGTGTTGGCATGGCGGCACCGGTCCGGGTGGACCGGATCAATCCAGGGGATCAAACCGGTCCTTGTTGGCGTAACAGACCGGGCAGACCCAGTCGTCCGGCAGTTCTTCAAAGGCGGTCCCCGGCAGGATTCCACCCAGGGAGTCGCCTGAAGCGGGATCGTAGATATAGCCGCAATTGGTGCAGATCCAGCGCATCTTGTTCCTCCTCAATCGGTTCAGGGTGTATGCCAGCCGGCTGTATAGTCAGGCCAAGCTTCTTTATACCCACCACCGGGGCCGTCGATATACACGATTTCACTCTCCCAGTCGTCTGAAGTCCAGACGGGGTTGCCAGTGCGGCCTGATTTTTTCCTGATGCTGACAAAATCACCCCAATTTGCAGCCTGTGCCTGACCGAGAGCATCAACAACGACGCCATCCTTGACCAGATAGATCGGGTCGTTTCCGCCAAAAAAGCAAATACCATACGGGTAGGCTGCCGGATGTTCGGTTTTTTTCCTGACATCACCTGACGTACCAGTGTCTTCTTCAATTCCTGCCACTGTCTGCATCGTGTTGGTATTGCATCCGCCATTGACAAAGAGATATGCAGCATTTTTGTACAGACTCCCGCTCAATTGGACACACCAGCTATTTGCAAAATTTGTTGTACCATCCGAATTAACATCGATCCGGACCAAACGGTAGTTGGCGAGACTGACCTGGCCTGTTCCTGCGTTGAATATTTCGACAAATTTATCCGAGCTGTTTCCGTTGAAATACTCACTGATATAGACCTCGTTCCCTGCAGAACCGAGTGGGTACTCGACCGGAAGCGCGGAGGAGGCGGAGCTGCTGGACATGGGATTGACCGGATCGTGCGAACCCAGATTGGCGACCGTGTCGGGAGGGAGCTGGTACCAGTCGTCCGCGATCCAGGTTGTGGAGGCGGCCTTGCCGGGCTTCCGGACAAGGGTCATATCCTTGATGTGTTCGCTGGTGTTGCCCGGGGTGCCGACAATGTCGACCAGAGCCGAGTCTGCATAGAGGGCGATTGGATCGTTTCCGTTATAATTCATGGTGTCCCCACCATCAGTCAGATCAGCGGTTCCTGACCATGTCCCGGGTGAGGTTCGGCTGATGACAAAAGTTTGTCCGGGTTGAATCGTTCCCGAGAGCGACAGGGATACAGTCGGGCTTGTCGAGCCTTCGGAGTAGCGTTTGAGACTCCATCCGGCGAGATTGATTGCTTTATCGGATAGGTTGAAGAGTTCAATATATTTGTTGCCGGTTCCATACCCCTCGACATATTCCGAGATGAAGAGGGAGGCAGGAGCCGCGCTGGAGGACAGCAAGGAAACCGTGCTTGACGCTGATGACGATACCGAAAATGATGAAGATGCCGAAGTCATTGACGACGACAGCGAGGATCCGGACGAAGAAGGATTTCCTGAATCATCATCATCCGAGCAGCCCGCCCAGACCAAGGATATGACACAGAGACTTGCAAGAAGCAGACGAATCATGGGAACCTCACCAAGAGTCAGGTATTCATCCGGGAACCGGATGGTGTCTATTGAGTATACCATGAAGAACACTTCGGCAACAGGGAATTTCGCGGGGACGAGTTGCATCGCAATTAATGTAACCGAAGGGGGTAGTCCAAAAGGGTCGTTG
>DAIREN010000113.1:0-1150 GCA_036795535.1 Spirochaetota bacterium
GTCGTGCAGCCGGCCCTGGCAGGCCAGATGAAAACCATCAGGCCCTGCAAGGCGTGGTCCCGTCCCGAACGTGTCGCACAACCTGTCAAGGAGCTTGCGGCCAATGAATCAGTCGTAGTGAAAAAGGCTGTACGCTACAAAAACGTGGTCTGGACCCAGGTCGAGATTTCGATGGGTTCGTATACCGTCCTCGGCTGGCTCGAGGGTGATCCTCAGGCGGTCGTCCGCAAGTGACAATGCTGCCACGCGTTGTTCATCCAGTGGGCAATGCGTGGTGCTGAACAGTGACAAGGATCGTTTGCCGCACGTCGGATGCGTTTGGTGTCTGCCCGCGTGCGGTTCAGGTGTCCATGGAGCCCGGATCAAACCGGATGCCAAGTGCCCGCATCCGGCGAAAGAGCGTGGCAGGATGGATTCCGAGGAGGGCAGCGGCCTGCCTGCGCCTTCCTCCGGTCGCATGCAATGCTTCTATGATGGCCTTTTTGCTGCCTTCGCTGGCGGCTGTGCGGAGGCTTGGAGGCTCGGGGGTAGAGGATTGTTCCGGTTGCCATACGGATTCTTCGAGTGCAAGATCACAGACCCGGATGACGCCGTCCTGTGACAGGATGGCACCACGTTCGATCTTGTTTTGCAGCTCACGGATATTGCCGGGCCAGTCGTATACAACAAGACGTGCCATGGCATCCGGGTCTATTGAAGGCAGGGGTCTCCCGGTCAGAGCGGCTGCGCGGGAGAGAAATTTATCTGCAAGAAGAGGAATATCCTCGCGACGCTTCCGTAATGGCGGGATCTCGATCGTGATGACATTGATCCTGAAATAGAGGTCTTCGCGAAAGTGTCCTTCGCGGACGCGTGCAGCCAGATCGCGATTGGTAGCTGCGATGATTCTGGCTCGAACGGGACGGGAACCCGTACCACCCAAGGGGATGAACTGTCGCTCCTGGATCACGCGCAGGAGGCGGATCTGCATGGCCGGGCTGATTTCTCCGATTTCATCGAGAAAGAGGGTTCCCTCGCCAGCCTGTTCAAAAACACCGGGGTGATCTTTCTCCGCTCCAGTGAATGCACCTTTGACATGACCAAAGAGTTCACTCTCAAGGAGTGTGTCAGGCAGCGCGCCACAGTTGAGAGCGACAAATGGCAGGCTGGC
>DAIREN010000113.1:1250-9385 GCA_036795535.1 Spirochaetota bacterium
GACTTGATGATATACCCTGTGCGGCCAATGACCGGGGTGTTGGTGGAAAGGGTTTCTTTGAGGGCGCAACCGGTTTCGCACATATTGGAACGGAAAACCTCATTGCATGGTTTGCCGATGGCCTCGGTCCGTGCGATTCCGGTGATTGTTTCAGCGGCATGGTTGAAGCTGGCTATGCGCCACTCATGATCTACCGTAAAAACGCCATCAGAAATACTTTCAAGGATGGCATCGGTGCCGGGAGAGGATGTGTGGGTATCCCGGTTTGTATTGGGTGGTGGCGTTTTGTGTAGAGTGTTGCGCTGTGTAGCCATGCTGTAAATGTAGCATGATTGGGGGCATTCCAGGATTATTGCGGGACTGGCACTTTTACAGTCGAGACAGCAGGCCTCTGCCCCGACGATTGTACATCGCACCGGTGTGCGGCTGTTGCATTGTCTCGTCTGACAATCGCGCGAGTCATGCGCAAGGCGTCCAAAAACGGGTTGAGAAAAAAGTAAATTGGATAAAATTTAATCCGGGATTGGCAGGCATGCCTGCCAATCCCGGATTGTGGTGATTGTACTGATGGATTGTGGCGAAACTGCGCTGGTGCTCCGCAAGACTGTATTGCACAACACCAGCATACAAAGCCCCCGCACTCTTCATGCGGGGGCCGGGCTGACACATTGCCAGGTGCACAGGCCCGCCGATTCTTGAAAACGGTCTTGGGCCTGATGGAGGGCAGGCAGGGATTTATTTTTTCCTGCCGATGGCTTTCATCACCGTGTCCTTGTCTATCTGTTTGGTGCAGAAGAACCAGTCATAGCATTTCATGTCCTTGGAGTTCTCCATGCGTTCTTTGGCGACACCACAAGAGCCGGCCGTCGGTACGATGACCTCGTCACCGGGGCGCCAGTCGGCGGGTGTTGCAATAGAGAACGCGTCGGCGGTCTGGAGCGCCTGAAGAACGCGGACCAGCTCGTCAAAATTCCGGCCCATGGAGAGTGGATAGTAGATAATAGTCCGGATGACGCCATTGGGATCAATCACAAACACAGCACGTACGGCCTTGGTCGAGCTTTCACCGGGCTGGATCATGCCGTACTTTTTGGCGACTTCCATGGTGATGTCTTCGATCAACGGGAATTTGACTTCGATATTTTTCATTCCCTTGTACTCGATCTTGTCCTTGATGGTGCGCAACCAAGCGATATGGCTGTAGAGGCCATCAACGGAGAGACCGACCAGCTTGCAGTTGAGGGCCTCAAACTGCGGCTCCAGCGAGGCAAAGGTCATGAACTCGGAGGTGCAGACCGGGGTGAAATCGGCCGGGTGGCTGAAGAGGATGACCCAACTTCCGGCATATTGTTCGGGGAAATTGATTTCTCCCTGAGTGGTGACAGCCTTGAATGCAGGGGCTTTTTCACCGATGCGGGGCATACTGACAACGTTTTGAGTGTTTTCCATAATGATTATCTCCTTTTCTTGATAAGGGCGTACCCTTTTTGCATATCGTAACGATTTGCAATATTATAGAAAGAACAATACCCACCAAGGGCGGATGCGGCTGTTCCAAAAAATTCAGTCTGGTCTTATTCCTGACTGTGTCTGGCAATCCTGACAGAGGCCAAAAAAATCAATCTTGTGCCGCTTGATCACAAGCCCGGTTTCGCCGGAGACCCGATCCTCCAGCGCGGTATCCACCGGAATGCCAAGGTCAATGATCTTCCCGCACTGCTCACAGACGAAGTGGTAGTGGGGATCCCGCCGGGCATCATAGCGGTCAAACGAGCTTCCATTGTCGATCCGTCTGACAAGATCCTGCTCGACCAGGATATTGAGATTGCGGTAGACGGTCCCCAGGCTCAGGTCGGGAAAGTCGGGTTTGAGGCGGGCATAGACCCAGTCTGCGGTTGGATGGGTAGTGGTCTGCATCAGGGTTTCCAAAATCCGCTCACGCTGTCTGCTCCGCTTGTATGTACGCTCCATGCCTGATCCTTTTTAAAAATCGGAACTATTCTTAATATAAGCCAGGTTGGTGAACGTGTCAATAAAACGGAGCGGAAAAAACATGGTTTTTGCTCAATGATCGCAGGCATTTGCGCCGGTAACAAGGGTCTTGTTCAACCAGGCGGCAACCAGGGCTTCCGGCTCATCCGCCGGGGCACCGACGCACACAGCAATGCCCTGGGCCGTAAAGAGTTCCTGGGCCCGTTGTCCCATCCCGCCAGCGATGATCACATTGACACCCTGTTCCCCGAGCCATTTTGGCAGTACACCCGGTTCGTGAGGAGGCGGGACAACATCATTGCGTGTACCGATTGTTTTGGACTCAGGATCCGCCTCGATGATGGCAAAGGCCTCACAATGGCCAAAGTGGGAACAGAGCCGGCCTGAAGCGGTGGGGATGGCAAAACGTTTCATTGAAGTCTCCTTTTTTTGGTGAACATTCCCGGATCGCTGAATTTCGGTGAGCAGATCGAGAATCGGGCGCAGGACAGTCTGGAAGGCGCGGGCTGCCGCTGAATCGGAATTGTGGTAGACAAAGGGTTTGCCTTCGTCGCCGGAGCTTGCAACGCCCGGGTCGATCGGAAGCTTGCCCAAAAACGGTACCTTGAAATCTGCCGCCATGCGCTCGCCGCCGCCGGAGCGGAAGATCTCGGTGACGGTCTGACAGTGGGGGCAGACAAACCCGCTCATGTTTTCCACAACCCCGATGACGGGAAGCTGGAGCTTTGCGCAGAAATTGAGGGATTTGCGGACATCGGCGGCGGCGACCTCCTGCGGAGTCGTGACCACGAGCGCATGGCGGCGTTCCGGGAGTAGCTGAATGATCGAAAGTGGTTCGTCGCCAGTTCCCGGCGGGCAGTCTACAACGAGGTAATCCAGAGGACCCCACTCCACATCCGACAGGAATTGTTTGATCACTCCGGCCTTCATCGGCCCCCGCCAGATCAGCGCATCATCCTTGGATTCAAGAAGCAGGCCGATGGAGACAACATGCATGCCTGCAACGGCAAGTGGCAGGAGTTTCTCGCCGACTGAATCAAGCCGGGCATTGTGGATGCCAAGCATCGTCGGGATGCTTGGTCCGTGAATGTCCACATCAAGCAGTCCCACCTTGTACCCCTCTGCAGCCAGGCCCACGGCCGTATTGACGGCAACCGTACTTTTCCCGACGCCGCCCTTACCCGAGAGAACAATGATTGTTTCCCGGATTCCGTCCAGGGTCCGGGAAAGATCATCGTGTTCCGGCACCGCGGCTTCACGTTGGCTGCAATTGGTCGTACTGCATGAAGCGCAGGCGCCCTCTTCATGTTCGCAGGACTCTCCGCGGTTCATGCGTGCATTGTCTGACATATCTTCTCCCAAATTTCTGTTATGGTACTTTGAATATCGCCCGCAGGCAGGTATTCCGGCAAGGTTCGTCCCGAGAGTTGGGCTTCGACGAGAGCCTTTGACCATGGAATTCGGCCAACGGGTATTGCTCCCATCTGGCGGGCTTCGTTTTCAATATTCACGGTAATATCGGGATCAATGTCCCACTTGTTGACAATGAGCATAGTTGGTATGCCGAAATGCCTGGCGAGTTCCAGGAGACGAACGAGGTCATGTTTCGAGGAAAGCCCAGGTTCAGCGATCGTCAAGAGGGCATCCGCATCCGTGATGGAGGCGATGACCGGGCAGCCAATCCCGGGAGGTCCATCAACAATCAGCCATTCGGCACCGGAACTCCTGGCATATTCCTTGGCTCTCTGACGGACGAGTGTGACAAGCTTGCCTGAATTTTCACCGGCAGGGTCAAGTTTGGCATGGAACATTCGGCCGAAGCGGGTGTCCGAAGTCCAGGTCACTCCGCAATGTCGATCGACAAGATCAATTGCATGAACCGGACAGACATGGGCACAGACAGCGCATCCTTCGCATCCGGTTTCAGTGACTTGCGCTTTCCCATTATCAAGGATACGGATGGCGTCGAAACGACACACTGAAAAACAGCGACCGCAGCCGGTACAGCGTTCCGGATTGATGTGCGCTTCCACACCGGATGTGAAATCTTCCTCTTCAATAGGAACAGGCTGTGTCAGGAGAAAGAGATCGGCTGCATCCACATCTGCATCAGCCAGCACAACCTTTCCGGTATCCCGGTGTGCCAGTGCAATACAGGCCCCGGCCATACTGGTCTTTCCGGTTCCGCCTTTTCCTGAAAGAATGACGAGTTCCTTCATGCAATCCCTCCCATTCCGGTTTGCGCCAGGACGCTCCGGAGCTGTGCTTCAAACTCAGGAGCACCATCGAGCATGGTTTTCCCGTTGGCAATGGCCTGGGCGATCTCCCGGGAGAAAGGGATTTCAAGATGAATCTTGACTGATTCGTCAGCACAATACCGTCGAACCCGGTCATCCCCCAGGTCCGCCCTGTTAATGATTACCCCGAAACGCTTTTTCAGCTTTCGCATCGTATTGACTGCGAGAGAGAGGTCCTGCAAGCCGAACGCTGTTGCTTCGGTAACAAGAATTGTATAGTCAGCATCACGGACTGCTGTGACCATATTGCATGAGGTTCCAGGTGGGCAGTCAATGATTGTTTCACCGGTCTTGTTTGCCTGGGCGAGCAGGCGGCGGATTACGAGTGGAGCCGCCATTCGTCCGACATTCAGTCTTCCTTCGACAAGCGACCATGTGTCATTCAGGATCGTGCTCAGTGCCCCGATGGGCAGCGGCTTTTCGTGGATGGCGCGTGTCGGACAGACGAGTGAGCATCCTCCGCAACCGTGGCAGAGCTCCTCAAACACCAGAATCTTTCCTCCGGCCAAAGCTAGCGCGTTGAATTTGCAGAATCGAACGCAGGCGCCACAGGCTCTGCAAGCGGCAGGGTCGACGACAGGAATGGGCATGGTAACTTCTCGCTGGTCAATCTCGTCACCATTGACAAAGAGCCGGGCATTTGGTTCTTCGACATCGGCATCAAGAAGCCGGCAGCCTGGGAGGAGAGTGGCGAGAGCGACAGCAAGCGTTGTTTTGCCCGTGCCGCCCTTGCCGGAAGCAATTGCCAGCTTCATACCCAGTGCCCTTCGACGTCAGCAGAATTCATGGCGACAAGTTCCCCGTTCTCAAACTGACGAATCACATCCTGAACTGTTGCCGCTTTGGCTTGATACACCGTAACTCCGGCTGCAGTGAGCACGGTAAAGGCTTTTGGGCCGCAATGTCCGCTCACAACCGCTTGGGCGCCGGCATTGGCAACATTCTGTGCTGTCTGAATCCCGGCACCTTGAGCAGCCTGGAGATTTTGTGTGTTGTTGCATGATGACACTTCTTTTGAATCCGTATCGTAGATCACAAAGAGCGGGGCTCTTCCAAAACGGGTATCAAAATTACTCTCCAGGGATGCACTCCGGGCACTGATGGCAATCTTCATTGTTGGTCTCCGCTTGTTCCTTCATTGTTCTGCATAGAATCGAGCCGGGATTTGATCCAGGCGGTTTCTCTTTGGAGTGTGTCGAGTCTGGACTCGAGGACATCGCGTTCAGCAGCGGGCTGATACACCGGTGCTGCAGGCGCTGCGTAATATGCGCACCAACCGCGACCACGCCCGCCACGGCGTCCCCCTCCAAAGCCGGCTCCTCCTCCAAATCCGTATCCACCGCCGAAACCGGCACCACCACCTGTTACGTATCCTGGCTGGTTATAGCCTGAGCAATATCCCAGCCCGCGTCCTGTCCTGGAGCCAAACCCCTGTGGACCTGTTCTGTCACCTCGTGGCATACTTTCCTCCTTGCCTCATCCGGATATCCGGATGGTTGTTGAGATGTGAGCATTATGGTTGACCACAACCGCGCCTTTCATGCCGTCTTCGGCAACAATTTCTGCATCCCGGCATGGCATAGTGTCTGTCGGGAAGCCGATTGCTTCGGGCTGCAGCAAGGATTTCACTCGCCTCGCCGGCCACAAAGCCAATCACCCTGATTCCGGCATTCTCGACGAGGATGTGTGCCTGGCGGGAGATGGCTCCACAGACAAGCCGGGTTATCCCGTGTTTGGCAAGAACATCGGCTCTCTGTGCCAGGCTTGATGGCAGCTCGATGGTAGCAACCGGGTTATCATCTTTCCCGACAAAAACACAAGCTGTGCGGGCGACATCAAACACCGGTGAGATCCGGCCTGACGAGATGGTGATGGCGATACGGTTTTCCATGTTCGCTCCTGTCGACTATAAAGCATTTTATGTGCCATGTATGAAGTATTATGTAACATCATATTATTCTAAAAGTTACAAGATGACTGATACTCTCGCGCTGAAGATCCGAGCATGTGAAGTTGCAGAAATGCACTGTATATGTTGCAAGAATGCAATGTAATGGTTGTGTTGTGCCTGTCTGAGCAGGGCCAGGCGGACTCACTCATGATCAAGCAGTAACATAAAACATTTCGATATAACGAAAAGAATGGCCTGCATTGTCTTGTTTTTTCGATATAAATGATGTAAGATGATGGTATGATCAGCCGCGAACTCTATATGAAAAAGGTACGGCCTTTCATGAACACACCCCTGGTCAAGGTATTTACCGGGATCAGGCGCTGTGGAAAATCCGTCATGCTCGAACTCGTTCAGGCCGAACTGCAGCAGCAGGGAGTCCATCACGCAAGGATGCTGGCCCTGAATTTCGAGTCCGGTGTGGATGAGCGGGTCCGCACACTGGACGCTGCCCGTCGGGCGGTTCAGGATCTGGCAAGAGAGTCCGGAAACCAGAGGATCTATCTGTTTTTCGATGAGATCCAGGAGCTCGCCGGTTGGGAGACGCTGATCAATTCGCTTGCCGTGGACATGGATGCGGATATCTATCTTACGGGGTCCAATGCCCACATGCTTTCCAGCGAACTGGCGACCTATCTTGCGGGTCGCTACATCGAAGTGAAGATGTATCCATTCTCGTTTGCCGAAGTCATGGCCTTGCTTGCCGAGCGGAATGTGCCAATCAGTCCGGAGCAGGCCTTTACGCTCTATCTGACGCGGGGTGGTCTGCCTTTTTTATACAACTATGAATTATCGGACGCGGACGCGAAGCAGTATATCAGCGATATCTTTGATTCTACCATCCTGAAGGACATAGCCCAGCGCAACAGTGTCCGTGATATTGCCCTTCTCCGGCATCTGGTCATGTATTTTATTGCGAATACAGGGAACACGTTTTCTGCGTCATCCCTGGTCAGATACCTGAAAAACCAGCGGCGAAGCGTTTCCACCGAGACGATTTACAACTATATCGAATACTGCCGCCTTGCCTGTCTCCTGCATCTGGTACAGCGGCAGGACCTTGCGGGAAAGGCCCTCCTGGCGACACAGGAAAAAATCTATCTGGCCGACCACGGCTTTCGTGAGGCACTTTACGGGAACAACCAGCGGGACATCAATCAGGTTCTTGAGAACATCGTCTATCTTGAATTGTTGCGCCGTGGCTATGATGTAACCGTGGGCAAGGTCAAAAACGCCGAAGTTGATTTTTGTGCCAGCAGAGGCGCGGAGATCATGTATGTGCAGGTCTGCTATCTTTTGGCCAGCAACGAGACGATGGAGCGTGAGTTCGGCGCACTCGAAACGATCGACGATAATTATCCGAAGTATGTTGTCTCGCTGGACGGGATCGATCGCAGCCAAAACGGGATACTGCACCAAAACATCCGGGATTTTCTGCTGGGGAAATAGCATCCGATGCGATAGTCCGTGATTTCACAGGGGAAAACACCATTATATTCGCGGATTTCTGTGACAATGTCGAATTGGCCGGGATTTGAACGGCATCCGTTTGACGCGGTTGCACAGGACCCTGCGGGTTCGATCAGGAGAGACCGCAGGGATGGACACACCGAAAATGGGAAGGGCTGTCTCAGTTCACCAGACTGGCCTGGAAGATGGCGACAGCCTTTTTGTCTCCGAAGGCGTCAACCACACCCCGAATGCTGTAGGTTTTGCCGGCCTCGAGCGTAATCCCCTGGGCCGTCAACGAGTGATCTCCCGTGTTGTTTCTGAAATAGGTCTCTTCCATCTCGATGCGCCAGTCATTGGAACGATGGGCAGAGATCGGTTCAGTGCCCACAGTCAGGGTTCGGGTGATCATTTTTCCCTGGTTTTCGATACTGATGGTCGGGCTG
>DAIREN010000114.1:0-9214 GCA_036795535.1 Spirochaetota bacterium
TTGCTATTTCGTTCTGCAGCAGTTAAAATCTTTGCAGGAGAGGTATCCGTGGGCACCTGCCAGTCCAAAATAGCGCCCTAACCAGAAGCAGGGTTTGGAGGAGAACAAGCCCCCTGGCCACTGGATACCGCCTCGGTCAAGGTTCTTGCGATCGAACACGTTAGTGATTGCTCCATGCTCCGGATTATCGAAAGAGTACGGCGGTAAAAAGACGGCTTATTGCCCAAAGGCGGCTTACGAAACACTGGTCAGCAGGAGCATCAAAGCAGCAATGTTGTCAGACACTGGTAGTACACAAAACACGAAGGATCATCCCCATGAAACGCAGTATTCTCATCCTCAGCCTTCTGGCCACCCTGGCCACTTTGTATTCCGCAGATCTTTTCCGCACCTGCCGATTATGCCATGCCAACTTCGTCTATACCGAAGCGGAGCAGGACTTTTACAAGAGCAAGGGATTTGAGAACTCCCCGCCAACAACCTGCTATGACTGCAACAGGGAGAAAAATATCACCAGCCTCGGATACGATCCCGGCTTTTGGGGCTACAAGGTTGAACTGATCAAATTCAAATCCAGCGTCAAGGATGCCGGCAACTATGCGGAATTCACCGCGAATGTCTATTGTGGTCTGCGGGTTTCAGACAGGCACTTCATCTGGCTGTCGGACAGGAGCAAAATATACAAGGTCAAAAAGAAATCCGAAAATGTTTGCAATTTCAGCACATCCTTCACACAGACAAAGACGCATGGAAAAATGCTGCAAATCGCCGGATCAATCAATGAAGTAAACGTTTTCGGCGGCAAGAGCTTTCAGGACATCTCGACCCAAGTCGATCTCGCACCGATTGCTGCATCAGGCAGTCCCAAACTCGTCACCCTGCGACTGAACAGGCTCAAGGATCCTGCCCAGTTTCTTGAACTGACGTTCCGAATCTCGGCCACCGATATCAAAGGCACAACCAAGGCCACGAATACCAATCCCCAGGACAGGACAAACGGTCAGTTCGGCAACAGGGGCTGGTAAGTATTCAGCCATGTATAATACTCCATTCCAGGCCGCAGGCTGCTCACCACAGTACGCAGAACGGCCGGAATGGACCACACGTATTCGAAGGCAATATCAGCAATGAAGAGATCGCACGTGTTGCCGCCGACATGGAGCAGGCTGAAGCGACGTGGCCGCGTGGCCGGATCAGCCGTGCTTTTCCGCTCAAATACGACCCAGAGTGCGAAGGGCGTATAACCGCGGCCCCGGATAAACCAGTCAACATTTTTTCGGTCATCATTGGCCCAGAGCCAGTCTTGCAAATATGCATCGCCGAACTGCCAGCCGTGCGGGGTCAGCTCATGCTGCGAAACATCACGCATGCCGAGGATCGTGTACACGGCAAAGCCCGTCCTCAATCCGTACAGTTTCTCGATGACCTCTTCGCGCCGTACCGCATAGTCACTGTAGACGAAGGAGTAGATGTTCCCGCCGAAATACTTGACCGGTGTCCCGTCATGACCGGCGCCGGCATAGTACAGCGAGTCATGGAGAACAGCCTCCAGCGGAAAGGGGTCATCATGCATCGATCGGGCGGTCAGGTTGATCAGCCAGTCCGGTTCGGCCATTTTTGGAATCGCTTCGTTCATGCAATGCCTCCTCCACTCACTCGATGCGGATATTCAGGGGACGGCCCTTGACCTTCAGGCTGGAGACACCCACACTGATGCACCTGTCTTCGAGCGATGCTTCGGGCATGAGATTGCCCTGCAAGTCCCAGGCGGTGCGATCCTCCCACGGCTCATCATAAGAGCGCGATAACACGAAATGTTTGATCTTGCCGAAACAGAAGATCTCGTCGTTGTACTGCGTGACATAGGCGGCAATCCTGGCCCGGATCGCCTCCCGCTGCCCGTCGGCATCCATGTCATTAAAGCCATCGGGCAGGATCAGAACCCGCCACCGTCGATCGCCCCCGATCATCGCGTAAATCGTGATCTGCTTCGGGCGACTGGGGAACATGACCGCCCACAGATATGGCCGATGGTTTGCCCGCTCGCGTTCAATCTGTTCGGCACGCAATCGTGCAGCCTCATCATCGAAGTCCTTTTGTGTCGCCGCAATCCGTTCCCGGACGACATCATCCGAAACCTCGAGAGCGGCGGCAATCCTCGGGGCAACGAAGGGATGGTCGAGCCAGCCCGCCAGGAATTTGTCGATGCTGTTCATGCCGCTGTGGATATTGCCGTAACCGATCCGCCGGGCCAGGTCGGCCCGACCAAGACCGATCTCGCGCATTCTGTTTGTCACATATTCCGTTATCTTGTTCATGTTCATCCCCTTTTTAGCCGTTTTCAGGGCCGGCAATCCGGAAACAAATCCACCCATCCTGTATATACGCTCCAGCCTGACAAATATTGCAGGGAAGCAGCATCACGCAGCATATTTCTCGACATAGAACTCGTTCCAGCCGGCAGCAAGCGTGACCGCGGCCAGCTCGGCCAGTCCGCTGCCAAACAATCCGTCAACAGGAGCTCCGGTAAAACGGAGCAAGGTCGGCAGGGGTTCCGGCAGAATGGCAAACTCAAGCTGGTAACAATCGCCCCCGATAAAGCTTGCGCCGTTCCAAAAATCAACTGTGCTCCAGGCATCGAGCATACCAACATACTCCTGCCGCGATCCATCGGCCTGTCCGGGGAAGGCACAGGTACCTGGCATGACATAGGCAAGTGGCGAGCCGCTATCAAAGCCAAGCGCGAGCGGGCGATTGAACGCTTCTATTGTTATCACAGGGAGCGGTGTGCCGCCGATACTCCGGGGCTGGCAGGGAATGGGTGCAACATTGGCCGGTACGGCCGGATCGAAGACGATTGTATTATGTGCCAGGTCAAAACGACAGCCGAGAGCCCGCAGGATATCGCCGCCGATGATGCCGTCGACCGCAACGTCGACAACCTTCGAGATGCTGGCTGGAGTAAATGAAGACAGCGGAGATTGGACAAGCCGGAAGGAACGGCCGCAGAGTTCGAGCGTCCCCCGCCCGACGCTAAACGGAATGCCGCTGTCAACGAGAAACGTCCGACCACCGATCCCGGACAGAAGATAGCCGGATTTTTTTATCAAAGTTCCCGTTTCCATATTCGACCTCCGTCAGTGTGTTGCCTGTTCATACGCTGCAAAACCGATAGTTTTCATAACCGCAATCTTTTTTTGAACCGGTCACCGGTCCGGCCAGCGTGCAGACCTTGTTGGCTGCCGTGATGAGTTTGTTGAGCGCACCGAGCCGTCCATGCAGCGAGTCCATCTCGGCCCTCAGCCTGGCCGGGCTCCCGGCCGGCTCGCGACCCTCGCGAACGACGGCCACCATGGCGAGACGGGACAAACGGCTCTGCGCCTCCGCTCCTCCAGTGCCTCAAAGAGTTTGTTCGTCAGTGCCATCGCAGCCTCCTGTCGGGCGGGTGGACACCATGCGTGTCGCATAGCCGTCAGGAGGATATACGGATGGGAAAGGAAAATTTTTTTGAAATGAGAAATTTTATAATGTTTTGAATGGTTTTTGCCGCATTCTTCGTCATGCTCCAAGCGTACCATGCCCGAAAGAGGGCATCATACTTTCATCCTGTATATCGCCTGCCCGCACTGCGTGCACTTCCAGACGGGATCGTCCCCGGTCAGGCAGCAGCCTCCCAGCACAATCCGGCCGGATTCGATATCCTGCTCCAAGTCTTCTGAAAATACCACCATTCCATACAAAATGTCGGCAATACCCGAAGCTGCGAAGGCTGGCACGTTTCGGGCTTGCTGACGCTTTCGATCCTCTGTGCTCGTTTTTTCATACCAGCCCCCTGTGTATCTGTCTCTCAAGCCTTGTCCTCGCCATCGTTCCTGTCCTCACGCAGGTAGACGGTCATCTCGTCGTCTCCATACCCGAAGAAGGGCAGGAGGCGGCGGATGAAGGGTGTATGATAGTATCCCATCTCTGGAGCTGTTCCTCAAAGTACTGGTCGTCCAGAATGGTTCGACCGCTTTTCAGCCACTCGTCATCCATGGAGAATCCCTTGATGGTGTACTCCTGGATGATCGTCGTTGCCCACTTGCGGAACTGAACGGCCCGTTCGGAATTGACCTTGTACCCGACGGCGATGATGGCGGCCAGGTTGTAGTGCATGGTATCATAGTGTTTGCCATCGGCAGCAGTTATTCGAAAATTTCGAATAACTGCCTCTTCATGCAGCTCGCTGTCGCTAAACACCTTTTTCAGATGATAGTTGATTTTGTTGGTTTCCACATCATACAACAGTCCCATCATTTTCTGCGTCAGCCAGATGTTCTCGTCGGCGTAGACAGCCTCCACCCCGCCCTCGCCGCTGGCGGCGATGAAGGTCAGGTACTCCGCCGCGGATGAGCGGATGATTGACGGAGGTGTGGCTTTTGAGTGATACGCCGGGCCATGGGGGGCTCCTTGTTTCATTGATCGTTATGCAGAGGCTTGTTTGTCAGGATGCGGCTTGGACGCCGCATTCCTGACATTTTATGTCGCACCGGTGCGACATGACGCCGCGACCAAGCACAAGTATACCACCATGAGCATTATGGCATTGTTTTACTTATCTCGACGACCTTATCATAGATCGCACGCACAAACTCGACCAGTTCCCCGGACCGGATTGCCTGCCACGGTTCGGGCGTTGCCCAATTTGTAAACTTGTCATACTTTGCATAGTCCGGGTACTTGTCCAGATCCGATACATCTTCAATATATTTTCCTTCGCATTTTTCCGTATGCAATCCGAAAGTCAATCTGTCGCAATAGAGTTTGAAATGGACTCGATATTTTTCATTGCCTGGAATGGAAAACGTAAGTGTCGTATGCTTCGAATCGACCGGCTCATAGTCCGTATGCAGCCCCTTTTCCAGAATATTCTTTCCAAACTCTTTTTCTAACTGGGCATTAAACTCTTCCAATAATTGAACTTTCATTTCCTTGAAATTCCTGGCAATATTGAAAGATTCAGCAATATTACCCTTCATAGCTTCAATGATTTCTTTGTCTTCTGCCATGGTTCTGCCTCCCGTCAAATGATTGATTGCCTCTGCGTATTGTCGCAATGTCTCCCGCACCAAGGGCCTGGTTGCGGATTTTTCGATACATGCGTCAAGCCATTCACGTATATGATGCTTGTAACTGATGCAAATCACACTGATACCGCTATCCTGCAAAGTTGAATCTGGTTTATTTCCATAAAGCGTCAAAAACAACACAAAAGATTCTCTTGTATCCCTTTGCTGTTCCTTGAGATAATTTTGATAACGGGCAATCTGGTCATCTTGCTCTCGAGCATAGATTTTATTTTCGATTGCCACAAGCATCTCGCTTGAGTGAACAAGGATATCGATCTTGCCACCTTTTTTCAAAACAGGATCTATTGGGCCGATATCTTTTTCAACAGAGATATTGACGGTTGACCCGTCAGCAACAAGTATTCTTTGCTCTTCATCTTGATGCGCACTATCCCTCAAGGGGAGCTTATCCAAAAATAACTGTAAATACGTCTTGCCCAAGCCGTGGGTTCCCTTTGGGTTGAGCAATTCGGCGATGAATCTGGAATGCAGATGTACTTCGTCACTCTGCATTCGCATGATTTCGAAGATGTTGAACCCGTCATCATGACGCTCGGCCAATTTGGCGTAGAGGTTCGAGATGGTTTGTACTTTTGAAAACAATGCTGTGTATGTGGCTGTTGACATCAACTTTTTCCTTTGTATGTATAGCCTGTCAATCCAACAATATCGCTTTCTGCATCAGCATCTGATTATTCTGGTAGAACGGCACATCTGTGCTTCCAAGAACAGTTGGTGGCACGTTTGACAGTTCCGTGAGATTATCCATCGGAACGATGACGATCTTTGCTCCATTCTCGGAGAGCATGGTAACTTTATCCGCAAAGTTGATCGCCCGTTCAATAGCACCGCCCACTGATATATTTCCGAGCACCGCCAGACCGGCCTTCAGGTTCTTTTTATAGAGCGCAGACACAATGGTTATGTAAACGGCGGAACCTATTCCGGATGAAATCGCAGCTCCAAGGAGGTTGGTAACCTGAATGGTGATATCATAATTCTTCAGCGAATGTTTATCGCTCAGGATCGTTTTTTCATTAGCCTTGATATACTGATAGGTGTTCTTGATATTTTCCTTCACTGCCGTGTTATTGACCCCGGTTATATTCAACTTTCCAGACCCGGCGACAGCGATAGTTTCAATTCTAACCAGAGCAACGATTTCGCCATCACTTGTGCTGGTATAACAGATCCCGGGTGGCAAAGGGGTATTACCGATGAGATGTGAACCTTTTTCTTCTGGCAGGCCGACATACGTTTCTTCCTGGGTTTCTTTATCGATATAAGAAAAGTTTGTATCCCAGAACTCCATACCGCCGATGCGCTTCAACTGCTCTTTAACGCGGCGACGCATCTCCAAAGCAATCTCAACATACTCTTTGATGTCTTCTTTCGTATATTCACCATCAGGGTGCATCAGCTTGATCAAACCGGAGACAGTCTTTTTGACCGGCTTGGTATCACGCTGTTTCAGATGAGCACCGAGGGAGTAATATTTTTCAATCGCATCAGTATAGGTAACCCGTCTCAACGACTTGAGAGCCTCTGAAAAGTAGTCGGTGCTGAATCCAAAGCTGGAAGTGAAGTGCTTGGGTGAAAACTTGATCATCTCCCAACCAGGCAGATAAAAGTGTATACGATCGAGGAAGGCGGTATCGCTGTTAACCTCATCGGATAGCGGACTGAACAGATGTGAGGTTTGCAGGACCGTCTCAACCGGTTGATTGATGTTCCCGTTAAAGATGATAGAAGCAACACCCGTAATTTCACCTCCTGTACCAGCCCGGGAGAATGATCCCGATTCCATGTAGTCCTTCATAAGAGGAACAGCATCTCTATCTTTGAAAATCTTGTCGGTGGCCTCATCAAAGCAGATTGCATCCCATTGTCCAACCGCACCGACTTTGCCAGTTGAGCCATGGACGAAAAGCTTGGCAACAGTTGCCTGGCCACCAGAGATCAAAACGGCGTAAGGTGTGAGTTCCTTAAATACAAATGATTTGCCTGTTGAACGTGGCCCAAGCTCGATGAAGTTGAAGTTTGACTCAACCATTGGGAGCAGTCGGGAAAGCAGCAGTATCTTGATACGGTCAGTGACACCTTCTGCACTTGGCTCATAACCGCAACTTCGCAACAGGATGTCGAGCCATTCGCTTTTGGTAAATTCCTTGCGCTTATTGATGATCTTGCTGTTGTCAAAGCTGGAAAGCTGGATCGGTTTAATCTCGCTAATCACAAACGGAAAGATGTTCTGGCCAATTTTTATATTGGGATCATACTCCACATCAATAATCGCCCAGATGCCACCCATAAGCATTTTCTCATGTTGCTTGACCAAGTCGTCGCTGATGTTTCCGTTTTTTATGTTGCTGTTTTGCAGCTTTGCCCAGTAAATGTCCTTGTTAGAATCCAACTCGACGGAAATCTTGTCGATGATCTTGTAGCGACCTTTCTCGCGAATCTTTGAATGAATCAGAGAACTCTCTTCTGGATTGACATAGTGCTCGCTGAGTACTTTTTTGACATTCTCCATTCCGATACTGATTTTTTCATCATCATCAGTTGAACAGGAGTTGGCGATCAGATATTCAAGCACAAAAACCGGGACATTGGCCCCCACCTTTACGGAGAGGACAAGATCTTTTTTGACCACGTACCCTCTAAAATGCTCAAGTAGTTTTTTGTCCAAATCATTCAATATAGCCATAATCAATTCCTCTTCATCAGAGAAGTCCACCCAAGTCTCTGTCTTTATTCTGTTTTACAATGACACGGTCGAGCTGCTGCCTGGTGAGAGCATCCAGAAGGTGGACTTCGAGTTCCGAATGGCCATCAAATGTATATTCCTTGGTTACCCGCTCATTCCGTTGAATGGTAAACATATCGCTTTTATTCACCTGTGCCTTGTTGGCAAAGAAAACCAGATAGACTTTGCGGTCCATGGAGAACAGATCTCCGGCACCCTTGTCAGCCTGTATCTTGATTGAAAACAGCTCACCGGTGACATCTTTCAGATCTGCTTTGTTTGCAATCGATACAGTCAGCGAAGCCGCTGAATCTGCGGATCGTTCCCAACAAAAGTACGGTGTAATCAATTCTTGAGGAGACGCTCCACCATGAGAAAATCCATACGCACCAGTACTTTTAAAAGAATTGTTTGACCTGGCGAAATAGAAATATTTTCCGTTTCGTTCACGAACAACCCAATTGTTACATGAATTTTGCCTTTCAGATACGAAATATCGCTCACAAGCTTTACCATAAATATCAGGCATACTGCTGATCTTATCCGCATCACGCAACAAACCTGTCAGCACAAAACCGTGATCCGTTACCAGAAAGACCTTGGCATAGCCACTGCGCAGAAGGAGTGATATCTTTTCAGCAAAAAAATCTATGGTCTCCGGGAAATACTTCAGTGCTTTTTGCTGAAGCTTCTCACCCATGTCATCGATGTCTTTATAGGTGCAAATCAAAACCTGCCCGGGCAGAGCCTCTTCGGTAACTTCATCCAATCTGATGAAATCGATGCTGACATCAGGATTCTGTGCTGCCAAATATTTCTCACGATTGCTTTGAATAGCTTCAGTCACCCCATTAGACATATAGATGCGACTCATATTGTTCTCGGTTTCGGACGGTAAATCAGCGAGAATTGAATTCTTCTCAAGTTTGGCTATATCCTTAACCTTTGCAGCAACAAGTTCCGCTATCTCGTAGGCAACACCATCTCCAACAATAACAGCTATCTTCAAACCGTCAGTTTCATCAATTATCCGCTGCAAAGTTCCAGTTTGTGTTTCGGTATAACCCTGGAAATAATGAAACCACTTGTCGAGGAAGATTGCCACATATTCTTTGTACATATCCTGGAATGGCTCAAGGAGTTCTTTTCGGTTGAGAAACTCAGCATAGAGGTTCCGAATGGCTGTGTCGAGTTTGCAGAAATGTTTTTTGTAAAACTCAACACATTCATCAAATGAACCCAAGTAGGCTATGTCTTTGGGGTCAAATTCCAGCAGTACGATCACATCATGCCAGAAGCAAATGCCGAGAGCCTGAGCCTGTCTGCTTTGATTCCGTTGACGCAATTTGGCCAGCGTATG
>DAIREN010000115.1:0-3441 GCA_036795535.1 Spirochaetota bacterium
ATCCTTTCCCGAGCAGCCGCTGCCCGACCAGATCACGAGACCCGCGATGGCTGTGGCGAGCCAGAGAGGCCTGAGACTGTTCAGCATAAAAAAAGGTATGATACGCATGCGGGCACCCCTGTTTCAGGCCGTGGTGGAATGACGGCGTGTGTATGATGCTTGGCTGAAGCTGGTGCCATGACAAGGGTTGTCCCATGGCTGTATCCGGCTGGATACGCCGTAAAGATACTCAATGAACCCGCGACAGAAAGCAGTGTAGAGGGTAGAATGTATGCAGTGATCGGATAAAGGGGTGAATGATGAAATTGTGGATTGTGATTGTATTGCTCTGTGCCTGTCTGGCTCCATTGTCGGCGGAGGATCTGCGTTTTGTTGCGATCAACGGCCGGACGGAGTACAGGCTGAGCGGATTTCCGAAAGAGATAGCCGGGCATGTGATTATTCCGGCGCGCTGGCAGGGCAAGCCCGTGACCGCCATCGGTGATTCGGCATTCGCCCGCTCCAAGATTACGGGCGTGACTATCCCATCCAGTGTGCGGACGATCGGGCGGAGCGCATTTGACCGCTGCATGAGTCTGCGCAGGGTGCGTATTCCCGAGAGTGTGACCAATATCGCTGCCTCAGCGTTTTTTTTGTGCACCAAGCTCGAGCGGGTTGAATTTTCCGAAGGATTGATTTCCATCGGGGATCTGGCCTTTAGCGGGTGCCATGCCCTTCGTGAGATGGACTTGCCTGACGGGCTTGTCGTCCTTGGTCCGCATGCCATCAATGGATGTGTTTCACTCGAAAGGATCAAGCTCCCGGCCAGCCTGCGCCGGCTTGGGATGGGGGCCTTGTCGGTCAATACGAAGCTCAAAAAAATCAGGATCCCCAAGGGGATTACGGTCCTCGAATACGGGGTTTTCAACGGGAACACGGCCCTTGTGGATGTCGGGCTTCCCGACGGGCTGCGCAGCATCGGCTGGCGTTCGTTTGCCGGCTGTACGGCCTTGCAGGACGTTGAAATTCCCGATACGGTACATACCATCGACCGGGAGGCTTTCCAGCGTTGTACGGCTCTCGGCACGATCGAGTTGCCCAATGCCGTCACCAATCTTGGTGAGTTCGCCTTTGACCGTTGCACCAGACTGGCCAAACTCGAGGGAGGACGTGGCCTGCGGGGCATCGGCAAGGGAGCCTTTCGGGATTGCGCAGCCATGACCGAATTCCGGATCCCGAACGGGATGCACCGCCTTGGGGACGAGACCTTCAAGGGCTGCCGCAGTCTCAGGGAGATTGTGCTTCCCGCCTCGTTGAGCGAGATCGGGGAAGAGGCGTTTCGTGACTGTACTGCGCTGACCCGGTTTGCCATTCCTGCGGGCGTCACAAAGATTGAACGACTGGTCTTTTCGGGCTGCACGGGGCTGCAGAATTTTTCGGTGGCGGCGGGGAACACAACCTTTCGCAGTATTGATGGCGTGCTTTTTTCGGCCGACGGAACAACCCTGATCTTGTACCCGGTGGCCAGGAGCGGAGCGTACACGATGCCGGCCGGGACGACCACGATTGGAGACTATGCCTTTTTCCAGAGCACGGCGCTGACCGGGATCACCTTCCCGGCCGGCCTGACCCGTATCGGGGAGTGGAGTTTTTCGGAGTGCCAGTCTCTCAAAAGTGTTCGTGTTCCGGATAGCGTAACCTTTATGGGTCGGGGCGTGTTCCGTGATTGCAGGCAGCTCGTGACGGCCGTGGTCGGGAGCGGGGTGCGCAATGTTTCGCACACCGTCTTTGCGGAGTGCACGGCGCTTGCTGAAGTCACGATGCGGGGCAGCATGCCGCCGGCCGGCGGGCGCGACATGTTTATGCACTGCCCGACCAGCCTGGTCATCCGGGTGCCGGTGGCTACAATCGGAGCCTGGCGGAGTGCCGAGTGGTGGAGTGCTGTTGCCGCGCGGATGCGGGGGATCTGACGGCCCGTGCCCGAGATCTGTTCCAAATCTATCCTGCGGGTCAGGCCGCGCATTGATTCCTGGTTCGTATCACGGATGAGTCTCAACCTGTACCGCGGATGTACCGGACATACTCCTGGCGAAAAAACGCTGACGGGGTGTGCCTGTGCCCGTATCATCCGCCACCGTTTTCGAATTCGGCCAGGTCGGGGATTGTTATTCCTTCAAAACATGCAAAATCCCGAGGATTCAAGGTTAATAGCGTCCGGATACCATGCGCCTGCATCAAGGCAACCAGGTTGGCGTCATGGATGCGTTTGCCGGTAATCCTGTGTTTCTCTGCCAGGGAGAGCAGGATTTCTGCAGTTCGTTCATCCTCAGCCAGAAAACCGCAGCGGCGTCGGAATTGCCTGACATTATGGAGCGCATCACGGAGCACCAACCCGAGGCCATTGGAGTCCACAGAGCGTGTCGCAACGACCAGGTATTCCCGCACCACCTGACCGCAGATAAACGGATGGATTCCGCGCGCCGCTGCCCGTGTGAACACTGAACTCGCCAAGGCGTGATCCCTCCGGCCGGTATCCGTCGCGGCCAGCAGGATATTGGTATCCACGAAAAATTTCTCAGCGGGCATCATCATAGATGTCTTCCCGGCTCCAACCGGACTCGCGCCCGACACTGGTTGTCACCAGTTCCCAGTCATCCGTCGCATCCGGTACCATGCGGGCAGCATCGGCCAGGATCTGCCGCAATTCCCCCTGCACGGAACGGTGATGGAGCCTGGCCAGTGTTTCCAGCTTCTTCAGGACTACGGGGTCCACATCCCGAATATGTATCGATTTCATAGCTATAGCATAATGCTATCACCACGCCTTTTCAAGCCTGGTACCGCTGCGCCATCCGCCCTGTCGGGGCCACTTGCCAAAAACCTGTGAAAACATCCGCATGCCCCCGCGAGATTTTGGAACCCGTAGTAACTCTCGCCGACTTCGCCACCGTCGTCAGAATGCAGGAACAGGATGTGAACGTCCCGTGAGGCCAGGGAGGGCCGTGAACACGGGACAGGAACAGGATGTGAACGTCTACCCCGCATAAGTCATTCCCCTCCGGGGACTGCGCCATGACTGCGGATACATCTCCCGCGTCGATACTCGGGACTTCGCGCTGTATCCAGCCGTGAGGCCAGGACGGCCGAGAGCACGGGACAGGAACAGGATGTGAACGTCTACCCCGCATAAGTCATTCCCCTCCGGGGACTGCGCCATGACTGCGGATACATCTCCCGCGTCGATACTCGGGACTTCGCGCTGTATCCAGCCGCACAGGGGCATTTTTGATCACAAGATCACGAAATCGTCATGCGACTCCGGCGAAGTCCGCGTTTTCTGGGGAACGAAGTCTCGTTGGGGGGTAGTCGGTTGCGTGAGGCAAGGTGCGATACTGCCGGCCCGGTCCGGCTTGCTTCTGTTCCATAAAATGTTGTTGTCCCGCAGAAGGCTGTTGTGCAGGT
>DAIREN010000115.1:3541-9164 GCA_036795535.1 Spirochaetota bacterium
GGCTTGCTTCTGTTCCATAAAATGTTGTTGTCCCGCAGAAGGCTGTTGTGCAGGTTTTGGGGCAGGTGTCCATGCAGATGCATCGGACAGGCTGCCGGTTGCCTGCGGCAAGCAGGCGCCTTGTGAGGATATCAAACATGCGTACAGACTGGAAAAGGCAGCTTGCCGTTTTCCTTGGCGGGCAGAGTCTCTCTATTTTTGGATCATCCCTGGTCCAGTATGCCATTATGTGGCATATCACCCTGACCACCCAATCGGGTGTCATGATGACATTGTCAATCCTGTGTGGTTTTGTGCCGTATTTTCTGCTATCGCCGTTTGCCGGAGTCTGGGCGGACCGGCATGACCGAAAAAAGATCATCATCCTGGCGGACGCTTTTGTGGCGTTTGTCACCCTGGTGGCAGCCCTGGTATTCATGGGTGGAGTGCGGGATATTTTGGTGCTGCTTTTGGCCCAGGCCTTGCGTGCCGTCGGGTCTGCCCTGCAAGCGCCCGCGGTAGGGGCCATCCTGCCACAAATTGTACCCGAAGATCAGCTGACCCGGGCCAACGGGATTAATACAACGCTTCAGTCAGCCCTCCTCCTGATATCACCCGCAGTCAGCGGTCTGCTGCTGTCGGTTGCTCCGATCGAGGCACTGTTTTTCATTGATGTTGTTACGGCGGCCCTGGCAATCGGGACCTTTGTGGTGTTTCTTCGTGTCCCGGTACATGAAAAGGCGCTTGAGTCCGGGACTGTCGGGTATTTTGCGGACATGAAGCTCGGCTTCAGGTATATCCGGGAACACCGCTATCTGGTGCCGTACTTCTGGTATTTTGGGGCCTTGATCTTTTTGATCACGCCGGCTGCCTTGCTGACACCGTTACAGGTTGCCCGCAGCTTTGGCCCTGAGGTCTGGCGGCTGACAGCCATCGAAATTGCCTTTTCCGGGGGCATGATGATCGGAGGAGCGCTGATTGCCGTCTGGGGCGGGCTGAAAAACAGGATGCAGACCATGCTGGTCTCGCACCTTGTCATGGCACTGGGGGCGGTTGTGCTTGGCCTGCTCGAAAGCTTTGGCGTGTACAGTGCGGTCATGGCCTGTATCGGTATCGCCATGCCCTACTTCAACACACCGGCGGCTGTCATTCTCCAGGAACATGTCGAGGAGGGATACCTTGGGAGGGTCTACAGTATTCTCGCGATGATCTCGACAGCCCTCATGCCTCTGGCCATGCTGCTGTTTGGGCCGGTTTCGGAACACGTGCGGATCGAGACAATCCTCATCCTGAGCGGCGTGGCCCTCCTGGGTATGGTTCCGCTGGTGTGGGGAAGCAGGCGATTGATGGAGGCGGGTGCGCCTGTGAAGGTGCAAGACACCGAGAGTGAAATCGTGAGGTGAGGGTGTCAGGTGCGTGAAGAGGTCCCCTGACAGGACCTGCAATGCTGCCGAACACGGCGTGCCTGCAGGCCCCGCTGCCCGCCTATTATTGCGCGGCAAATACCCATGTCCCCGCGTCGTATGAATACATGGCCGCCAGGGGCTGGAATGCCTGAAGGATGGTCGCCTGTCTGACTTCTTCCGTGATCTCGACCTGCATCAGTGCTGCGGGATCCATTTGGTATCCGATCCCTGCCTGGCTGGCCACCGAACCCAGCGCGCTCCCGAGACCGGGGACACCCGCCATGTTTCCGAGCATGTTGGCGCCTGTCCCGATGGCCATGTTGGATGCGGCGGACTTGGCGATCTCACCAGTCATGCGCTTCATGATCTCGTCCTGGCTGGGCATGGCGACGCCCATGGTCTGCAGGGGCTCGGCCTGATTGGATGCCTTGAATTTGAGACTGACCTGGTTTCCGGTCCAGACCTCGTCAACGATGAGGGGTTTGAGCATTTCCCACGTGATGTCCATACAACCTCCCGGGCAGAATTGAATGCAGGTTTGCACTGTAGCCCGGATGATGGCGTTTGGCAAATGGTTTTTGATGCGGGGGGCTGGGGGGTACTTTACAAGTAAACGAGTCGAAGAATCCGGCGAAGTCCCCGTTGGAGGGGTATACGCATAAGGATATTGCGAAAAAGTGATGCGACTCCGGATGTCACCGCGT
Source organism: Spirochaetota bacterium (assembly GCA_036795535.1). Lineage (GTDB taxonomy): Bacteria > Spirochaetota > JAGLSM01 > JAGLSM01 > JAKPMW01 > JAKPMW01. The sequence continues at coordinate 5,631 of DAIREN010000115.1, forward strand.
CTGGGATTTTATGATCTCTATTTCGTCTTCGTTTAGTCCATAGAGCTTGAAAACGAGATCATCGATGGCGGCTTCGAGGGCTTCTATTTTCAAGGAAAGGGCTTGTGCTTGGCTGCCCTCGTAATTATCTTCGCATTCCTGTGTCTCCATGCGAGACTTCACATACTCTGCAATCTTCACTTTTATTCCTTCATTACCTGTCGGAACCGGTAATTGTTCCATGTACTGATACTTCCAACGATAATAACCACCACGAATAGACGAGCTTACCTTTGAAAATATAAAAGTCCATAGTCGAGAATTAAATAAGCCAATCAGCCATTTCTCTGTTGTTCCCATGATGTATGCGGTTGTGTCAACATACAAGCTCGTATTATCAAAGGTGAATTGACCTTTTTGAGCTATTTCCGCATAGATTATCTTTGGCTTTTCAAACTCTCTCCAATAATCAATCGAATCTTGGACTTCATACCATTTGTAACTTCCAGGTTTTCGCCCCGGCCACTTGTCGCCCTTCCAGTCTTTGGGCTTGGGCATCAGTTGCTTTTTATACCGTAGTAGATGTCGTTCAATGGCGGGATACTCGTTGATTTTGATTCCGCGGCGGGTGAAAATGAGCCATTTTTCTGTTGTTGACTGCATATATCGCTTGATATCCCGTCCTGCGAGAAAGGGCTTGATGATTTCTGCACTTTTTGGATCCTCGGCGATCAATCGTTCCTTGGTCTCAGTATCAATGACAAAAGCTTCATTCAGGCCAGTCTTGATTCCATAGTAAATCCTGCCATCGACATAGCTGTCCAAGGTGACGCCCTGCGTGCGGAGCTTCTCCATCAGGGCACGACTTTGTGTATCAACAAGCATCCATCCCGTATCATCGAGGTCGGCAAGGTTCATCTTGAAAAACCGTTGTTTAAGATACCCGGAGAGATTGTGCGGGGCCAGCTCTTCGGCATTGACAGCTTTGAAGGTCGATCCTTTTTTTCCGTTTTCGGCAATGACGATGCAGGGATAGGTGGTCGCGTTCTCGAAAACAGGGAGGTCACCGAAATCAATGATCTTCTCAATTCCCGCCGTTTTCAACCAGCGGCGCAACGGTTCACCGTAATTGGCCCGCATCCATTTGTTCGCGACGATAAATCCGAACCGCCCTCCGGGAGCGAGGATGCCGAGGCCTCGCTCGAAGAAATACGCATAGAGATCAGCCACTCCGTGATAGACCCCGTACTTACGTTTGAGATAGTCCTTATGTGGAGTCAAAAGTTCCTGTCGCACATACGGTGGATTGCCGATGACACAACTAAACCCTCCGGCCTTGAAGACATCCGGGAATCCGGTGTGATCAGGGTTCGTACTCTTCCAATCGAAGGCATTAACAGCCTGTAGCTCTTCAGGATTGATACCCTCGGTGAGGAGGGGATGGTTGACAAAGTAGTCAGGCTCAATGATCGAGTTTCCGCACTTGATGTTGGCTTCAAGATTGGGTAATATCCGCCCCTCATTAAAACCGAAACTGGCCTGCCCGCCGCTCATGGTCTCATCTTCAACAAGACGCAGACACAGGCTGAGCTTCGTCACTTCAACAGCTTGAGCGTCGATATCAACCCCATATATGTGCTGCGTCAGAATCCTTCGCTTTTCCTTGAGACTGAGTTTGTAAACGCCGGATTCACGCTCAATCAGTTTCCCGGTTTTCATGGCATTCTTTCGTCCAACCTCATCCTTGAGGTAGGTGCGCGTATACCAGTCAAGAAGATAGTCGAGAGCGCCTATCAAAAATGACCCCGAACCACAGGCTGGATCCACAATCTTCACTGATGCCACTTGCTCAGGGGTTTTGCCTGACACCATTGGACCGACTACTTCGTCAACGATGTAATCGACAATGTATTCAGGTGTATACACTACACCTCCGGCCTTCACTACCTCGGGCTTGTCCCGTACGGTTGCCTTGTGTCTTTTCTCTCCTCCCGAGATGGTGATAGTCTGCCCCAGAAACATTTCATAGGCCGCACCCAATATTTCGATAGGCAAAGCCTCAAAAATATATGGGCATTGGGGCTGGTACATACTCATGATCACTTCTTTCAACTTCTTGTCAGTGATAACGACATCTCTCAGGAGGGGATTAAACGCAAAGAGTTCGGAGTTGTATTTTTTTTCAGAAGCATCAAAGTACTTATTGAGATCCTCACGTACTGAGTTTGAGTTGGCGAGGTTCAGAAGCGTATCCTCAACTTCAGCACCCCTGTCTTCAGCAAATCTGAGGAACACCAAGCGGTCAATCAAACGCTGCACAACTGTGTTGAGATCACGCACACTGATACTGAGATTATGCTTGGCTACTTCATCAGCAAGATTCTCGCGCCAGAGCTTGAGCAGTGCCAAAAATCCTTTATCTGCACCCATGACGCCTTTGAGTTTCTTCGCCGTCGATGTCCACTGCTCCAAACTCCCTGCCTCAACAGCATCTTTTGAGAAGATGGATTTGAGGAAGTCAAAAACTGTTTCAAAGCCCTCTGCATTTTTTATTTTTTCAGGGGGTTGCATGTACTGATCAAAAGTGAAGTACCAAACCCGTGCGACAGAAGCCCCGTCTCCATCTTTTGGCGGGATCCGTGTATCATAGACTGCGAACTCTTCAAAATCTGTAATAATTGAAAGCGGAAGCTTTTTCGTGTGTGCATAGGCCCGGAGCTGGTATGCGACCGAAGCATTATCCTTGATTTTGACTGATGGCTTTTTTGCTTCGACAAAAAATGCAGGTTTGCCCTTGACCATAAACCCATAATCAGGACGTTTTCCCATTCCTTTGATCTTCATCTTGTACTCATGCACGACCTCAGTCTCTGCACGGTGGCTATAATTATTCACATCCCACCCCATCAGCTCGAAGAGATGGTTTATGTAGTCGACACGAGTATTGGCTTCATCGTACTTCGATCCTGCGGCTGTAATTTCTGCTCGTCTTGCAGCAAAGCTTTCAACAAGCCGTTCCAGGGTTATTTCGGGACTCATGGTTGGTGCTCCGATTTTCAATCAGATGTCCATACACTCTACCCATATTTGGAAATTCTTGTCAAGGCTTGTTGATATCATATTACAAGACAGAGTTGAACTGTAGCAGTGCATATTGAAATCCGGTTTGGGATTACCAGGTTATTCAACTTTACAGTCGACATGTGTAGTTCTGTGGGAACTGATGTCGCACGTGGTTATCAGCAGATTTTTTGAATTCAGCAATTGAAGATGGATGAACACGGCTTGGCTTGCAACGTCGCAGGCCATAGCGAAGCTCCCCTTTTCAGGGGACTTCGCCGGAGTGTTACACGCAAAGTAACCATGGAAATAATGCAGGGCTGCCCCCTTCCCCTCTCGGGGACTGCGCCCAACCTCCCCCTGCTGGGGAGGAGGCGTGCTTACGGCGTAGGCCCCTTTGCAGGGACTCTGCCCGAAGGGTAACGGCCAATGGCGCGGGGCAGGGAGCCGGCATCGTACCCGAAGGGTAATGCGGACGTCCCGCGCAGGCCAAGG
>DAIREN010000116.1:0-9159 GCA_036795535.1 Spirochaetota bacterium
CCGAAAGCCAAGACCGAGAGACGCATTCCATTCCTCCATGTTTCCGAGCCACCACTGGAGAGCATCGTACCGCGGTTCGGGGAAAAAAGCAAGACAGGTCCGGCGGGTCCCGTCCGGTGATCCAGCTTTCGCGGCGGGTGCCTGATCAGGGCAGCTCGCGGTGCAGTTCAACCCGGGGAAGGGTTTCCATGACGGCTTCCTTCTCGAAGCGAGCGCACCCCGGATACCCGGTGCTGACACTCCCGCAGGCAACGCCGAACCGGAGGCAGTCCGTCAGGGGATGCGCGGCGAGGAGGCCGGACAGGAATCCGGCCAGAAAGGCATCCCCGCTTCCGGTCGCCCAGACCTGTCGTTCACGGTTTTCCGGCATCTCGAGCCGGGCATGGAAAAAATCCTCTCCATCGGAGAGAACAGCGCCGCCCGCCCCCATCGTGATGACGATCAGGGCAACCCCGGAAGCATGCAGGCTCCGGATCGTTTCCTTGAAATCGGCCTTTTCCTCTCCGGAGGCCTCACTCATGTCCATAAACTCGTCGAGATTGATCTTGAGCATGAAGGGACGGGCGGCCAGACCTGCTTCGAGCGCATCTCCGCTGGTATCGAGCACCGGAAGCGCGCCCTTCTCGTGGGCCAGCTCCGTCAACCCGGACCAAGCGTCTGGCGGCATGCTCGTCTGGAGTGATCCCGAAAGGACCAGGTAATCGCCCTGGGCCAACCTGGATGCAAGCCACTCCTTGATCCCGGCGAGCGCAGCCCCGGCACCCTCGGCCCCATGGGGGCGACGGATATGGGTATTGACACATTCCTGTCTGAAGACGATGGTCTGGGAGACCCTGGTTTCGCCCGGACAGGGAAAACACTGGAGAGCGATTCCCTCGGCACGTGCGCCTTCCTCAAAAAACGCCCTGGAGTCCTCTCCGACAACAGCGAGAGCCTCGGCCTTGTCTCCAAGGATACCGAGAGCCCGGGCCACATTGATGCCTTTTCCCCCGACCGCACGCGAGGTTTCCGCCAGCCGGGAAACCCCGCCCGCATTGAACGATTCCAGCTCGATTGTCTCGTCGATCGCCGGATTGAGTGTCACTGTATAGATCATGATTCCCTTTCTCCAAAGACTTCCGCGGTAAACACGAAGAGTCTTGCATCTTCCTCACGCCAGATATGGCCCTCCAGCCCGGCTTTGTGGCAGAGTTCCTCCAGCAATGTCTCCCGGTCCCAACCCTGCTCCGTGGCGACCTGGGGCAAAAAGACCGCCCGGCGTCCACGGGCCTCGATCACCACGCCATGGACTCCTGGAACAATCGCCTCCGCACGGGCCGGTTTAAGAGGTGAAAGAACCGATATCTCAACATCGATTCCGGCAAGCTCGTCCGCGGTCACTGGTCGGAATCTCGGATCGTGGAAGGCCGCCTGACAGGCCATCGTCCTGACCGCTTGTCCCAGTGGTTCGACCGCTTCGATGTATCCGATACACCCCCGCAAACGGCCCAAGGCATGCAGAGTGACAAAGACACCCCTCGCCTCACTCCAGAGCGGATCCGGAAAAAGTTCCGTGAGTTCCCCCGTACCGAGTCGCTCCATCACGGATGAGCGCGCCAGTTGCAGGAGTGCCGTTCGTTGCGTTTCAGTCATCGCGTTCTCCTATCCCTGTTCACGGAATGCTGGCCGAGAGGTATCCGACGATCCGGGAGCGGGTATCACCGATCACCTCCCCCGAATTTGTCACCGCAAGGACCTCGGCCCGCGCCCGTCCGAGGATCCGGGCCAGACGCATCATGACCTGCAGCCCGACCATCCCGCAGGCCTCGGCCTCCCCTCTGGCCAGGAGTGCATCCAGAAGATCCGCGTCACAGAACGCCAGCGCCGAGGCCAGCCGTCCGTCCATGCTGCGGGCCTGCTCGTATGGATAATCGTGGGAAAGATCGGTCGAACAGACAAAGAGGACTTTTCCGTCCCTGCGATGATAGAGTCCTTCCATGGCTTTGGCCATAGTCTGTATCTCTGCGGGGCGAGCACGACCACAGACCACCGGGAGGATGGTCGGGCTGCCTGCGAGCGCGACCTGGAGGAAGGGCAACTGGACCTCGATCGAGTGTTCCTCGAGATGGGCCGCCTCCCAGAGAATGCAGGGGGCATCCTCCAATTCCAGGCAGGACTCCTCGTCCACCAGGATTTTCCCAAGCGGCGTCTCCCAAGTACGGCTTTCGGAAAGGGCAAAGCCCACAAAGGGCACCCGGTGCGATGGCCCAAACAAAACCACAAGGGACGGAGCCTGTCCCCGAACCCTGGCCCAGGCCTGTCCGGCAACCGCACCGGAATAGGGATACCCGGCATGGGGGACGATGATCCCTAGCGGGAGCCCGCCCTGCACAGCACCCCCTCTGTCCAGAAAGCCTTCAATCCCGGACCGCAGTTTCGCAGGATCGGAAGGATAAAACATGCCTGCTACAGCCGGCTGTCGTACCATGTCGTCCCTACTCCCGTCCCGTTTCCTTCTGTCGACAAAGCGTTTCCATCTGTGTGAGGATCAAATCCGCCATCTGCTCCTTGCTCATCATGGGCCATTCCTCGCGCTCTCCGGACCGACTGAAGTATACTGCCAGATTGGTCCCCGTTCCAAAGCCGGCCCCGGGAACATCCAGGGGATTAGCCACTATCCCGTCCAGCCCCTTCCGCTCGAGCTTGCCCTTGGCCTCCTGTTCGAGGTCCGCTGTCTCCATGGCAAACCCGATAGTGCTGACGGAATTCCCGGCACGAAGGGCCTTCGTCTCGGCGAGAATATCGGGAGCAGGAACGCAATGAATATCGAGACTTGCCCTGCCCGCTTTTTTGAGCTTTCCGCTGAACACCGTCTCCGGAGTGAAATCGGAAACTGCCGCACACATGACGAGAGCCTTGGCGTCGGCCAACTCCTCAGTGACGGCCTGGAGCATCGCTTCCGCGGTGAGCGCTTCGCGGACCCGCACCCCAACCGGAGGCGGGACACTCAGGGCGGCATGGATCAGGACGACTTCGGAAAAAACCTTTTTGGCGGCCTCCGCGATGGCGACACCCATCTTTCCGGTGGAGCGATTGGACAAAAACCGGACAGCATCGATCGGCTGACGGGTCGCACCGGCTGTGACAATGATCTTTCCGGGACACGGCACGGCCGGCGCCTTGCGGAATACGGCGACCACGATCTCCTCCGGTTCGAGCATCCGCCCCGGCCCGCTCTCGCCACAGGCCAGATCCCCGCTGGCCGGACCAAGAATCTCCCAACCATCTTTCTCAAGCTGCGCCAGGTTGCGCTGTGTGGCCGGAGCAGCCCACATGGCATCGTTCATCGCCGGACAGAGGTACCGCGGGACTCCGGCACCGGCCGCCCCCATGGCAACCGTCGAGGCAAGATCATCCGCAATCCCCCCGGCGATCTTCCCCATGATGTTGGCCGTGGCCGGTGCGATCAGGACAACATCGGCCCATTGCCGGAGACTGATATGGGTAAAAGAGTCCCGCCGGGCGAACATCTCTTCATAGACGGGTTGGTCACTGACCGCCTCAAACGCGAGCGGTGTCACAAAGCGGGCCGCGTTTTCGGTCAGGACGACACGGACGACGGCCCCCTTTTTCCGGAAGAGCCGGACAAGGGCCGGCGCCTTGACCACCGCTACTCCCCCCGTCGCAATCAGCAGAACATTCAGCGGCGTGCGAACCATGTCTCGATCTCCTCAAGTTTGATGGCGATAATGGATGGCCTGCCATGCGGGCAGGAAAAGGGCCGGTCAACCCGCGCCAGTGCCTGGAGAATCGAGCCCACGAGTTCTGGGCTGATCCGGTCACCGCGACGCACGGCGGCATGGCAGGCCAGGGTGGCCAGCATCTTCTCCAGACGGGCATCGCCCCTGGCCGCAGAACCGGCCGGATCGGCCAAAGCCGCGAGCAGGGATCGCAGGGCCTCAAGCCCGTCACGGACGTCGGCCGGCTGTTCATCAAGAATCCAGGCCTTGGGACCGAAGGGCGCCACCGAAAAACCGGCCGCGGCAATCTCGTCGGCATGTCCCTCAAGGACATCCCGCTCACCAGCCCCCGGGACGAACTGGACCGGAACCAACAGGCCCTGGCGGGTAATCCCGCGTGAGCGGTACTCCGCCGCGAAGCGCTCGTAGAGAACCCGTTCATGGGCGGCATGTTGATCGATCATGTACAACTGGCCGGCCTGTTCGTAGAGCCAGTAATTGTCGGCATAGCAGCCGATGATGCGGACACCCGCGAACATCCCGGAAGATGCAATTTCTGCATCCTCATTTTTTTGATGAACAACCTCGGGCCATTCCCGATTCGCCTGTCGCTCGTCAGGTTGCGAACCAGCGACCGGTCGGGTCCATTCGAGTCCAGTCTCGGCCACCCCGCCGGCCTCGTGCAGGAGAGGCTGTTCGACCCCGATCTCTGTTTCCCGACCGGAGCGGACGACCCCGGAAAAGCGGACAGTGGCCCCGAGGGCATGCCGGACAGCATGTACGATCGCCGAAAAGAGCGCACCCTCGTCGCAGATCCGGACCTCACGTTTCGCCGGATGGACATTCACATTGATCCGGGACGGCGGGATCGTGATCGACATGAAAACGATAGCGTAGCGCCCCGGAGCGAGCTGGTTCCCGTACGCCGTCGCAACGGCCCGGGAAAAGGCCGGCAGGAAGACCGGCCGCCCGTTGATGCTGCAATACTGGTCACGCCGGGATGCGGAGTTCCTGTGGACGGGCGCAAGATACCCTGTGATCCCGAACTCCCCTTCCTGGTGTTCGAGTGGCAGCAGGGATGACGCGAGGTCACTGTCGTAGAGATCGCTGATCCGTGAAACCAGATCACCGCCCGCGGATCGGACCAGGTCCGAACCATCGCTTGTCAGGACAAACCGGATCTCCGGCCAGGCCAGCATTTTTTCGGCCAGGATCTTCCGGACAGTCCTTGCCTCGCTGGCCGGTGCCTTCATGAAGGCCCGGCGGGCCGGGATGTCCCGGAAGAGTCCGGTCACCTCGACAATCGTGCCCTGCGGGGCTGCAGCGGCCCGCACCTCGCCGACCTTGCCGTTGTCCACAATGATCTCGTGGCCGCCATCTCCGGGATTCGACACGAGTCTCAGCCGGGAAACCGAGGCGATGGCAAAGAGAGCCTCTCCCCTGAAGCCCATGCTCGTCACCCGGTCCAGGTCTTCGAGGGATCTGATCTTGGAGGTCGCGTGCTTGAGAACCGAGCGGGCGAGGTCGGCAGCGCCCATTCCCGAGCCATTGTCCACAACCCGGATCGCCGTCAGGCCGCCATCGGTCAGTTCGATGCTGATACTGGTGGCACCCGCATCGATCGCGTTGTCCACCAGTTCCCGGACCACCGAAGCAGGTTGCTCGACGACCTCACCGGCGGCGATCCGCGCACTGACCAGGGGATCAAGCAGCATGATTCTGTCCTGCATCCCGGCCATCGACACCCTCCGCGTCCTTCCGCTCACCGCTGACGGGAGCCTGTTCACCAATAAAAGCTACGATGGAATGAGCCCCGTTGAAAAGAAGGATCCTGACCCGCCCAGATGGAGCCCGGTCCTGCCGGATTGTAGGCCCTTGCAGCGCCACAAAACACACAACCCGCCCCAAGCGGAGCGGGTTGTTGAAAAGTGCGGCACAAAGCGGATCAGAGACCCATCTGTGTCTCGAGACTGTAGCTCCCCGTGTACCCGCCACCCTTCTCGTAGAAACGGCGATAGGTACCGACGATCTCGACACCATCGCTGACTTCGTAAAAGACGCTCAGGGTCGTGACGGTGTTGTCACCGAAGATGCTGTCAAAGAGCTCACTGCCGATCACGTGTGTCCGCTCATAGAGGAACATGGCGTGGAACTTGGGAACAACACCTTTTTTGAGCTCGGCCCCGAAGGTCAGCTTGTTGTCGGTCGTGGCAACACCGCCCTGCATCCCGTAGTATTCCTGGAAATTGAGCTTGACATACCCGACCGTATCGAGGTCGAAACCTGTCTCGAAGAGCCAGCCGTTGAAGTCGCTCCGGTTGGCCCCGATCAGGGTTTCGGCACGGACCTGGCGCTCGACATCGTAGTACGAATCGAAGTACTCCGGGATGAACCCGCCCGAGAGGTTGCGGAACGCCAACTGGTACTTGAAGAAGAGGATCCGGCCTTTCAGACCGTAGGTCCAACCATGGCCACCGTTGAAGCCGATGTCCTCGTCGGTCTTCCCGCCCACGGTTCCCGTCGTCTTGTACCCGAGTGTCGCGTAGTCGGCAAAGACCATCCAGGTCAGGACGCCGAGACTGGGAAGCGGAAACTCGAAGTCAATCCCGGTTCCGAATACGGTCGCATAGTTGTTGATGTCCGGAGCAGTCCGGATATCAGTGACGTAGGAGAGACCGAAGGCCAACTGGTCGAGGAAGCCGGTGAACGGCCTGACATAGGCCCGTCCGCCAAAGATCTTGGTCTCATGGACATCCGCCATCATGCTCTCGAAGCCGACCGCCCCGAAATCGAAATCCAGCTGGAGACCGATTTTCCGGATGGAGGGGAACTGGAGCATGTTGTTGTAATTGTTCATGATGAAACCGTGACCGATCACGAAATCATCGATGCTTCCGACCTTGACAAAGACTTCCTCGCCCTTGGCTCCATACTGGATGAAGCGGAATTTGAGAAGGAGGTCATGCAGGAAATCGCCAAAATTCTCGAAATCATACTCGTCGGCGTTATACCAGCGGCTGGTCTCCCAGATCGGCTCGTTGGCATCGTAATACACCGGTACATAAAAAGCGAGGGTCAATTTTCCGAGCTGGATCTGCGGGGCAAGAAGCATTTTCGTCCAGGTCTTGTCGCCAATCACGACCGGACCGATGCTCCCCGTCCAACCACTCCCGGTTGAAGGAGAGGATGAACCGTCACGTGAGGTCCCGCTACTCTTGTTTCCATCCTCGCTCTTTCCGCCATCCTTCTTTCCGTCGTCTTTTTTGTCATCAGACTTGTTCCCGTCATCCTGCTTGTCCGGTGATTTGTCGACCTTCATCGCAAAGCGGTTTTCGTCTGTCTGGGCAATCGGGGCGACGGGTGTGACTTCGCCTGTCGGTCTGACGACAACCTTTTGTCCGGCATTGACACTTCGGGCCTCACCGCGGGGCTGTCCGAGGGGGTCGAGACTCTGGACGCTGACTTGCCCGCGGAAAACGTAGACATTGCTCTGCTCGTCATCGCTGTACTCGACTCCATACTCCGTCCCGCGCACTCCGGCCACCGCCGTCCGTGTCCGGACAGAAAAGTCGTTTTGATATTTCCCGGAGACGGCCGCCGCCATCCGTCCGGATTGAAGGGTGAATCGCGCCGTCCTCGAAGAAGCCGCCAACACCAGTTCGTTGACTTCCATGACGCCGTCCCGGAGCGTCACGAGCGAGGACATGTCGGACCCGAGAGACGCTTTGAGAAGGGAACCAGAACCGGCACGAACCCGCATTCCGGGAACAAGCCGCATCCCGACACGGACAGGCCCCCACGTTCCCTCACCCTGCTTGACCTGGGCCTCGCCGATCACCTGCTGGACGACAAGAGCCGAATTTTCCTGAGCTTCAAGCGTCCCCCATGCAGCACACAGCAGTACGAGAAGCACCACATATCTGATACCGTTACGCATCTGTCAGCCTCCTCAGAATTTGAGCTGTGTCTGGACGGACGTGGCTTCCTGTCCCTTGATCTGGCCGGGATTCTCCGGATCCTCCATGAACGTCTTTGTGTAATTGACCGAGATCATCACGTTTTCGGCGATCATGTAGCCGATCTGCCAGTTGATGATGGTATCCAGTCCTTCGATGGTAAACGCCTTCTGGAAACTGTCGATATCTTTTTTGGTATAGGTCAGATGGAACTCGACCTTGTCAAAGAGGAGCTTGCGGTCGACATGCAGATCAAAGATCATCATCGGCTTTTGAGCATCCCCGTCCGTATCGCTCACCTGGAGGGCTACCGTCAGGTCGTCGGTCTTCATGATGCTGAAATTGCGCCAGATCTTGAACTTCCAGCCATTGTAGGGATCGGTGATCTGGTCGAGCGAGGCGTACTTGGTCCCGCGGTCCGCCATGTAGAAGTAATCGAAGAAGGGACCGGCAAACCCGGGAGCGAAGCGGTTGAATTCGAGTTTCCAGTTGAAGATGAACGCCATCTCGCCGATCAGACCGGTCGAAAAACCGTTCCCCTTGTCGACGATCTGGATATAATCGGCAAACCACATCCACTCGAGAATGCCCAGGGACGGCAGGGGCAAACCGGCGTCGATCCCGTAGACGCGGACAACGCGGCTGGCATCGTTATCCTCGAACTCGTACTTGTCCTTGCCCGTCTTGATCGGGTTGAGGGTGTCGAAATCGGCGGCAAAGGTAAAACCAATGTGGAGTTTTTTGAAAAGACCACCCAAGGGGCGAATGAAAACGCGGGTCGCGACGATATCCAGGTCCATGGCGTTTTCGGTGAAGGTCTCGAACCCGAAATCGCCAAAGTCGATATCAAGCTGTACTCCGGGCATGCGGACATCCGGGTAGTACAGGGTGTTGGCAAAACCCTCCATGATGGTCCCGTGTCCGATGGTAACATCCTTGAGCGCACCGACACGGAAGAAGAAGGTCTCGCCCTTCTGTCCGACACGAAGATAGCGGATCTTGTTGAGAATGGCCTGCCAACTGTCCCATTCACCGGGACGGAGCTTGCCATCCTTGTCGAACTCGAGGTTGAGATCGAGTCCGATCCCCCACCCTCCGAGGTCAAGATCGGGATTGAGCGTGATCTGGGTGTAGGTCACACCATCGATGGTTGCGGCACCGATAAAGGCACCAAAGAGCAATCCGGAAGCGGCTCCCGGCAAGGCTGAGTCACCTGAAGGCTGTTCGCCTGTGGCGGCCGGAGCGCCACCGGTCGCAGCCGGATTTTCCTCGGCAGAGGCAAATACGGCAAAGACCAGAAAGAGCATGGCGCATACCGCCAATGTCTTGCGCATCATAACGATTCCCCCGTTACGGTTGGATACCAGTAGCTCGCTGCCACTGTACACCCTGAGTATAGCACTTCATCCACCCATTTCAAACAATGGAAGGATCGCGGGACAGACAGGCATAATTCGGAATTCAGACCTGCGATCAGACGGATT
>DAIREN010000117.1:0-9156 GCA_036795535.1 Spirochaetota bacterium
AGCCTGTCCTGGCATAGGCCTTGCCGCTCGCGTCCAACAGCAGGATGGTCGGAAATCCCTCAATACCGAATTGGGTCATGAGTTTCTCGTTGTACTGCTTGGTTGCTTCGGGTTGTTCGATAGTCCGGGGATAATCCAGTTTGACAAAGGTGAAGTGTTGGCCGGCATCGGATGCAAAATCCGGGGCGTCAAAGACCTCGGTAGCGAGTTTTTGGCACCAAGTGCACCAGTCCGAGCCGGTGAAATTGACAAGGATCGTCGTTTTGGTTTTGGCGGCCTCTGCCTGGGCGGATTCGAGGGTCTCGTGCCAGGTGATCTTTGCTGAACCACAGGTCGCGAGGAAGAGAAGAGACGCCAGAGAAAGAAGAGTGAATGTTTGTTTCATTGAAAACCCCATATATATGGATTTTGGAAAATTTAGGCTGGGAGAGACAGGAATGCAAGACAAATCCGGCTTGTTCAAAAATATGCCGATTCCCGTCCCGTTGGCTAGCTTTATTGCTTCGGAGGAAAGAACTCCGTGGAGGAAGAATGAAAAAGTTTTTTATGGCCGGGGTGCTCTTGGTCCTTGTTGGCGTGGCCGGGTGCAGCAAGTCAGCCGGTGGGGATGACGCCAATGCCTATATCAGCGAGATGATCCCTGTCTTGATGGACCATGCGACCATGGCCAATTTTTTTTCACAGCGCTTCGAGACAGCCAGCAATGGTCCCTCGGTGGTGAGCATTTTCTCCCAGCTCATGGCTTCCAACCAGTCGCTTGGGGCCCGGGTATTGGCCATCCGGGGCAAGTACAAAGGGATGACCGAGTCGGCCTTCATGGCTGCCTACAGCAACCGGCGTGCCGAGATGACGAATATCGAAACCCGCAACGAAATGGCTGGCATGCGCTTGCAGGTCGCGATCTACAGCAATCAGCATCGTGACTCGGCTGAAGTCAAAAAACTTTTTGCCGATCTCAGCAATCAGGCCTATGCCCAGATGCAGCAGCAGCCCCCGACGGTCCAGTAACCGTTTTTTTGCTGGTTTGTCACAAAAAAGAGGCTCTCCTGAAACTGTCGGGAGAGCCTCCTTGCATTCCGGGTCGTCCGGTCATTGCCGTACGAAGACCTGGGTCAGGTAGTACTTTCCGTCCGAGGTTCGGACGACGCCCATCCCCGAGTGAGTATAATTGCCCTTGATATTCTTGTGGTGTCCCGGACTCCTGATCCAGCCATTTTTGGCGACCAGGGCTGGGTCGGGCATATTGTAGTTCATGGCGACGTTTTCGGCCCCGGCCATGACCTGCATCGAACTCCGGAGATTGTTGAGGCGCTGGCTGAAATTGTCGTGGGAGAGACTTCCCCGGTTGGCCATGTACTGGCTGTGGTTGCGGCACTGGCGGGCGATGGCCTCGTTCCAGATCAGGGACGGGAGACCGATCGAGCGCCGGTACTGGTTGATGAGGTCAAAGGCGCGACGTTCCACCGTCCGGACCGAGTCGGAAACACCGCCGGTCGAGCTTGGCTCGTCTGTAACAGTGTTGGCCCCGGATGTGCCCCTGTCATTCTGTGATCTTTCGGAAACCGTGACGAAGCAACCGGGCAGCAGGGCGATGACAAGGAGTGTCATCACAAGAAAACGGATCATGTCGTCCTCCAAATTTGTGTGTATGGTAGAGTGTACACCCCGGTTGGCGTCGTATCACTTCTTTTTTGGGGAACAGTCTGCCGCCCGACAGGCTCGAGGTTGTTCATCAAAAATCTTCTTGCACCGGGCAGGCCAAGCTTCGTCGTTCGTTCCCGGCAATGTCCGCAGGGCTGCGGAAGCCGTGAAAAAACCGGGGAGGAGAGAAAAAAGGACTCAAGCTTTTGTCTGGATGACCGATTCTTGACGTGAGGGAGTCGCAGCGCGCGACTGCAAGGGGGGAACTCATGGCCATTCCCATGCCGGGGCTTGCCGTTCAGGGCCTCGATATCAACAAAACCATCGAAAAACTGGTCACGGTCAAGCGTGAACCGCTCAAGCGGATGGAGAGCGAGATTGAAGAACTCAACCTCCAAAAGGATATCTGGGCCGCCCTGCGCCAGCGACTGGTGACACTGGGCAATCTTGCCAAACGGATGTACGACTACACGAATCCCTTTGGCGTCCTGATCGCCGAATCCGGTGACAAGGAGTCCTTTACCGCCACGGCGGAACGCAAGGCCAAAAAGGGACAGCGCAGGGTTCAGGTCATGCAGATCGCCAGTGCGCACCGTATCGCGTCGGATTCCATCAAAAAAGAGCAGAAGCTCCCGGGCGGAATCTTTTACATCGAGATGGGGAGCAAAAAGGTCCGGGTGGATTTCTCCAGTGGCGGGACACTCGCCGATCTTTCGTCACGGATCGAGGTGGCGGGCCGCGAGGTGGTGCGCCCCTCATTGACACACGATACGACCGAGACTTCCATTCTTGTGCTGGACGCCGTCAAAGGCGGGGCCGGGAATGTCCTGCGGTTTTCCGGAGATGTCCGGATACTCAAGGAGGCCGGACTCCTGACCGAGGGCCGGGCCGAGGAGATGCGTGTTCCCCTTGATGGACCGTCTTCATGGACCACGCTCTCTCCTGCCGGTGCGGTCTGGAGCGTCCGGGACGGAATGGCGGCCCTGGCTCCCGGGGCGCGGATCGAGTATGGTCTGCCGCGGGCTGTCACGGCCGCTGCCGGCTGGACCTTCGGCTTTTCCCTGATGATCGAAACCAATTCCCGCCCGCGGACCAACCAGACGGCGGTGGGCCAGACAGTCCGGACCAATATCCTGATCGGGCCGGATGACCCGTTGAAGATCGAGGATCTGACGATTTTCGGGCCTCGCCTGGTGGCAGGGATTCCCGTGGACAAGACAAACCGTGCGGTAACCAATGCCCCGGCCCGGGCAGCGGGCACCAACAGCTCGGCCGTTGTCCGTCTCGTCGAAGGCGGGGATGTGCGCACCGAAACCGCCGTACCGGCAGCCTTCCGCCACGGTGTCTGGCAGGACATTTCCCTTCCGTTGACGCAGTTGGCCAATGTCCAGGCTCCGGCTAGGGTCCTTCTGGTCAACGAGAATACGGCAGCCCGTGTGACGGTCAAGGATATGGTGTTCCGTCTCTCCAAGGATGGCGGGCTGGTGGCCAAAAACGAACTCGTGGCTCCCCGGGATGCCATTGTGAGTATCGACGGGGTGCGCATCACCCGTCCGGACAACGCGATCAGCGATGCCATCGAAGGTGTGGCCCTCAGACTGATCAAGCCGGGCAAGGAAACGATGCTGGATATCCGGCATGACGTGGATCTCGTCTCGAAGTACATTCTCGAGCTGGTTGAGGGGTACAACCAGACGCTTCTCTATATGAACGCCGTCACAAAAAACCTCACGCGCGAGGAGAGGCAAAAGCTCGAGAGCGACCAGAAAAACAAGACCGATCTGATGAAGGCCCTCGAGGACAAGGACAAGGCCGACGAGGAGAAGCATAAAGGGCGCCTTCCGGGTGATATGACGATCTCCCAACTGAAGAGTTCCCTCGGGGTGATCATGATGAGCCCCTACAAAACCAGACTCGAGCGGGAGTTGACCCTCCTGATGCAGATCGGCATTTCGACGGGCAAGATCGGCGCGACCTGGGCCGATCTGAAAAATTCGGCCGGCATGCTCGAACTTGATACTTCTGTCTTGAAAAGCATGATCGAAAAGGATATACTGGCTGTTGCACAGATTTTTGGAAACGATCTCAATGGCGATTTTGTTGTCGATCACGGGGCTTGTTTCCGGCTGTACGAATTGACACGGATCTGGACCCAGCCGGGCAACTCGGGTGTGATTGCCGTCAAGGTCCGGAGTCTTGACCGGGTAATTGTCGAAAAACGCAAGTCGATCGACCGGGTCGAGATGTCGATCAAGGCCTACGAGGACCGCCTGCGTGCCCAGTTTGGCAGCATGGAGACCAGGGTGCGCGAGTATCAGGAGCGGGGGCGCTGGTTGAACCGGCAGGGACAGTAGGCAGGGAGATAAGGGGAGCGTATGCAGGACGAACATCTTGTCCGGTTGCCGGATGGCCGCGTGCGGATCGACGTGCGTTTTCTTGTTCCCGGAACGGTTCTCGCCTGGCCCACCTTCAATGATGCCAACGAGATGGTGCACCTCGCGTATCGTCCGTTCACCGCCGATGAGGTCGAGGACCTGATCCGGGAAGGTGTGGAGTATCTCTACTACACGGGACAGACCGATGTCGGTCGGCAGTACGTCAAGGATCTCAAGGGCTATCTCGATCAGGAGATCTATCAGGGTCCCCGGACCATCACCGTTGAAACCCAGAAAAAAGCCGTTTCCGCCATGATGGAGATCGTGCAGTTCATCAAGAGCGGACAGGTGACGGACTTCTCGGATGCCAAAAACATTGTCGAGTACGTACTCAATGACATCCATACATCCAAGGACGACTTCATCAACCTCCTCGATATCCAGGAGTATGATGACTACACCTATACGCATTCACTGAATGTGGGCGTCATCGCCATGGTACTGGGCAAGCGGATGAATCTCTCGGACGCCGTCCTCTTCAACGTGGGGATGGCGGGTTTTTTGCACGACATCGGCAAGCTGCGGATTCCCAACGAGATCATCAACAAGCCGGGAAAGCTGACCGACGAGGAGTACCGGACGATCAAGAACCACCCGCGCTTCGGATACGAGATGGTCAAGGGTTCGCCCCATGTCAACGAGGTCGTCCAGCGCCTGATCCTCTTCCATCATGAGCGGGCGGATGGATCGGGCTATCCCCTCGGGTTGACCCAGGAAAAACTCGGGAATCTGACCTTCATCATCGCGATCGCCGATTTTTACGATGCGATGACCTCCGCCCGCTCCTACAAACGGGCCTTGACACCCAAGGAGGCGATGCAGGTCATCATGAAGCAGGCCGTGACGCATTTCCCCGACAAGGTGGTCCAGCAGTTCATGGCGGACATGAAGGACATCCTCAGGGAGGGCTCATTCTACGAGCTGGGGATGATTGTGCTCCTCAATACACGGGAAGTGGGGCGGGTTGTGGACAAGGATTTCACGGCGACGACCAGACCAGTGCTCGAAATTCTGCGCAATTCGCGCGGTGAGGTCTTGAAAAAGCCGATCCGCGTGGACATGAACTACGACGGAAGCCGGTATATCAGCAAGATCCTCAGCAATGACGATTCCGCCATCGTTGACGAGTATTTTGGGTAAAATCCCCTTGACCGCCGGCCCGGCGGTTCATACTTTTGACAGACATTGAGCTGGAGACAAAAAGCATGTACGCAGTAGCCGAAATTGCAGGAAAACAGTACGTCATCGAAGAAGGCAAGACGGTGGCGGTAGACCGCCTCGACGCCGAGGACGGCGCGAGCATCGATATTGACAAGGTTTGCCTTGTGCGCAGCGATGATGGTCAAGTCAAGGTTGGCAAGCCCTATGTGGGTGGCGCCGTGATCAAGGCCAAGGTCGAGCGGAACTTCAGGGCTCGCAAGATTCTGGTGTTTTTCTTCCGCCAGAAGAAGGACTCCCGGAAGAAGCGTGGTCACAGGCAGGAACACAGCCTGCTTAAGATCGAGAAGATCATGGTGTGATGCTTCGCTTCGTCAGTCTGTATGACGAAGCGGGGAGGCCCGTCGGTTTTGAGGCCTCCGGACACGCCGGGGATGCAGCCAAGGGCGGAAATCTTGCCTGCGCTGCCGCCTCGGCTCTGATTCAGACCTTGGTCGACGGCCTGTCCGGCGAGATGGGTCTCACGCTTTCCCTGACAACGGGAAAGGACGGGTTCCTCTCCTGCCTGGTGCAGGGTGTCCCGGATCAGGCTGTACAGGACAAGATGGAATTATTGCTCCGTGTCGTCGGTCGTGGACTTGAGTCGATTGCGGAGATGGACAGGACAAAGAGTACCGTTGTTTTGAGAGAGAGACGGCGGGAAGTGACAAGGAGCATGGAGAATGGCACATAAAAAGGGTCAAGGTAGCGCGAAAAACGGTCGTGATTCCATCGGGAAGCGTCTCGGTGTCAAGAGATTCGCCGGTGAGGTTGTCACGGGTGGATCCATTCTCTGCCGACAGCGCGGGACGAAATTCTATCCCGGGAAAAATGTTGGCAAGGGCAGCGATGATACCCTCTTTGCCAAAATCTCGGGTCGGGTTGCGTTTGAGACCTACCACGGAACAAAGCGCCAGATCAGCGTCTATCCCGAAGAGGCGAAATAATCCGGAAGCGGTTGGCCTGAGCAGGGTCACGTCAGAAAATCTGGCGGAGATGATGATCCTGAAGGGGTGCCAATCCGATGCAGAGACGCTGTTTATGCGTTGGACCGGGATGGTGGATTCTTCCATCCCGTCGCTTCAGGAAACCCGGTTGCTTTGGTGCCGGTGTGATTCGGATACGAACCAGACGAGCCCTCCACCTCATGTAGCGGGGAGGGCTTTGTCGTACAGGGAATCCAGGATGTGTGAGGAGGACGGGAATGGCCATCATTGACCGGCTTGAAGAGATAGACCGGCGGGCCCGCGAGGTCGCCGAGACACTCTCCCGGCCCGAGACGGTGGCCGATTCCCGCCGCTTCCGCGAACTGGCCCGCGAACATGCCCGCCTCGAACAGGGAAGCCGTCTCTTGGCGGCGTATCGGGGGACCACGCAGCGTCTGGCGCAGGCCGAGGAGATGCTCCTTTCCGAAAAGGATGCCGAACTCGTCGCGATGGCCGAAGATGAAGCCCGATCCGCGCGGGATGAACTGGCAGGACTCGAGCAGGAGATCAGGCTCTTCCTCATCCCGCCGGATTCCCGGTCGGGGCGCGACATCATCGTGGAACTCCGGGCCGGAACCGGCGGAAACGAGTCCGCCCTGTTTGTGGCCGACCTCGTGCGGATGTATACCCGGTTTGCAGAGGACGCTGGACTCAAGGTCGAACTTCTTTCATCCCATCCGACAGAACTCGGAGGCTATAAGGAATTCATCATCTCGGTCTCCGGCGAGCGGGCCTGGGACCTCTTTCGCTTCGAATCGGGGGCGCACCGTGTCCAGCGGGTCCCCGAGACCGAGAGTGGCGGGCGGACCCATACCTCGGCGGCGACGGTGGCGGTCATGCCCGAGGCCGAGGAGAGCGAGATCGTGATCGGTGACAAAGATCTTCGAATTGATGTCTATCGCTCCTCAGGCCCGGGTGGACAGAGCGTGAACACGACGGACAGTGCCGTACGGATTACCCACATCCCGACCGGCCTGGTTGTCACCTGCCAGGACGAAAAGAGCCAACACAAAAACAAGGCCAAAGCCCTCAAGGTCCTCCGGGCCCGGCTGGCCGAACGGATGGAGGCCGAGCGCAACAGCGAGCTCTCGGCGATGCGCCGGAGCCAGATCGGAACGGGTGACCGTTCGGAGCGGATCCGGACCTACAACTTCAACGAAAACCGGGTGACCGACCACCGGATCCATGAAACCTGGCACAAACTCCCGGAGATCGTTGCCGGAAACCTGAACGAGGTCGTGGCCGCACTCGAAAAAGACAGGCGGGAGACCCTTTTAGCCGAGATTGCCCGATCGGGGGAGCAGGTCTGAAGGAGACGGGATTGCCCGTGCACCAACGGAACCGGTCTCGAGGTTTTTTGATGAACAGCCTCATGCCGGCGGATGCGCGGCCTTTCTCGCGGGGGGGGGCGGGCAGGTGCAGTACAGGCCGTAGGGCGCAGGATGGCATGTGAGGCACGAGGGACTCGTGGAAGGGGCGCCGAGAGTCCCTTGGTCCCCCGGGCTGCGTGAGAACTGTGGGTACACGGAAGAGAAACGCTTCACCTGCGGATGGATCCGGTGTTTCTGGCGGTGAGCACCAGGTGGGAAGCACGATACGTGACAGGAATGGCTCCGACTGGTTGGCAACATGGTACGGAAGTCCATTGAACTGATGAAGCCGGATGGCGGAGGAATGATGACAATTGGAGGGGCACTCCAGGAAGCGCGTGATCGTTTGCAGGCGCGCGAGGGCTGGCGGCTGGATGCCGAGGTCCTTCTTTGTCATGTTCTTGGCTGCCGACGGATCGATCTCGTGACCCGTTCCGAAGAAGAACTGGACGGGGAGCCGTCTATGCGGTTTGCCGCCGCCCTCGCGCGCCGCGCCGCCCATGAACCGGTGGCCTATATTACCGGAGAGCGCGAGTTCTACGGCCGGCCATTTTTGGTCGGTCCCGGCGTGCTCATCCCCCGTCCCGAGACCGAGGCCTTGGTCGACGCGGTCCTGTCTTGGGCGGCCGGGCGGGCGGAAGGACTCCGGGTGCTGGATATCGGAACCGGGAGCGGGGCGATTGCCCTGACCCTCGCCCTCGAGATGCCGACGGCCGATATCTGGGCCAGCGATTGTTCACCAAACGCCCTCGACTGGGCCAAACGGAACGCCTGCAGGCTCCTTGCGGAGACTTTCTCTTCTGCACACAAGATCGACAGCGAAGGACAAACTTTTTTTCCCCGCACCGGCCGGAGTGCCCAAGTCCATCTGGTCAGTGGATCGTGTTACGCCGGGATCGAGGGCCGGTTTGACGTGCTGGTGTCCAATCCCCCGTACCTGACGGACGAGGAAGTCCGGGAGGCCATGCCGGATGTCCGGGACTGGGAGCCGGAGTCAGCGCTCGTGGCCCGGGATGCCGGACTGGCGGTCTATCGGGAGATCATCGAAGCTCTCCCGGAACGGCTTGCCCCGGGCGGGCTGGCCGCATTCGAGATCAGCGATACCGTGGCCGGGGGCGTACAGGACGAAGCCCGCAGGGCGGGCTTCGTCTGTGAGATGGAAGATGATCTGGCCGGGCACAAGCGGGTGGCCGTACTCAGAACTCCTTTGGAGTGATCTTCTTGAGAGCTTTGTCCAGGATCCCCATGGCCAGCTTCAATTCGCCGGCACCCAGATTGAAGGGTGGAAGGAGGCGGATTGTCCCCTGCTGGACCTTGTTGATGATCAGGCCATTGGCGAGACATTCTTCGACCAGCGCCTCGGCGTGTTCAAAATCGAACGCGATGATCAGGCCGAGATTGCGGATCCCCGAGATTGCGGGATGCTTCTTTTTGAGGGTGAAGAGGGCTTCTTTGAAGTCGTCCCCGAGACTGGCGACATCGCGGATGAGCTTCTTCTTGAGAATATGCGTCAGACAGGCCAAGCCG
>DAIREN010000118.1:0-9132 GCA_036795535.1 Spirochaetota bacterium
CCCGGATCCGGGAACTCTCCGGCGGGATGAAGCGTCGACTGGTGATCGCCCGGGCCCTCCTCGGGAATCCCCGGCTCCTGATCCTGGACGAACCGACCACAGGGCTGGATCCCCAGGTCAGGCACCTGATCTGGGACAGACTTCGCAAGCTCAGGAGCAGCGGAACAACCATCCTGCTGACAACCCATTACATGGACGAGGCCTATCAACTCTGCGACTCCCTGATCATCATGGATCACGGAAAGGCCGTTCTCGAAGGCAACCCGCGGGAGCTGGTCGAGAAAGGCATCGAGCGCTACGCACTCCAGGTCTTTGACCAGGAGACCGGTCCGGACCTGCGCACGCGGGCCACAGACAGGGCCATCCGCTTCGAGGAGGCCGGCGGGATGCTCTACGCCTATGCCGACCGCCTTGGCGATCTCGAGGATCTGGCTGGAATCCTCACGGCCCGCGATTATGTTCTCCGGCAAACCAATCTCGAGGATCTCTTTCTCCGGGCAACAGGCAAGGGGTTGAACGATGCACAGTGACGGATTCCACGCGCAGGACACACCGGGCGACACGGCCCTCCCGCCACACCCGGCCGGACCATCACACACGGCAACCGGAAGGCTGGCACCCTCCTGGCGGCAGCGAATTTTTGCCGTCTGGTTCCGCCATATGCGGGTCTACACCAAAAACCTGATCGCCAACGGCTTTCCTCCGTTTTTCGAGCCACTCCTCTTTTTGGTCGCGATGGGCGTAGGATTTTCGGGTGCGTTTTCAGGAAAGCCCGTCGAGGGACTGCCTTTTCTGGATTTTTTGGCCAGCGGTCTCATCCTGACGTCGGCCATGTACACATCCGCCTTCGAATGCTCCTACGGGACCTTTATCCGGCTGAATTATGATAAAACCTATGACAGCATGCTGGCCGCCCCCCTCCTCCCGCGGGACATACTGATCGGAGAAATCCTCTGGGCCGGCACCAAGGGCGCGTTCTTCTCATCCGCGGTCCTCTCGGTCATCTCCGTCTTCGGGATGATCGGGACCGCCGGAAGTCTGCTCTCTCCCCTCGTGGGATTCATCACAGGGCTGGTCTTTGCCTCGGCTTCGCTCCTGGTCACCTCCTTTGTCCGGTACAACATCGACCATTTCAACTTTTATTTTACCGGATTTCTTTCTCCCCTCTTCTTTTTTTGCGGGATTCTCTTCCCTGTCTCCCAGCTTCCCGCTCCCTTGAGCAGCATCGCCGAGGCACTGCCCCTGACCCACCTCGTCCGTCTGGAACGGGCGGTCTGCTTCGGAAACTGGGGCCCGGAGCACGTCTGGGCGCTTGTCTACGCCCTGGTCTTCGTCCTGGCTGTAGGCTGGCTGGCCATCCGTCGCCTGGAAAAACAACTGATCGACTGACAGACGACGCTTGTCGGTGTCTCTCTTTCATAGTATTTATTCAATGCAGTGCTTCTGCACACAAGGGGATGTTCATGAAACGTTCGACCGCTGTTCTTGTCCCGGGCTTGATCACCATCCTGACCCTGGCCGTCTTCGGATACAACCACACCGCCATGAGTGTCCTTTCGGGCGGAGTCTCCGAGTGGAACCTCTGGCGGAACCGCGACCCGGGTCGCGAGATCGACCTGTCCGACGCCGACCTCAAGGGCCGGAACCTCCGGAGTGCCAATTTCGAGCAGGCAATCCTCGAGCAGGCCAATCTTTCGGAAGCCGATCTCTCGTACGCTAAAATGGGTTTTGCCAAGTTGCGCCGGGCCAATTTCAGCAAGGCCAAGCTTTATCGGGCCATCCTCAATGATTCCGATCTCTCCGGGGCATCCCTGAATGATGCGATCCTGACCCTGGCCCAGCTCAACAACGCCAATCTCGAGCTCTGCAACCTGACCGGCGCGCTCCTCAGCGAAGCCTCCCTCGAGAACAGCGACGCAACCGATGCCAATATGAGCGGGGCCCAACTCCCCAAGGCCAACCTGTCCGCCTCCAAAATGATCGGAGCGAACTTCAAGGGAGCCAATCTCGCGGGAGCGGTCTTCTCCCAGGCCGATCTCCGCAACGCCAATTTCGCGGGCGCCAACCTCAAGGGTGCCAATTTCAGCGGAGCCAATCTCCAGAATGCCAATCTGGCCGGCGCCCAGGTGGATGACGCAAACTTCAGCTGGGCAAAACTCCAGGGTGCCCAGATCGACCGGAAAAACGAAGCCATCCTCCGTGCACGCGGTGCCCTGCAGCTTGCCCAGGTCAAATGGCTCCAGGCCGATGACGGTGTCTTGCGTTCCGGCAACGGGCAATAATCCGGATCAAAAGGCCGTTTGAGACACCCCGCAGGGCTTCCTCTGCGGGGTCTTTTTTTTGATGAACATCCTCAGGCCACATCCAGCAGTTCTTTCCTCTATATTGTATTTCTGCCGTTATCGAATTAAATTGACGTCTCCGGCATCCTCTGCTATGTTTCGATATATGTCGAATCCGAATCAGGAGGCTGATCATGCCCGAAAACGAATATCTGGCGGTCCTGCGCGCCCTGGCCGACAGCACCCGTCTCCGGATGCTGCGGACTCTCGGCTCCTGCCCATCCAGCGCCGAGGACCTGGCCACCCTGCTCGGGCTGGCGCCATCCACGGTCTCCTTCCATCTCAAAAAACTCGAACAGGCCGGTCTTGTGAGCGGGAAGCGGGAACAGTACTACCGGATCTTTTCCCGGGATGAGCAAGCCCTCACCCCCCGGCTCCTCGACATTGTCGACAGAGAGCCTGCCCGAAGCGGATCGGGGGCGGACAGGATCGCCCAATGGCGAATGGATGTTCTCGGCCAGTACATGCGTCGCGGCCGGCTTGTCAAACTCCCGCGGCAGCACGCCAAGCGCTGGGTGATTCTCGAAGCCATCGCCGAGTCATTCTCCGACACCCGGCCCTATACGGAGCAGGAGGTCAACACGATCCTCTCGGCGATCAACGAGGATCACTGTACCCTGCGCCGGGCCCTGGTCGACGAAGGATTTCTCCTGCGCGCACGGGACATCTGGCGGAAGACCCGACCCGGCCCGGCCAAACCCGGCAGTCTCCGAGCAAGCTATGAGGCCAGCATGCGCACGCTGCACCCACCCTCCGGGCACCAGTGATGCTCTGCCTGATCATGAAACTGCGACACGAAGCCCGAATCAAGGATACGCCATGACACCGTCACGAAAAGAACTTCTGAGAGCCTACCGCGAGGCACCTCCGCCTCCCGGTGTCTGGCTGATCACCTGCACGGTCACCGGTCGGGCCCTGATGGGTTCAGCCGATGACGCCCGGGGAGCACTCAACCGGATGCGGATGGAACTCTTGACCGGCAGTCTCCCCAACCGGGAACTCCTGGCCGACTGGAAAGCGCACGGAGAGGAGGGGTTTACCTTTGAAATCCTCGACACGATCAAGCGCCCCTCCCCGCCCGACCCGCGCGCGGTCCAGGCGGAACTCGCCGCCCTGGAGTCTCTCTGGAGGGAACGACATCCCCGGGCCGAAGCCTATGATCTGCATGGCCGCTGAGTACTATATTTTCCGGCATGATACGACGGTTTCTTCCGGGTGACTTCAGCCTCTTCGCAATTGCGATCGCTTCGGCCGCGTTTGCCCAGAGCACGCTGGATGCCACCTTCAACAATTTCCTCAGCTCAACCTTTACCATGGGGAATTTCGAGCGCGGAATCCTCGAACTTCCGCGGGAACTCCCCGGCCTTCTGGTCATCTTTGTCTCGGCACTCCTCGCCTTTCTCTGCCCGCGGCACCTGGCTGTCACAGCCAACGCATTGACCGGCCTGGGAATGTTCCTCATCGCATTCTTCTCGTCCAGCTTCAACACCATGCTTCTCTGGCTCTTCATCGGTTCGGTCGGGCAGCACCTCTTCTTTCCCCTCCAATCCAGCATCGCCATGGAACTGGCGCCCGAAGGCCATACCGGGCGGGTCCTCGGGCGACTGCAATCCTGGGGAAATATGGCCGGACTCGCCGGCAGCCTGGTGGTCTGGGGCGGATTCCGCCTGGCCGGGTTCGACTTCACGACAAGTTTTGTCATCGGAGGGTGCGGCTTCTTCTTTGCAGCCCTGATGATCGCCCTAATGTCCCGTGACCAACCCCACCCCGCGTCCAGCCGCTTTCGCCTCCGACGGGAATACGGACTCTTCTACTGGCTGACCGTGCTCTACGGGACACGCAAACAGCTCTTTCTGACCTTTGCCCCCTGGGTTCTCGTGACGATCTTCAAGGAGCCGACGGAAACCATCGCCATCCTGCTCTTCATCGGCGGCGTCATCGGGATCTTTTTCAAACCCTGGCTCGGTCATCTGATCGACACCCGCGGCGAACGCTTCGTCTTTACCGTGGAGGCCATTCTCCTGATCGTCATCTGCCTGGGATACGCCTTCGCCAGTGACCTCTTCATTCCCTCGGTTGCGCTTGTCTTGACCGCCATCTGCTACGTCGTGGACCAGCTCCTCGTTTCGGCAGGGATGGCACGGGCCACCTGGCTCAAAAAAATCGCCCTGGCTCCCGAGGATGTCCAACAGACCCTCACCATGGGTGTCTCGATCGATCACGTCTTTTCCATTTCGATCGCCCTGATCGGGGGTCTCCTCTGGCATGATCTCGGGCACAGTGCCGTCTTTCTGGTCGGCGCCGGAATTGCGGTCGTCAACCTGATCTCGGCCCGCTTTGTCCGCGTCCCCGGACATAAAAAAACCGCCCCGTGACAGAGCGGTTGTACCCGGTGGAGAGAAGCCTCACTTGAGAGCCGTCAGACCTGAAAAATCAAACCCGTTGACGATGGCGTCGAGTTCATCCATCGAGGCCAGCTTTTTCCCTTCCCACTGCACGAGGAAGCGACCGGCAACGAGCAGCATGACTGTATGCTTTTTACTGCTGTTCTCCTGCTGTCTGATCCCGGCATGTCCATTGATCGTGACACCCTTGACATACCCGTCGCTCGTCTCGTACGAGAACATCTTGAGGGCATTGAACGCCGCGTAGGCCTGTTCCATATACGCTCCGTCCAGAATGGTTATCTTGACGCGCTTCTGGCCTTTTTTGAACTCACGAACAGCCGTACTCCAGCTTCCCTCGCCCATATCGAGCCTGCTGCCCTCTGCCTTGCCCACAGCGGTAAAACCGGCGGGCGGAGTTGCCAGCAGAGCCACAAGCTTTTTAAAATCAACCGCAGCAACCGTCTGTTCCTCGTCCGCCGCGAGAACCCCCGGCAACACCACGAACGCCAGCAGGCAGACACCAACAATCCATGTTGAGTATTTCATACAAATTCAGTTCCTTTGTTTTGAAGATGCCCGGATCGGGAGATTCCCGCCCGGCTGTATCACTCTATTGTATCACATCCTGAAAGTCTTTCAAATTCACCAGGCCTGGCGCCTGGCTATCCGTCGAATGTTTTCCGTATTTGTTCTTCCACACAAAACTGATCACGACAAAAAATCACCGTTTTTCACCCAAATCCTGCTATACTGGTCAGGCTGTCACATCTCATTGACAAAGGAATCAATATGATCGCCATCATCCTCCTTGTTGTCTTCTTTGCCGTCATGATCGGCATCGGGATCTGGGGCATGCGCAAAACCAGTTCCCTCTCCGACTTTTTCCTGGGCGGGCGCTCCATCGGCCCCTGGGTCTCCGCCATGGCCTACGGCACCTCGTACTTCTCGGCTGTCCTGTTTATCGGATTCGCGGGAAAATTCGGCTGGGGCCTCGGCCTCGATGTCCTCTGGATCATTCTCGGGAACACATTCTTCGGTGCACTGGCTGCCTGGCTCGTCCTTGGCCGTCGCACCCGACGCATGACCCAAAATCTGGACGTGATGACCATGCCGGAGTACATCCAGGAGCGCTACGGGGCCAAGTCCTTCAAGATGGTCAGTGCCGTCATCATTTTCGTCTTCCTTCTCCCCTACTGCGCCTCGGTCTTCAAAGGACTCGGCCATCTCTTCGAGATCAATTTCGGGATGTCCTACGATGTGGCCCTCTTGATCATGATCGGAATCACCGGGGTCTACATGATCCTTGGCGGGTACTTCGCCATCACGCTGACCGATTTCATCCAGGGCATCATCATGATCATCGGCTCGATTGCCATGATCGCGATCATGGTCGGTGAAGCCGGCGGAGTCAGCAAGGCCATCGCCGCTGTCCAGAGCGAATATGCCGCCCATGTTCCCTCGGGAGCGCAACCGGGCTGGCTGATGGTCTTCAGCCTCGTCTTCATGACCTCCTTTGGGACCTGGGGTCTGCCCCAGATGGTCCAGAAGTTTTACGCAATCAAGAGCGAAGGCGTGATCATCAAGGCCGCCATCGTGACAACGGTCTTTTCACTGGTCATCGTCTTTGCCGCCTATTTCAACGGTGCGCTCTCCCATGTCTTTTACGAGGCACCCAAAAAGAGCGTACAGACAACGGCGCAGCAAGCCCCGCAACAAAAACCGGCTGCAGTTTCCACAACCACGGCCGGCAACGAGACACTCAAGCGAACTGCTACAACACAGGCTGCTGCCACCGCACAGCCATCCGATACCCAGGTGAAGACAAAACCTGTCGTGCCGAACAAGGACGGAAAAGTCGATTATGACCGGATCGTCCCGGACATGCTCAGCACACATCTCCCGGAACTCCTGATGGCGGTCATCCTGCTCCTCGTCCTCTCCGCATCCATGTCCACACTTTCCTCCCTGGTCCTGGTCTCGGCTTCGGCCGTCGCCATCGACATGTACAAGGGGCACATCAACCCGAACATCTCCAAAGAAAATTCCGTGGCCATGATGCGGTTCCTCTCCGGGCTCTTCATCATCATCTCGTTCTTTATCGCGCGGTACGAACTCTCGGTGATCGTCACCCTGATGTCCCTCTCCTGGGGGGCCGTCGCCGGCACATTCATGGCGCCATTCCTCTACGGACTCTACTGGAAGGGCGCAACCAGAACGGGTATTGCTGCGGGCATGGGGACAGGACTTGTTCTCTCCATCAGCCTCTTCTTTATCCTGGGGCCCAACAATTCACCCATCGCCTCGACCATAGCCATGATCGCGCCATTTTTGGTCATCCCTCTGGTCAGCATCTGGACGCGCAAACCGGATCAAGCCCTGCTTGCCAAAGCCTTTGACGGGATCGGCCGAAAGCGCTGAACCACTCCCGCACACAACCCGCCCTGGAACGAATGCTCCCGGGCGGCCCCCCGGAGTCTGCGATGCCAGCACAGACCGACGGAAACACAATGAAAAACCAATATCCTCTCAAGGCGCTCTTCTCGCAAATCGGCATGCTCATCACGTCATCGCTCGAACTCCCTGTCATCCTTGACCGGATCATGCACGAGATCCGTGAATACTTCGAGCCGCAGAACTGGAGTCTCCTGCGTCTTGATCCCAACACGAACGAACTCTTTTTCATGATCGCCGAAGGAATCGACACTGGACTGATGGAAGACCTCCGACTCCGTCCGGGCGAGGGCATAGCCGGGAAGGTCGCCCAGACAGGGCAGGCCATCTATGTCCCTGACGTGACCAAATCCGATCTTTTTTCTGCCAGAGTGGATGCCATCTCCGGAGTCACGACACGTTCCATCATCGCAGTCCCCCTCAATTTCCGCAATCGAGTCTACGGTGTGATCGAACTGATCAATACCGAGGAAGGCCCGCTCTTTTCAGATGACGACTACCTGGTTTTGCAGACGATCGCCGATTTCGCCGCCATCGCTTTCGCCAATGCACAGATGTACGAGGAAGCGATCCTGATTGCCAACCACGATCCCCTGACAGGGCTTCTCAACCGCAACCGCCTTGAAGAGATTCTCGGACAGTATGACAGCAGCGACCACCCGGCCCGTCGTTCGATGGACATCCGGGAGCAGGCACTGACGATTGTCATTGATCTCGACAATTTCAAGGAAGTCAACGACCGTCATGGGCACCAGGCCGGGGATCGCGTCCTGCGCCATACCGCCCAGTCCCTCAGAAGCTGCATGCGCACCGAAGACCTGCTCTTCCGGATCGGTGGAGACGAGTTCCTGGCACTTGTCTTCATTCCCGCACATGGGGTTGAACCTGAGACCGTTCGCGAACAATTCACACGCAAGCTCGGAATCTGCCAGTGCCAGGATTCGCGCGAGCCGTTTACGGTGCGTCTCTCCTGGGGAATGGCCTGCGGGCCTGTCACACGGCTTCGCGCCCTGATCAATGAAGCCGACCAGGCAATGTACCATCTCAAGCGCTCCCGCAAAGGCATCTGACACGGCACTTCGCCAGATTGCGGGGACTGGAACAATTTGCAAAACTCTGGTACACTCTATTCTCCAGTCGCACGTACTCCTGAACTCTGGAAGGGACCATGACGCAGAGCACTCCGGCACGCATCCTGATTGTGGAAGACGACCCGGTCGTTTCGGCCACCCTCGAACACATGTTGTTATCTGCCGGATACACTATCGCCGGCAAAGCCAGCGGTGGTCATAAAGCAGTCGAGCTTGCCGGACAGCTTGCGCCGGACCTGATTCTCATGGATATCCTGCTGGATGACGATCTCGACGGGATCACCGCCAGCCACGAGATCGCCCGTGCAACTGCGACACCTGTCGTCTTCATCTCCTCGCTGGATGACGCCGAAACCATCGAGTCCACCAGAAAATCCGGACCTTTCGGCTATATCCGCAAACCCTGTGACGAACGCGAATTGGTGATCGTCATTGAAAACGCTCTCTATCGCCATTCGACAGAGAAGGACCGGGACAGTCATAACCGGCGTCTCTCGATGATCCTTGAAAACATGGGGGAGGCCCTGATCTACTGCCTGGCTGACGGCTCGATTGACTACATCAATCCGGCTGGTGAAGCCCTTTTTGACTGTCGACTCTCGTCGGTTTTCGGCGGGCCTCTTTCACAACTCTTCAGCCTGCCGGGCAGCACTCAACCACCACAGCCGGACACGCTTCCGGAAGAAGCCAGGATCATCACGGCTTCCGGCCAGCAACTTGACGTGACGATCCGCCATACTACGCTGCACGGGGATGACGGCATGATTTTCCTCATCAGGAACGAGGAGGAACGGGCACGCCACGAGGAAAGTCGCAGAGAGTCCGAACGCCAATTCCACCAACTTGTAGAACTCTCGCCGG
>DAIREN010000119.1:0-9101 GCA_036795535.1 Spirochaetota bacterium
CCCTGGAGTCAGCCGCCCGGCACGCGCGTGAATCCGGCCATCCGGAGGCGGCCCGTTACGAGGTGCTTGCCGTGAGCGGGAATCAGCCATCCGTCCAGAGAAACACCGCCGTCCGTCAGGCCTCCGGGGAATTTGTCTATTTTCTCGACAATGATTCCGTTCCCGCTACGGACTGCCTGATGCGGGTGGCCAATTTCTTCTCGATCCATTCCGATGCAGCGATTCTTGGCGGTCCCTCGCTGACACCCGAATCCGACAATACCTCGCAAAAGGCGTTCGGTCATGTCCTGGGGAGTTTTGCCGGGACCGCTTTCATCCGTGCACGGTATTCCTCGTTTGGTGTGCTGCGCGAGACCACCGATCGGGAGCTGATCCTCTGCAATCTGGCCATGCGCAGACAGACCTTTCTTGATCTGGGCGGGTTTGACGAGCGGCTCTATCCCAATGAGGAGAATGCCCTGATGGACAAGGCCCTCCAGGATGGCTGGACACTCTGGCATGATCCCCTGCTCAGGGTCTGGCGCAGTCAACGGACCAATTTCCGCGCCTTCATCCGGCAGCTCTTCGGATATGGAAGGGGACGGGCCGAACAGATGCGGCTGGCCCCCCTTGTGTCCAACATCGTTCCCTTCATCTTCATGCTCTTTCCGCTAGCGATGCTTCTTCTCGTGCCAAGCCTCATGATCCTGCCGGATCTGGTCTGGTGTTGGCTGACCTATCCGTTGGCAACCTTTCTGGCGAGTATTCCCTCCCTGGCGGCAGGGCCGGTGGTGGCAGGGAAGGCCTGGCTGGCATTTTTCCTCTGCCATCTCTGTTACGGGTGCGGTCTCTGGGCGGGACTCTTTCTTCCGTTGCGGAGCCGGACCGTGGTGGCCAGTGTCCAGTGCCGAAAGATCGCAGCACCGAAAGCCGGGCGCCGCTGATGAGTGATCAACGAGCCCGCCCCCTGATTCTGCAGTCCGACATGACCGTGATGCTCGAGGTGGCGCATCCCGAGTTTGATGGTCTTCGTTCGACCCTGGGATCCTTTGCCGATCTTGAAAAATCTCCGGAACACATCCATACCTACCGGATCACTCCTCTCTCGATCTGGAACGCGGCATCCGCCGGTGTTCCCCTGGACGTCATCCGGGAATTTCTGGTTGAAAACAGCAAATACGAGATTCCGCAAAACCTGCTCTTCCAGGTCGAGGAACTCTACTCCCGGTATGGCCGGCTTGTCCTGCGGCTGGACGAGGATGATCCGGCCCGGATCATCCTCGAGAGCGATGATCCCCTGATCCTGACAGAGGCTGTCACGAGCAAGAGGATCGCCCCCTTCATCACCGGGACTGTCAGTGAACGGGCGGTCACGATCAACCCCGCCTGGCGCGGGTTCATTAAAAAGGAATTCATCGACCTCGGATACCCGGTGCGGGACGAGGCCGGGTACAGGGACGGGGCCGGGTTCTCCTTCAGTCTCCGCGAGCAGGCCGCGACCGGCAAGCCCTTCGGGTTGCGGGAGTACCAGATCCGTTCCGTTGAGCGTTTTTGGGAAGCCGGAAAAAACACGGGCGGGTGCGGCGTGATCGTGCTCCCCTGCGGGGCGGGGAAGACCATCGTCGGGATGGCCGTGATGCACCGCTACCAGTGCCAGACACTGATTTTGACGACCAATATTGTCGCACTCCGGCAATGGAAAAACGAACTGCTCGACAAGACCGACATCCCGATGGAGATGATCGGCGAGTATTCCGGAGACAGCAAGGAAGTCCGGCCAGTGACGATTGCAACGTACAACATTCTGACCTGGCGCCGCGACAAGGAGAGCGATTTCGAGCATTTTGGGCTTTTTATGCAGAATGACTGGGGCCTGATCATCTACGATGAGGTGCATCTCCTTCCTGCTCCCGTCTTCCGGGTGACGGCCGAGCTCCAGTCACGGCGCCGGCTTGGCTTGACGGCCACCCTGGTCCGGGAGGATGGTCTCGAAAAGGATGTCTTCTCCCTGATCGGTCCGAAAAAATACGATGTTCCCTGGAAGGATCTTGAGAAGAAGGACTGGATTGCCAAAGCGGTCTGCCACGAGATCCGGGTCGAGATGGCCAGGGACCTCAGGATGACCTATGTTGCCAGCGATGAACGTGAAAAATTCCGGCTGGCCTCCGAGAATCCGGCCAAACTGGACGTGATCGAAAAACTCCTGGTCCGGCATGCCGACGAGAATGTCTTGATCATCGGGCAATACCTTGAGCAGCTCGATATTGTGGCAAGGACCTTTTCGCTCCCGGTCATCACGGGAGCCACTCCGGTTCCACAGCGGGAACAATTGTACCGGGATTTTAGGGAGGGCCGGGTCCCCGTCCTGGTTGTCTCCAAGGTTGCCAATTTTGCGATCGATTTGCCGGACGCTTCGGTTGCCATCCAGATTTCGGGGACCTTCGGCTCCCGCCAGGAGGAGGCCCAGCGCTTGGGGCGGATCCTCCGGCCCAAGGGCGGCTCCAATGAGGCGGTGTTCTACACCGTGATCACGCGTGCCAGCAAGGAACAGCAGTTTGCCTCCAACCGCCAGCTCTTTTTGACCGAGCAGGGATACAGCTACACGATCGAGAACTGGCAACCGACCTGATCCATGAGTCTGTGCAAGAAGCCCGCACTGTATTGCAGTTCTGTGATGCGACTCCGGGATACCGATGTTCTCATGGGACTCCCGGAGTCGCATCACGAATTCATGATTCTGTGCCGGGTCTCCCGGATTGTTTTTTCCGGTGGCTGTGCTACCCTTTATGGGACAGTACGTGGAGATCACCCGGGAGGCATCCATGCAGAGACTGATACAGAGCTCTGTGTTTTTTAGCGCACTTGTGTTGTGGGCGACACCGTCCGTGGCGGCCGGGGGCAGAGTGACGGACGGGTTTGACCGTTCGGGGCAGAAATTCCAGATCGTTGCCGTCAGTCAGGAGAGCGGACCGGTCGAGATCCGGCTGACGGCTCCCACCATCAGGAATCTGCAGGCCATCTCCGGGATCCCGTTTACGACCCAGCTCCAGGCTGGCAGGACACACCGGATCCAGTTTTCCATACCGGACACGTACGCCCAGTCCTACATCACCTGGCAGCTTGACTGGCGACGGGTCGGGGGCACTTCTTGGAGCCGGGCCAGTCAGCATTCGTTTGCAGGCACTTTTTCACCTGCGTCCGCTCCGACTGTCACGGACGGGTTTGATCCAGCCCGGAGACAGTTCCGCGTGATGGTCCAAAACAGGATGAATTCTGCCATCGAGTTTCGTGTCAGTGCTGACGCGGGGATGCGCAACCTTTCGGCGCGGGGGCCCAACCCCTGGACCATTACCGTGCCTGCCAACGGGCAGGGTACGGTGACCTGGAATGTGACTGATCCGGGACAGCAGAGCTATATCACCTGGCGGGCCGAGTTTCGTCCCCAGGGCGGGACCCAGTGGCTTGCGGCCAGCCAGCACACCTTTGCCGGGACGATGACCCCGGGGAGTTCCACGAGCAACCAGCGGGACAGTTATTTTGCCGGTGGGCTCTACCTGATTCCGTACGGCCGGAATGCAACCTACACCATGAGTAACGGGCCCAATGGCTACGGCTGGCACGCCGGGAAAAATGCCTACGATTGGCCGCTTCCCATGAACACCATGGTGCTCTGTGCCCGCTCGGGGACCGTTGTCTCGCTCAAAAAGGATTCCAACCGCGGTGGTGCCTCGCAGTCCTACCAGAATGATGCCAATTACATCCAGATCAGGCATGATGATGGCACGATCGCCAACTACCTGCACTTCGCCTACAACTCGATTCTTGTGCGGGTCGGGCAGAGGGTTACGGTGGGGGAAGAGCTGGGCCGGAGCGGGAATACCGGCTGGACAACCCAGCCTCACCTGCATTTCCATGTCTCGAACGCGGCGGGCAACGTGACCTACCGGCTCAGGTTTTTGACGCGCAATGGTCCGGTCGATCCAGCGTCAGGGACGCGGATGACGGGTTACTATCCCTGGATGCCGTAAGGGTCTTTTTTTGGGGAACAGTCTCCAGTCCCGCGATGCGTGCCGTATCGCGGGATGAAAACATGTTTTTGCAATACTGTGTTGCGACTCCGGGAGAGCGGTCACAATACCGCACAAGTGTCATGGCTATCCCGGATTGCAAACGCTTTTTCATGTTTTTGTACTGCGTATCCCGGATTGTTTTCCGCCAAACCTGTGCTACCCTTTGGCGCACAGACAGAATTTTTGGACTTTTCCGAGATAAAGGAAAAAGTCATATGCCTGTTCAATCAGCTATATCCTGTTTATAGAGATGAGTTTGACAGTTTTTAGTTTTTCGAAGTTCACTGGTATTTGCAACTATACATTCCCCGGCGCTACAGCCCGTAGCCAGCCTGATTTTGCCCAGTCGAGAATTTGTCGATCAAGCGTGATCAGCGTGGCGTCGATGAGGCGGGCACTGGCGACGATCAGGCGGTCGGCGGGGTCACCATGGAAATCACCGGGCAGGGAACAGCTCTCGACGGCGATAGCCGGATCGATCGGGATCACCGACAGGCCGGGCATGGTCACGGCCGTGCTCAACCAGGTTTCGGCTTCTGTTGTCAGCTTTAGCCGGTCCTTGGCGACGAGCATGGCTGTTTCCCAAAGACTGATCGCCGCTATCCGCAGGTTCCCCGCGAGCGCGTGCTTTTGCAGCTGTTTCTGGAATAAGGGAAGACGCAGTGCTTCATCGCCGTTCAGGATCCTGATCCAGATATGGGTGTCCAACAGCCAGACGGATTCAGTCATCGGTATACCAGGCCTCGCCGGTCGAGAGAAGATCGTCAGTCGCCGTCGTGGATACGGAACCGGCCAGCAGTCCGAAAGCGGTTCTGTCCGGAATTTCATGCACGGCCATGATGCGGACCAGCGGTTTGCCGCGCTTGGTGACAATAACCTGTGTCCCGTTGCTTGCAACGTCATCAATGATCTTCAGGCAACGTGCCTTGAATTCCGCCGCACCGTATTCATTCATGTTCAGCCCCTCATGGCCATGTCGATATGGTCATTATACATGATCGTGGGCCGCGGGTCAAATCGGGCTGGTACGAGGGAAATCCTTCACTCCCTCGTCGTCTGGACAGCCTCGCCCGCGGGAGTCAGGGCCACAACCTCGTAAATCGAGACCGGCTCGTTTTTGCCCTTGACCCGGATCAGGTCCAGCTCGCGGTAGTAGATGTAGTCTTTGACCTCGCGCAGGGTATTTTCGCTGATGATGATATGGGTCTTGTACATCTTGTTTGTCCCCTCAAGGCGGGCTCCGAGGTTGACGTTGTCCCCGATGACGGTATAGTTCATCCGGTTCTCGGATCCCATGTTGGCGGCAATGACGTCCCCCGTGTTCAATCCGATTCCGATATCGATTCCGATCAGGTTCTTGGCCCTGCGCTCAGCGTTAAAGCGGTCCAGGACCTCCATCATTTCGAGGGCAGCCTTGACCGCGGCGATGGCGTCATTGCCGTAGGACTTGGGAGCACCCCAGAGGGCCATGATCTCGTCACCGACGAATTTGTCCACATTCCCCCGGTGCTTTTCGACAATATTGGTCATCAGGGTCAGATACTCGTTGAGAAGCTCGACCACCTCTTCCGGTGTGTGCGCTTCCGAGATTGTTGTAAACCCCCGGATGTCAGAGAACAGGACCGTGACTATTTTTTTGTCACCGCCCAGTTTGAGTTCTCCGGAGAGCATGACTTCGGCGATTTCCTTGGAAACGGCCTTGTTCATCGCGCTGCGGATCTTCTCCTTTTCGCGCAAGCCTTCGGTCATCTCGTTGAAGTGTTCGGAGAGAACCCCGATCTCGTCTTTGACACGGACGAGAACGATCTGCTCGAGATCGCCCACCCCGACCCTGCGCATGGCGCCCATCAACTTTTTGATCGGGCTTGTGATGAAAAAGGCCATGACGAGTGTGAAAAAGGTTCCTGCCGCAATGGCGAGGAGGGCCGCCAGCTGGAGTTTTTCCTTGGCGTAATTGATGGTATAGGTGATTCCTGTCTGCGAGAGGAGGAGATGGACTTCACCACGGTAGGTTGAAAAATACTTGTCGGTTTCGCACATCGGATAGTTGATGTAGAGCAGGGTCTCGCCACTCGCGGAGGGTTGGTAGACCTGGACAAAGGGTTCAAAGCGGCGCTCCGCGGTTCCCGCCTGGCTCAGGATGCGTTGGGCGTTGGTGCGGGCCGCTCCGTCCGAGATTTCACTGATGGCGTTGGAGTATTGCGAGATGAGTCCTCCGCTCAGGGCGTTCCTGAAGAGGGTTCCCCGTTCGACCAATCTCTCCAGTCCCGAAAAGACGGCGGCAAGTCGATCCTTGTCGGCCATGGCCGTGACCTGCCGTCTGATGCGCCGGAGTTCATTGGCGGTATTCATCAGGAGCAGGACGGATTCATCATATTCCTCGCGGAGGATGGTCAGCGCCAGGCCGGCCAGCGCGGGGAGGTTGCTGGTCGCGATGGCGAGGGGGATGCGTCTTGCGGCTCCTGTCTCCGACACCGTCTGGAGAAAGAGGGTATTGCTGACGGAAACCAAATAGACCTTGAGTTTTTCCCTGACCGGCTCGAGAAGCAGGCCGGCATTGGTCCCGACTGGGATGGATGAACAGAGTTTCTGCTGGAGATCCGGACCGGTGACGTCTTGTACCGGAAGTCCCTCCCGCTCGATCCGGGCCATAAGGGCCAGTTTGACGGGGTAGATCGCCTTGAAATCGAAGATTCCGTCCGGTGTCGGGAGGGGATAGAGATAGCCTTTGCGGGCCGAATGGACGAAGGCCCGGTTCCAGGGATCGATGGCGTACCCGGCAACGAAGTCCTGTTGTTCACCGGCCTTCTTCATGGCGTCCGAGAAGGCCAAGGGCTCAAAGCCGGAGGGTTCATCGGGATTGAACACGAAGGGGTCGTCGGCTTTGGCCATCCGGTCCTGGACGAGGTTGGCGTAACTGTTGTAGATGGAGTCCGCGAGATTGCGGGCCACGGTGCCTCCACGAATCTTCAGTTCCCGGCGCAGCACCCGTTCTTCGTCGGAGAGCGTCATCGTGTAGACAACGGCCAGGAGTCCGGAGATCAGGGCAACGATCAGGAAAAAGAGCTTTTTTCGCAGGCCCAGGCGGACCTTCGGGGGATGGCCACCCCGTTTGTTGCGCAGGGCCATCCAGCGTTCGCGCTGACGGACATAGGCCTGGTTGGGTGCGGTGCTCTCGGGCATGGGAAGGAGCCCCTTCTTGTCAAGGTTCTTCCATCCTACACCGTTACTGGCCGTTTGCCAAGAGGCCGGAATCCGGGATGCACAAAAACGGTTGTCTCACCGGCCGATGGCAGGCAAACCATCTGCGAAGATCAACGGGCTGAAAGAGACAGGGCCACTCCATCGCCAACGCAACCATCTCTGCGGGGAAGCCAGCTTGGACGGAGGACTCGGCCTGCAGAGAACCCGTCGATCGATACGCTTTGCGTGGGCGCGAGGGTGTTCATCAAACAGAAAAGCCGTCGGCGCCTGCTTGCCGTGGTACGAACTTTTGGCTACCTTTTTGCGGAACACCGACAGGGGGATGCATGGAACGCTCGCAACTGCCCGAGGTCATTTTTGAACGGGCAAAGACCCTTCCGGTCCCGTTGATCGTCTGGGACAGGGACAGCAGTCTCCTGATCGTCAGTCTCACCGAAGAAAACGAATACTCGGGCGAATTCATCAATACCGGCCGGGTCTGCATCGCACTTGGTGATTTGATGCAGGCGGTCGACATCGAGGTCAATTACTCTCCGGCCGATGTCACTGTCGATCCAGATCTCGCCATGCCGGAGGCCTTTGCTGCTTCGGTACGGTTCACCGACAGCTACCTGATTGTGGACACGATCAGCCAGATCAAGGTGCTGCCGGATTTCTCGCTGATGCATCTTTGGTACACCGATGCACC
Source organism: Spirochaetota bacterium (assembly GCA_036795535.1). Lineage (GTDB taxonomy): Bacteria > Spirochaetota > JAGLSM01 > JAGLSM01 > JAKPMW01 > JAKPMW01. Next base: position 7,942 of record DAIREN010000119.1, read on the forward strand.
ACCCAGCGAGATGCTGCATCTCCGGATCGCCGAACATGTCATTTTTGATGTGACTATCGACAACAGGCTCGCCGGAATCTGGGTCGGAAATATCGTCCAGCGTTGACAGGCGGCTTGTCGTTGCAAGACAGGGGGAATAGGTGCATCACCGTATCCGATCGATCGCGCTTCTTCTTCTCAAGCTCGCTGTTTCGGGCGGGCTGGTCTATTTTGTTCTCGCCGGAATCAATTTTGACGATGTGGCTCGCCAGCTCGGAGACGCTTCGGTCCTGCTGGCAGGGGCGGCCAGTCTGGTCATGCTTGCCAGCCATCTTTTGGGGGTCATGCAGTGGCGCGTCTTTCTGCGGGCCCAGCGACTGGAGATGTCCTTCTCGCGCTGCGTTGTCTATTACTACACGGGCCAGTTTTTCAACAACTTACTCCTCTCCAGCGTGGGTGGCGATATCGTGCGGATGTTCGATGTGGCCTATAACGAAAAGGTGCGCAAGGGGCGGGTCCTGGCCTCGATTCTGGTGGACAGGGTTTTTGGCCTGGTCTGCCTGATCATGATCGGATTGATCGCCCTTCCGTTCTTCATCGCCCGGGAGCCGTCCAACCTGGTCCCGGTCATGCTTCTCTATGCTGTTTTTGCCGGAGTGATGCTGCTCTTCTGGCTTTTCGTCATGTCCCGGTACGCCCGTCACCTGACCATGCATCTGGTACAACGCCTCCCGGTCGCCCGTCTCAGGAGGGCCGGGTTCCACTTCTTGAGGACGTTTTACTGTTACCGCCGGACTCCGGGGGCCTTTCTCCGGGCCTTGGGGTGGGGATTGACGAATCAGGCGGTCAAGATGGGTGTGGCCTTCATCACCCTGGCGGCCCTGACCGGTTCTCCCGGGGCGGTTGAACCGCTCTGGGTGATCGTCTTTGTCCCGATCCTCGGAATCGTCAAGGTTCTCCCGATCAGCATCATGGGGATCGGTCCGCACGAGCTGGCCGGCCGGAACCTCTTTGGTGCGGTCGGGGTGGCGGCCAGTCTGACCATGTCCTTCCTCTTCCTGTACCAGATTGTGGCCATCCTTTCCAATCTGGCCTGCGGGGTCTTCCTTCCGGGCCGGCGATTCGGCCCGCGTTGCATCATTGAAAAAGGTAACCGAAGGTCAGATGCGTTGCCTCACATT
>DAIREN010000120.1:0-9077 GCA_036795535.1 Spirochaetota bacterium
CACTGCGGCCGCGACCGAAATCCCGACCAGACTGACAAGGGACGGGACAAGCCGGCAGAGGAGAATCGTCACCCCGGCCGCGGCGATCCCCCCCGAGAGCGAGAAGATGTGTGTCGGTGAAAAGAGCCCGCCCCATGCCAGGGCTGCGGCAAAACTCCTGAAGACCGTGACAAAAAGCACTGCCCGATATTCTCCCCGCAGGGCAATGGCCAGGGTCACGATATTTGCCAGCCCGGGCTTGATCCAGGGAAGGGGTCCGGGCAGAAGCCGCTCGGCCAGCGAGAGTGCCGAGGCCAGTGCCGTCAAGGCTGCGATCTCCCTCATCTGCATACGGCATCCACCTCCGGATCGCCACCCTCGAGACGGACCTCGATTTTTTGGGGAACGCAGATCATGACCGCCCCGCTTTTCTCGAGCGGGCCCATCTCCTGACAGAGTCTGTCAGGACAATGCGTCTCGCGGATGGAAACCTGGCCGCCCTTGATCTCCACCAAAAACTCCCCGGCAGAGCCTTCAAAGCGGAGTCCCATGGCCGCCGGGAGAGTGTAGCGCCAGACACCTTGTGGTGTCGTGATCCGGACAGCAGAAGGACCATCGCCAGTCTCCCGGAAAAAGAGAAAGACCGCCAGGGCCAACGGTACAAGCACGATCAGAAGATCGGCCGGGGTCAGATTCGCTCGGACAGGGGGCATTACGAAAAGCGCATTCCATTGAGCAGGGCATCCAAAAATCCCTGGGCCGCATCCAGGGCAGCATCATCATCCAGACCATTGGCCGCCTGTTCCAGCGTCAAGACACAGATCTGCTGACGCAGATTGATCACTGTCAACAGGATCCGCCCGGCGGGAGCAGTCACCCGGGCAATAACCCCGGCCCTTCCCCACATCATCATTTGGCCCCGCCCGAGGATGGATGCCCCCTTGATCGCGCCGATCCGCTCTTCGAGAATGGCCGTGCAATCTTTCCCTGCATCCAGGATTTCCAGTGCGGCCCGGATTCCGGTCTTCCCGTCATGGATGGAGAGAGTATAGGGCTGAACCGATGATCCGGTAAACCGGGCCGTGGACGGAATGGTCAGCTCGAATCCCCGGCTCTCTGCGGACCAGGTATCCGTCGTTCCCTGACGGAGGCCGTCCCTGTGGGCCGTACACCCGGCCCAGACTGCGAGAATGATCATGAGGTGGAGGGACTTCACAGGATGTAGCCTCCGAGATCGTTGACCCGGACCGTATCATGAAGCCGCTGCTTGAGATACTCCCGGGTGACCACAATCTTCTCTCCGGCTTTCTCCGAAGCAGAATAGAGGATCTCCGAGAGGAGCTGTTCAAGAAGAGTGTGCAGACGGCGCGCACCGATGTTTTCCGAAACTCGGTTGCACTCTTCGGCGACCCGGGCCAGCTCGTCAATCGCGGCCGCCTCGAACTTGAGATGCACCCCCTCGGTTGCGAGCAAGGCCTCGTATTGCTTGATCAAAGCGTTCTTCGGTTTGGTCAGAATCCGTTTGAAATCCTCATGGCGCAGGGACTGGAGGGTGACCCTGATCGGGAACCGTCCCTGCAACTCCGGAATCAGGTCATCCGGACGGGAGACATGGAAGGCGCCGGCCGCAATGAAGAGAATGTGATCGGTCCGGACCGGTCCGAACCGGGTATTGACAGTACTTCCCTCGACGATGGGGAGGATATCCCGCTGGACACCTTCCCGTGAGACGTCCGGGCCATGCCCGCTCTCCCGTCCCGAGATCTTGTCGATCTCGTCGATAAACACGACCCCGTTCTGTTCGACCCGACGGACGGCTTCCGACGCAACACTGTCCATATCCAGCATCTTCTCGGCCTCCTGCTGGATCAGGAGGCCTTTGGCCTCGCGGACTGCAACACGGCGCAGCTTGGACTTTTGGGGAAGCATCGAGCTGATCATGTTCTGCAGGCCGACATCGATCTCCTCGACGCCGCTCCCCACAAAGATCTCCGCACTCCCTTGCGGCTGGACAAGATTGATTTCGACAATCCGTTCATCCAGTTCACCGGATCTGAGCTTGGCGCGCATCTTCTCCCTGGCATGCGCCAGGGGATCACTCCCGTCTTGAGCCGGGTCTTGAGACGGATCCGGCTGGATTCCCGGAGGCGAAGGCAGAAGGATTTGGAGGAGGGCTTCTTCGGCCAGTTTCTCGGCCTGGACCCTGTTTGTCTCGACCTGCTCACGCCGGACCATATTGACGGCACTCGTCACAAGATCCCGGATCATGGATTCGACATCACGCCCGACATACCCCACCTCGGTATACTTTGTCGCCTCGACCTTGATGAAAGGTGCCTTGACGAGTTGTGCCATCCGGCGGGCGATCTCCGTCTTCCCGACGCCGGTTGGTCCGACCATCAGGATATTTTTTGGGAGGATCTCGTCCCGCATGGCAGGATCGACCGCCATCCGGCGAGAGCGGTTCCGGACGGCGACTGCCACGGCACGTTTTGCGTCATCCTGCCCCATGATGTATTTGTCGAGTTCACTGACGATTTCCTGGGGCGTCATCCCCGTTATCAAAGGATTGCTGTTCATGCCAGCTCCTCAATCGTGATGTTGGCGTTGGTGTAGATGCAGATCTCGGATGCGATTCCCATCGCTTTCCGGGCAATGGCCGGGGCATCAAGATCGGTGGCATCATGCAGTGCCCGGGCTGCGGCATAGGCATAGGAGCCACCCGATCCGATTCCGATCACCCCGGTATCCGGTTCGATCACATCCCCGTTGCCCGAAAGCAAAAAAGTCCGCTTGCTGTCGGCCACAAGCATCATCGCATCCAGGGTCCGCAGGGCCTTGTCCGACCGCCAATACCTCGCCAGTTCCACTGCCGCTCTGGCAAGATCGCCGTGGAACTCCTCGACCTTCTTCTCGAAGAGTTCAAACAGGGTGAAGGCATCGGCAGCACTCCCGGCAAAACCGGCCAGAATCCGTCCGCCATACATCGTGCGCACCTTTTTGGCCTTGGCCTTCATGATGGTGCTTCCGGCGGTCACCTGACCGTCCCCGGCCATCACAACCCGCCCGCTCTTGCGGACACAGATGATCGTTGTCGCGTGTATCGATTCCATCAGTCTTCTCCATCTTTTTTGGCGTGAGGATGACAGGCATCATAGACCTCACGAAGCCGTTGCTTTGAAAGGTGTGTATAGATCTGGGTTGTCGAGAGGGAGGCATGCCCCAAAAGCTCCTGCACACTCCGCAGGTCGGCTCCATGGTCCAGAAGGTGCGTGGCAAACGAATGGCGCAGCATGTGGGGCGAGATATGGCGGGCTTGCGCCATCCGGATGACCAGTCTCGCCAGGCGATAGCGGACACTTCGTGGTTGCATCGCTGTTCCCCGTGCATTGACAAAGAGCGGTGCATTCCTTCCGGCCTTGCCCCTGACCTCCAGCCAGCGTGAAACGGCCTTGCGCGCCGCCATCCCGACCGGGATCACCCGCTCCTTGCGGCCCTTTCCGGTGACCTTGATGGTATCGTCATAGGGCTGGATGTCCCCCGTCTCAAGGCTGCAGAGTTCCGAAACACGCATTCCTGTCGAATAGAGAAGGATGCAGAGGGCTGCATCCTGTCGTCCGGACGGGTCTTCCAGCGCGGAGAGTTCGTCAACCAGCGGCAGGATCTCGTTTTCATGGAGATGTCGCGGCAGACGGGTCCCGCGCTTAGGGGTCGAGACAAGCGCAGCCGGATTTGACGGCAAGACCCCGCGCCGGCAAAGCCAGTCGAGATACCCGCGGAGTGAGGAGAGCTTTCGCGCCACCGACGTTCTTGAAAACCCGTGTCCATGCAGATTGTGGAGCCAGGCCCGGACAAACCGGACATCGATGGCGACCGGATGGCCGACGCCCTCGCTCTCCAGAAAGGCAGAGAACCCCTCCAGATCCTTCCGATAGGCCTCAATGGACGCATGACCAAGATTGCGCGAAGCCTCAAGCCACACGAGGTAGTCTGCGACGCCCGAATCCATCACTCCGCCTTTTCGCTGTACCCGCATGCCTCATCATGGCAGACCAACACAAATCCGGACTCTTTTGTCCGGCGCTCAACCAAAAGCTTCCCGCACTTCGGGCAGGGCTTGGACGCCGGCTTGTCCCAGGAGACGAATCCGCAGCCCGTTCCATCTTCTTTATAGTTGGAGCACCCATAGAACATCCGACCCCTGCGTCCCTTTTTGGCAACGATATTTCCACCGCAATCCGGCATGGGGCATTTCGCGAGGGGAATCGGCTGGGTACTCCGGCACTCCGGAAACCCGGAACATGCCAGAAAATACCCGAACCGCCCGAGCTTCTTGACCATCGGTTTTCCGCACTTCTCGCAGGTGTGGTCGGTCACTTCGTCAAAGACATTCTTCATTGACTGGATTTCCTGGCGGGCCGTATCGAGCATCGGAAGGAAATCCTTGTAGAACTCGCCCAAAAGCGCCTTCCATTCGAGCCGCTCGTCCTCGATCTCGTCCAGTTGTTCTTCCATGGATGCCGTAAAATCGACATCGATCAGTTTCGGGAAATTAGCAACCAGCAATCCGTTGATCAAGGTCCCGAGTTCGGACGGAACGAGCTGCTTGGTCTGACGGACGATGTAATACCGTTTGATGAGCGTCGTCACGATCGAAGCAAAGGTACTCGGCCGGCCGATTCCGGTCTCGTCAAGAGCCTTGATGATGCTGGCATCGGTGTAGCGCGGTGGTGGCTGGGTGAAGTGCTGGGTCGAGAGGGTATCATCCGTCAGCGTCAAGGCATCGCCGACTGCAATCTTGGGAACCTTGGGCGTCCGGGCCTCCTCCTCACTCTCCTCGCTGTACACCTTCTGGTACCCCTGCACAACCACACGGGAACCGGAAACGGTAAAGAGATACTCCCCGTTCGTGATCTCGATGGTTGTCGTCTCGAGCTCGGCTGGCCGCATCTGGGATGCAAGAAATTTGGACCAGACCAGCTTGTACAGGCGGTACTGATCCCTGGAGAGATGCTCCTTGATCGAATCCGGATGCCGGAAAACGTCCGTCGGCCGGATCGCCTCGTGAGCGTTTTGGCTCCCCTTTTTATTGGCATAGCTGACAGGGATTTCCGGAAGGGTATCCGCACCGTATTTCTCGTCGATATAGCGCCGGACCTGCTCGATCGCAAGGTCGGACACACGCGTGGAATCGGTACGCATATAGGTGATCAGACCGACCGGACCGCCCGGAAGCTCGATTCCTTCGTACAACTGCTGGGCGATCCTCATGGTCCGGTCCGAGGTAAACCCCAGCTTGTTGGCCGCATCCTGCTGCATCTTGCTGGTGGTGAACGGCGGAGTCGGACGGCGGGTACTCTTTCCTGTCCGGACATTCGTACAAGAAAAGGCTTTTCCGCGGACGGCATCGAGAATACTGTCAACCGCCTGGCGGCTGGTCACTTCCGCCTTCTCTCCCCGTATCCGGGAGAGTTCCGCCACCACAGCATGTTTCCCGGCACTCAACCCGAGCTTGACCCGCCAGTATTCGGCCGGAACAAATTCGGTGATCGTTTTTTCACGTTCGCAGATCATGCGCAGTGCGACACTCTGGACACGGCCGGCGGAAAGACCCTTTTTGACCTTTTCCCAGAGGATCGGACTGATATTGTATCCGACCAGCCTGTCCAGCACACGTCTCGCCTTTTGGGCCATCACTTTGGGCATATTGATTCCGACGGGATGCATGGCCGCTTCCCGGATCACATCCGGGGTAATCTCGTGAAACACGATCCTGTTGATCGGAAGACCCGGATATTTTTTTGTCAACTCGTTCATCAAATGGAACGAGATGGCCTCTCCCTCGCGGTCTTCGTCAGCCGCCAGCAAGACTTCTTTGGACTTGCCCGCAAGACGCTTGAGGGTGTTGAGGACCTTCCCCCGACCGCGCACCGTAATGTAATCCGGCTCGAATCCATTCTCGACATTGACCGCCATCCGGCTTTTGGGGAGATCGATGACATGTCCCATGCTGGCCTCGACAATGTACTCCTTGCCCAGACTCTTGCTGATTGTGTTGGCCTTTGTGGGCGACTCGACAATAACAAGAATCTTCCGCTCCGCCTTGTCAGTACGTACTGCCATCTGGTCCGCCTTTGTTCCGTGTTGCCTCTCCGCCATCGACAGGTCTGATGGGGGTCATTTCGTGAAAATCTACATTTATATGTGTTGCGTGAAAGATTTTTTTTCAGGCGGCTTTTCCCGGACCGTACCCGAGGGTGCCATAGCGCCGGATCCGGTCCTCGAGTTCAAGGCGCATGCATTGCGTCATGACGGTCTCGACTGGCAGCCCGGTCAAGGCAACCAGATCGTCCGTCGTGGCAAATCCCTGCAGGATGGCCGCGTGTACCGCGCACAAGACTTCATCACCACGCGATTCAATCTGCGCCATCTCCCCGTCCACCTGATCTGAGAGTTCCCGCCCGGTCACGATCAGTTCAGCCCCCATCCCGGCAAGCTGCATGCACCCTGCGCCCTCGACACACTCCGGAGACCAGGGACAGACCCGGACCTCACGCCCCAGTGCCAATGCCTCGACCACGGTACTGTGCGTCCCCGACCGCAGGGGCGCCTGGACGAGGATCAGTTCGGAACCCAGGGCAGCCATCAGCCTGTTGCGAACGGGAAACCGCCAGCCTTGTGCCGGTGTCCCGGGTGGCGATTCCGAGACCAGGGCCCCCCGTTCGGCGATTCTTCCGAAGAGGAGGGCATGCTCCCGGGGATGGAGCCTGTCGAGCCCACCAGCAAGAACGGCGATTGTCTTTCCGCCCGCATCCAGGGCGCCGGCATGTGCGGCCGCATCGATCCCGAACGCACCACCGGAGAGAACCGGTGTTCCACTTTTTGCGAGAATGGCCGCCAGGTCGCAGGCCAGCAAGAGTGCCCTCGCCGTCGGCTGGCGGGTTCCGATCATTGTTGTACTGCGTTTCGTGAGAATCGAGGCGTCCCCCCGAAGATAGAGCGCCAGAGGCGGAGCATAGAGCGCATTGCACTGAACCGGCCAGTCCGGATCTCCCGGCAGAAGAATCTGCAACCCGAGCCTGGCCGAACGCTCCTCGATGGCCCGGGCCCGCTCAAGTGCCGCTTCTCCCTCACAGAAGATTTTCCGCATGATCCGTCGCATGGCTGGCAGAGATGCCCGCGCCATTCCGGCCTCCTCCATCACGAACGGATTCCAGTCCGGATCTGCCGACAGAAGGAGCGCCGCGGAAGACGAGCCCGGACCGAAGAGGAGGGCCAATGCCAAACGCTCGCATCTCGTCATGGCCGCACCTTCGGCATGATTTCGAGTTTGCGGAGATTCTCTTCGATCAGGCCACGCTTGGGAGATTTTTCGGGAATCATCTCGCGCAGGAGATGATAGACATTCTCCGCCTTCTGGTATTCCTTCCTGTCATAATAGACCCGACCGAGGGCAAAATATCCGCGCGCCTCCTTCGGTTCAAGACTGACAAGGTGCTGCAAGACCCGTTCGGCCTCATCCGTGTCTTTTTTGATGATCAAAACGATTCCCCTCCCGTAGAGGGCATTCCGGAAATCAGCGTCCAGCTTGATGGCCCGCTTGAAGGCATCGTCCGATTTTTCGAGGTATTCCGTGGCCCGGGGGCCGTCGGGTTGTCCCCGGGAGATCTGCCCCCAGGAGAGTCCGAGGTAATACCAGGTCATCTTGTCATTCGGGAGTGCCCGGGCGGCAAGCTGAAGATTGCTGATCGCTGCGGTATACAATTCGTATTCGGCCGCCATCATGCCGATCCGCTTGGCTGTCCCGCCGATCAGATGGATCTGCATCTCATCCTCGCGTTTGACTGTCATTTTATCGGCTTCGTTCATCTTGCGGACACCGACCTTGGACCATGCCCGGACAAGTTGGCTGCGCGCCTTGACTTCGGTCTCGATCGATCGTTCAAAGGCTTCCGCTGCCCGCTCCCAATCCGCCGGATCCGTACTGTTCAAGAGGGTATTCCCCTCGGCGAGAGCACTCTCCCCCTCACTGCGACAACCCACCATCAGGAAACACGCCAGCAACCCCATCGGGAGCAGTATTCCACGCATCATCTTCCTCCAGCCTTTTCACATCTTTATCATATCAGAACGGCCCACCCCCCGCAAATTTTGCAGCGTGAACCGAAAAACAGCAAAATCTTTCAGGGACGCTGGGGACCAACCCGGATGCCCGGTACAATCCGGAGTATGACCATCCCACACTTCCATGTGGACCGTCTTCTACAATACATCCTGCCTGCGGGACCGTCGAGCAGAGCTCCTGCCTCGGCCGGTGAATATAAAAAAAGCACAGGAATGACTCCCTGTGCCAGAACATCCAAACCGGTCTCGAACTCTTCAATCAGGAGCGAGCGCCGAGCTTCCCGTCCATCATGAGAAGTCCCTGGGGATTCCCCTTGATCATCTTGATCTTGGTCAGAATCTCCTCCATATGCGCCTCTTCCTCGACCTGTTCATCGACGTACCAGGTCAGGAAGCTCGAGCTGGCATGATCCTTTTCCGCCGCTGCCAGGTCGACCAGGTCATGGATGGAGCGGGTCACAAACCGCTCATGCTCGAGAGACTGCTCAATCACGGCTTCGACACCCGTAAAATCTGCCGGTGGAGCCTCGATGGCCTTGAGAACCACACGCCCGCCCCTCTCAAAAACATGGTGGTAAAACTTCATGGCGTGCGCATGCTCTTCCTGGGCTTGTTTCTCGAAAAAATGACCAAAACCATCCAGGCCTTCGGTGCGAAACCAGGCTGCCATGGCGAGGTAGAGATATTCCGAATACAACTCACGGTGAATCTGTTCGTTAATCGCGTCAAGCATCTTGCTGCCAATCATACTGCGGACCTCCAGTCACGTACTCCCTACAGGGTATTTTCAAGATAGTGCAATTCATCGATAAAGACAAAAAGAGACCGGGAGGGCAACGCCCGGTCCCGGCCTCACAAGAGAGGGGCAACACACTCGTTATAATAGCATATTCCGTGCCATGCTGAATATTTCCTGCCGGATCCATGATTTTTATCTCTATACATTATCGAGTGTTATGTTACCGCTTGCATAA
>DAIREN010000121.1:0-9045 GCA_036795535.1 Spirochaetota bacterium
CCGGACCACCGGAATCTTTTTGAGTGATGTCTCCGGACACGGCGTTCCCGCAGCCTTCATCACCTCGATGATCAAAAGCGCGGTCCTCCAGATGGCCCCCCGCCTGCGGGATACGGCAGCTCTCCTCCACTACCTCAATGATTTTTTGATCTCGCAGACAAACGGGAATTTCGTCACCGCTTTTTACGGAATCTACGACCGGATCGACCACACCTTCCGCTATACCAACGCTGGCCACAACGAGCCCTTTGTCATCGTCCCAGGAAAACGCGAGGCGGATCTTTTGACAGGTTCCTTCAAGAGTCTGCCCCTGGCCGTTCTCGAAAACGCGGAACTCAAGATCCGCCGGCGGGGGTACTGCGAGTGTGAAACCTGCCTCTCCCCGGGATCAAAGCTCCTTCTCTATACCGACGGGCTTGTCGAATCGACAGCGGCGGGCAATCTCCTGTCGGCCTTTGGCGAAACAAGGATCCATGACGTCATCGAGCGCCATGGACAGGAACCCGGCTCCAGTTTCATCCTGCGCATGACGGACTCCCTGATCAGCTTCCACGGTGGCGAGGACTTTGACGATGACATCTGTCTGATCTGTCTCGACGTCCCTTGATCCGGTCTGAGGCTGTTCACCAAAAAACGCCGCAGGCGAGTTTTTATTTTTCCCCGGGAGAAACCCGTACTATTTTTGGAGAATGTACAAAATTACAGCCAGTGCGGGGTTTTCTGCAGCACACCATCTTCGTGAATACCGGGGCAAGTGCGAGAACCAGCACGGCCACAACTGGCGCGTCACCGCCACGGTCCGCGGAGAGAGTCTTGACTCGGACGGGATGCTGGTCGACTTTGGCGACTTGCGGCGCATGTTGCGCGAGGTCTGTGCCGAGCTTGACCACACGGACGTCAACAACCATCCCCACTTTGCCATCCACAATCCGACGGCCGAAAATATTTCCGCCTGGATCTTCCACGCAATCCGGCAGCGTCTTGCGCATTCCGGCTATGTCGCGATCATGGACAGCGTGACAGTCGAAGAGACCGATGGTTCCACTGCCTGCTATTCCGAACCATGACCCTCCGTATCGCCGAAATCTTCCGGTCCCTCCAGGGTGAGGCGACCAGTGCGGGCTGGCCAACGGTCTTTGTCCGGCTGGCCGGATGCAATCTCCGCTGCCTCTATTGCGATACAGCCTGGGCCTGGACCGGCGGAGAAGAACTGGACCTGGACAGCATCCGGAGCCGGATCCGCGCCGCGGGACCGACCAAGCGGATCTGCCTGACCGGTGGAGAGCCCCTCCTCCAGCGCGAGCCCTTGCTGGCCCTCGCCGCTGCCCTGATTGCCGACGGGCATGACGTCTCGATGGAGACCAACGGGTCCCTCCCCGTCGACAATCTTCCCGACAAACTCGTCGCGGTGATCGATGTCAAGACTCCGGCCAGCGGAATGAGCGGGATCATGAATTTCGAAAATGTCCGCCTCGCCCGCCGGCATCACGATCTCTTCAAATTTGTCATCGCCGCCGAAAGCGACTTTCCCTGGGCCTGCGAGTTTGTCCGCCAGCACCATCTCGATCGCCGCTTTGAGGTCTTTTTCTCGCCAGCAGCCCCGGCTGTCCAGCCGGCCTGGCTGGCCGAGTCGATTCTTGCCAGCGGTCTCGAGATCCGTCTCAATCTCCAGTTGCACAAGATCCTCTGGCCCGAAGTGGTCCGCGGGCGCTGACCAAACCGGCCGGGACGGGTATTGACAGACAGCCATCCGTCCGGCATACTGCAGCAAGAGTCAGCCATGGACGGTCGAATGCAGGAAATCCTCATACTGGGCAACGGCGGAGCCGTAAGCGATGGATTACCCTATAATGGATTCCTGATCAACCGGTCCATTCTTGTCGAAGCGCCTCCCGACATCATGCCCTCCCTGCGCAGGAATGCCATTGATCCACAATCCATCAATACGATCTTCATCTCCCACGTCCACGCAGACCATATTTTCGGACTGCCGTTTTTTCTGCTTCAGCGTTTCATGGATGATGTCCGCTACGACAAGCACGGTGAACTGGTGGTGATCGGCCCACCAGGAATCGGCGCACACGCAAAAAAACTGATGGACATGGCCTTTGGCGAGATGCCGGCCATGAAGTGGATGGAGCGCTGTGTGAACTTCACCGAAACCGGGGATGGTCTGGCCGTTCCCCTGATCCCGGGGTGTACCAGCACTTGCGCCCGGATGGACCACTTCTCCCCGACCTGGGGCTTTGTGACGGAATGCGCCGGCAAGGCCTTCTTCGCCTACATCCCCGATACCCTCTGGTGTCCCGGGGTCACCGACATCCTCGAACGGGCACCGGAAGATGTCCTGATCGATCTCAACGGTGAATCGGACGACAACGTCCCGGTCCATATCTCCGAGCCGGAACTGGTCGACTGGCTCGCGCAACACGATTCAGCAACAGTCTTTTGGGGAACACACCTCAAACGTGACAAAACGAGTACGCACCCGAGGATCCGCTACCCCCGGCCCGGCCAGCGGATCATTCCCCGCTCATGACCCGGAGTGGCGCCGGACCGCTTCGTGCCAGGCCTCTTCGGTATCGACATCGATCCAGGAACTCCCGGTCACATCGATGGTAAAAAATGAGCCTGCCCGGCCGGCATCCTGGACGGAGTGGGAGATGGTGTTTCTCCCCCCGGCGATCGCTTTCTCGAAGAAATCAAAGATCGTCCGGGACATCACAAACAGCCCGGTATCCACGGCGTTGAACTCCGGAAGCATTTTGGCAATGGACGAGATCGATGTATCCGGCTCAACCACGAGCTTGGTGGCATCATCCAGATCATGCACGGCCGGGATATCCCTGTCGATGCAGAGATAGGAAGCCCCGTCCGCCATAGGTGCCTGCATGGCCTTCGCGTAGATCCCGGGATCGAAGATGTGGTCGACCATCTGGACAAAAAAATGTTCGCCCGTAATCGCGGTCCGGGATGCGTACACGGAAAGCCCGTTCTCTTTTTTCCATTCATCGTTCTGGACAAACACGATCTTGTCTCGCCAGGGCCGCCCGGCCACATGATCCCGGACCTGCTGGTGCTCGTACCCGACCACAAGCACGATTGTTTCGATTCCGGAGGCGAGAAGATTCTCGACCCCGATATCCAGAAGGGTCCGGCCACCGACCTCGACCAGAGGCTTCGGCCTGTCGCCCGAGATGACACGGATCCGGGTTCCCTGCCCGGCAGCAAGAATCACGGCTTCTTTGATCATGGTTTCTTTCCTTTTGCGCTGGAGGTTTTCTTCACACTCTTCCCGGGGGCTTTTCCGGTTGCTCCAGAGCCCTGTCCAGTCCGGGTTGAAGCCCGCGCTCCTCGTTGGGCGCCGCCTTGGGCCCCAGCCTGCCTGACTTCCAATTTCCCCTGCGCATCCACACGGGAGAAGCGCACAAGCATGGTCACTGTCTCGGCAAGGAGACCCATGCCACCACCGACGGCGGCGAAAAATCCGGCCGTATCGATAAAGGTCATCCCGCGATCAAACCCGAGGGCCGTCGTCAACCAGCCGTCTGTGCCACTCATCTCGGGGAACCAGGTCCACGGCTGGCCGGGATCGATGAAAGCGGCCGCGATCATGACTCCGGCAATCACAAAACGGATCTCGGTCGGCCCAAAGGCCGGAAGCTCGAGTGTATCCGTAATCGTCACCTTGATATGCCCGTCCACGTGGAACATCAGGTACACGACAGCACAGGCCAGCCCGATCACGAGATGCGAACCATTGGTCAAAAAGAGGCCAAACCCGATAAAGACGATATTCCAGGAATCACCAAAGTGATCGAGGTAATGTCCGACCTTGGACTGCTGTCCCCGGGCCCGGGCCACGATCCCGTCCATAGTGTCCGTCACCCAGGTCAACAGAAAAAGCAGGGCTGCGACCAGGTAGAGAAGAGGGCTGAGATACGAGAACACAAGACAGAGCGCTGACAGGAAACACAGCACCACGCCCAGGCTGGAAATGACATTGGCTGTCATCCGCTGTGGCACATACGGGAGAAGTTTGGGGAAGAACCACTTGACAAAGGGGTCCAGTGGACTCTTTTCTATTTTTTTCATGCGTGCAACTCCAGATCGGAAGCGATCTTCATAATATACGGTAAAACAGGCATGATCAGCACCAGCCTCACGAGCCTTGGGTTCCTTCAGGTTTCCATGCCAGATCGGTCAGGACGGGATCGTTGCCTCGGGCAAAAATGATCGCCTTGACCTCATCCATCCGCCGGACGGGATAGAAGACGATCCCGCGCCGCACATGCTCGGGAATCTCGACAAGCTGGGCCTCATTGGCCCAGGGAATGATGACCTCACGGATCCCGCTGCGTTTGGCCGCGATCACCTTTTCCTTGAGTCCGCCAATCGGAAGCACATCGCCCACAAGGGAGAGCTCCCCGGTCATGGCCAAGTGTCCCCGAATCTTCTGTCCGCTGACAAGGGAGAGCATGGCGCTGGCCATGGTGATCCCGGCCGAAGGCCCGTCCTTGGGCGTGGCACCCTCCGGAACATGGAGATGGAGACTGTTTGTTTCAAACCAGGCCGGGTCGACACCCTGGCTGACCGCCAGATGTCGCGTGTACGAAAAGGCGATCGTGGCCGACTCGCTCATCACCTCGCCGAGTTTTCCCGTCAGTTTGAGTCCGGCATTGCCGGGATTGGCAATGCACTCGATGGTCAGGACATCACCCCCCATGGAGGTCCAGGCCAGCCCGAGGGCCAGGCCGGGCTGATCCAGCTTGCGGGCCTTTTCCTCACGGAAGACCGGTTCCCCGAGATACTCCTTGAGGTCGGCACTCGTGATCGTGACCGGATCGGTCTTTCCTTCTGAGACGTACTCCCAGGCGAGCTTGCGCATGATCCGGTTGATGCGTTTTTCGAGATTGCGCACCCCGGCCTCGCGCGCCCAGCCATTGGCGATTTCGACCAGAACGGATTTTCCGATGGAAACATGTCCTTTGGGAAGGCCGTTGGCCTCAAGCGCCCGCGGAATCAGATAGCGCGAGGCGATCTGCGCCTTGTCCTCGGAGATGTACCCCGAAAGACGGATCACCTCCATCCGGTCCAGAAGTGGCCCGGGAATCGTGTCGAGCGTATTGGCCGTCGTGATGAAAAAGACCCGCGAGAGATCAAAAGGAAGATCGAGATAGTGGTCCCTGAAACTGGCATTCTGCTCGGGATCCAAGACCTCGAGCAGGGCCGAAGAGGGATCGCCCTGATAGGACTGCCCCAGCTTGTCGATCTCGTCGAGCATGAGAACCGGGTTGGCCGTCTTGGTGATCTTGAGGGCCTCGATGATCTTGCCGGGCATGGCCCCGATATAGGTCCGGCGATGGCCCTTGATCTCCGCCTCATCCCGCATCCCGCCAAGGGAGAACCTGAAGAATTTGCGGTTCATTGAAGCAGCGATCGCCTTTCCCAAGGAAGTCTTTCCCACACCGGGAGGACCGACAAGGCAAAGAATCGAACCGGCCGCGTCTTTTTTCAATACCTGGACCGCAAGGAATTCGAGAATCCTCTTCTTGACCTCATCCAGCCCGAAGTGCTCCGCCGAAAGGAGCTTGCCGGCTTTCTCCAGGTCGATCCTGTCGTCCGTCAGTTCTTTCCAGGGAAGGGCAAGCGCCGTCTCGAGATAGTTGCGGATGACCGTATATTCCGGGGAATGCTGGTCGGTCGCCGAAAGTTTGTTGATCTCGGCTTCGAGCTTCTCCCCCGCCTCGCCCTCGAGCGCAAGCGCTGTCAGCCGCTCCCGGAAACGGGCAATATCCCCGGTCTTCTCGTCGACCTCCATCCCCAATTCCTGACGGATGGCCTTGAGCTGCTCCTTGAGGAAGAACTCTCTCTGTTGCTTGGAGATTTTCTCGTTGATCTGGTCCTGAATCTTGTGTTGCAGCTCGAGGAGGTCTTTTTCACGTGTCAGGAGCTTGAGGACCAGGGCCAGACGCTCCTTGAGGACACAGGACTCGAGAACAGTCTGTTGCTCCTCCCGGGAGATGTTCAGGATGGACGCGATAAAATCGGCGAGTCTGGCCGGGTTCTTGACGTTGACCAGGGTCATCCGGACTTCTTCGGTAAAGAAGGGGTTGTTTTCGGTGATCTCCTTGACGAGTGAGAAAATCGCCCTGGTCAAGGCCTTGGTCTCGTCGTCCCCGGTTTCCTCTTCCTGTTCGTACGTTACGGCCGCGAGAAGCATCGAACCTTCATCCGCAATCAATTTCCGCAGACGAAAACGCTTGACGGCATTCACAAAAATATTGATCCCGCCATCCGGAAGGTGGACCCGCTTGAGGATCCTGGCCACGGAGCCGACATCGTGCAGATTTCCCCTGTCACCCGGCTCCTTGTCCGGATCACGGACAAGGATGAAACCGACATACCCGCCATGGGCCAGCGCATAATCGATCGTTTCGATCGAGCGTTTGTCGGTGATCATCATCGGACTGAGCATCTCGGGGAAGAGCGGTCGCGAAAACAGAGGCACAAGAGGGAGTTTTATCGGAAGGACCTGGTCCACAACGACCAGACTGGCATCATCACCGTGTGCAGGATTCCCCATCACAACCTCCTTCAAACCCTTCATGTTGCACGAAAATATACTGTCAATCCGGCGAGATGCGCTTGCAGACAGACTCGCCAAATGCTATGATGCAAAACAGTCCCGGTGGGACTGTTTCCCCTTCAACCTGCCAAGGAAAGACCATGTCCGATTTTGATAAAAACGCCCTCCTCGCTGCGGTTGAGCACATTCCGGCTCTTCCCCAGCTTGTCTCAAGCATAAACGCGATTGATGAAGCATCCGATTCGGCAGGATATGAACTCCAAAAACTCCTGGCGTCCAACGAAGATCTCGACGCCAAGCTCCTCAAGGTCGTCAATGCGATCTACTATGCCTATCCCGATCCGATCGCGAGCATATCCGAAGCGGCAGCCCTGTTGGGGTATACGCTGACACGGAACCTCCTGATAGCGACGGCCTTCATCGACTCGTTCCGTCAACCAGGGAAAGTCAAATTTGACCGCGCCCGTTTCTGGAAACACTCCCTGGCAACAGCCAGGACCGCCAAGGAATTCGCCGAAGCCGAGGGCGGATTTTCGGAGGAAGAGACACGAGACCTCTATCTGGCAGCACTCTTCCACGATTTCGGAATGATCATTCTCGAATCATTCTTCCCCGAGATGTTTCAGCGGGTCCTTGAGGGTGTCGCTTCAGGCAAATCCTATGTCGAAGCCGAAACGGCATCCTTGGGGGAATGGGGACATCCGGCGATCGGGCGTGATGTCGCGACCCAGTGGGGTATGCCGGCCAGTCTCGTTGAAGCGGTTGCTTTCCATCATTCGCCCGCCGCCTGCGCCGACCCGGACATGAAACGTTTTGTCTCCCTGATCCACCTTGCGCATTACGGAACAGAACTGGCCGGATTCGGGATCTTTGCGGGAGGCGCTCCCGCACCGTTTGATGCTACGATCTACAACACCCTCTCCCTGACCAAAGAAACCGTCAAACAACTGACCATCCGACAGCTCGACGCAAAGGACGAAATCAACGAGATAGCCACGATCCTGATTGCCCAGAGCGGCGCCGCTGCCCTGGCAAAAAAAGCGGCCCGTCCGAAGCAACCCGCAGGAAAGAAAAAATGATACCCGCCTGCCCTGCCTTCTGCTGTCTGGCCGGTTTTCCCTTTCCGGACCAAGTCCGGATGAACACCATGACCGCACCGACTCACAAGAGCATCATGTCATGAAAATCTGTGTATCCGAGGAGAACACCATGCCGGAACAAGCATCGTCCCCGAAAAAACCATCCGCACGAAAAAAGCACGCGAGAGCCCTGCAGGGTGTGACCGCCGGCCTGATCGTCGGCGTCCTGGTCAGCCTGCTCTTCCTGGCCGGTTTCTTTTCCGGATTTGAGACATCCCTGGCCGATTTTCGGCGCATCCATTGGACCACCGGCACCCCGGGAACGAACACCGTGCATATCAATGTCACCCAAGCCTGTCTGGCCTCCCTCGAGGGGAACGACATCACCTGGCCCTGGCCGCGTGAGGCATGGGCCAGGATCGTCAACTACCTGGAACAGGCCGGTGCCAGAACGGTCGTCTTTGACCTGCTCTTTACCGAGTTCTCCTCTCGAGGCGTGGAAGACGACCGGAAACTTGTGGACGCCATCTCAAACTCGCGGACGGCCGTTTTCAGCGCCCAGTTCAGCCAACCCGTAACGGATTCCGGGCGGGGCAACCGCTTGATCGCCTCGAACCGTTCGGCGCAAGTCCTGCGGGCTGAGGCGATCAAGCGCTTTTCCATCCCCGTCAAAATCATGGAAGAAGGCGCACCCTTGGCCCGCTACAGTCTTCTCGAGGCCTATCCCTACGAAGAATACCTGTCCCATATTGCCGCATTGGGAAATGTCCACCTCCAGGCCGACCCGGACAGTATCGCCCGGCGCAAACGCCTGGCCTTTGACCATTACGGAACGGGCTTTCTCGACCTGACACTGGCCGGCATGAAGCATACACTCGACATCCGGGAAATCCGGGTCTACCACGGCCGAATGGATCTCGTCGGGACCGGCGGAATCCTCCGATCCATCCCCCTCGACCGGGCGGGCAACCTCAGCCTGAAATTCCACGGACCGTTCCGCAAACTCTACAACGCACGCAAGCACAATTTCTTTTTGGCCTCCGATGTCATCAACGCATCAATCGAACCCGAGTCCTTTACCAATGTCCGCCCAGAATATTTCAAAAACAAGATCGTCTTTCTGGGAACGGATGCACCGGGCCTCAAGGATATCCGGCCCAATCCTTTCAGCAATACGGACGGAGGGGTCTACCTCTACTCGACCGCGATGGAAAACATCCTCGCATCCGATTACGTCATCGAAGCATACGACGAGTGGCTGACGATCCTTCTCATTCTCCTCCTCTCGATGGCCACGGGGTACGTCGGAGCGCGCCTGAGCGTGATCCGGGGAGTTCTGGCCTCTCTGGGCGTGGTACTGCTCTACTCCTTCGTTGC
>DAIREN010000122.1:0-8977 GCA_036795535.1 Spirochaetota bacterium
GGGATCGACACCGATCCGGGCAGCGATATCCCGGGCGGTGACGCCGACGGCCAGACAATGCCGCCAGAAGCCATCCATATTAAGAGCCGTCGTTCCGGTTTTTTTGCGCATCGTTCCCAGAACGGCCGTGCTGATCGAAAGATTTTTGATCGTATTGATCCCAAGGAGGATGATTGCCTTGACGATGCTCGTGATCTGGTTGGAGAGACTGTAATAGGCCGAGTTGACGAGTTTGAGGACTTTGGCAGTGAGAACCGGATCGAGGGTGATCACCTTGTTGAGATCGCTGGGGGTGGATTGCGGATTTTTGGTGATCTCGATGATCTTGGCCACCGTGATCGGCAGGCTGGGCATCGAATCGATGATTTTTTCGATATTTTTTTCGAGACTCACGACTCGCTCCCCTGGTATGTCCTGCGACTTGAATTGTACACAGTCCGGGATGGAAAAATCAAGAGAGCCAATTCGTCCGGGGAACGTGAGTTCCGGGAAGATCCGGCCGTTTTTTCCGGTTTTTCAGGGTACGGCGTCCGGAACCCTTTTCGCCGGGCGGGCCTGGTTCGGCGGGAGCACGAGCGTCTCCGGCGACGGAGATGCTAGTCAGGGGGAGAAAGGATCCCGGGAGGGCGTGTTCATGAGTAGAGAACGCGGAAAGCCCGTTCGGCGCCCGGGGGAATTTCGTCGATCGGCTCGAAGGAGCACCCCGGGGTGTTCCGGCAGGCTTCCTCGACGGAACCGGTGACGAGGATCTCGCGGGCACGGGCGGTATCCTCGCCGAGTTTACTGGCGGCATTCACCTCGGTCCCGAAGACATCACTGTCCCCGATCTTGAGGACGGGCCCAGACCCAAGGCCGATGCAGAGGAGGACCTGCTCCTCGGGTGCCTTTGCGGCGTTATAGGGTTCGAGAAGGTGCTGCATGGCGAGTGCGCATTCCAGTCCGCGCTGTGCGGTGCGGAAGATGACAAGCATGCTGTCCCCTTCGGTTTTGAGGAGGATCCCGTCATGCTCGGAGATGACCGGAACGAGGAGGCGTTCGGACTCCTGGATCGTCTGTAAAAAATGGATGATGCCGAAACGGGCGACGTTGCGGGAGAAACCGGAGAGGTCGGTAAACATGATGCACCAGGTTTCCCCGAAGAGGTCCCAGATCCGCCGGTCAATCGCATCCTTGTCCGCACCGGGCTCCATGCGCGCCGTGATCAGCTTGGCCAGGCGGTCAGCCGAAGCACTCTGGATGATGGAATTGCGGTCTGGCATGGCCAACCTCCCTGTGTGGTGGATTGGAGAACGATATCGTGTCGAACCGGCCCTGTCAAGGGAAGCATTGCTTACAAATGAAGCAATTTTGCAATATCCCTGCGGGATCTTCACCGGGATGAACGCGCGGCATCCACCAGCGCTTGCAGGCCGGCCAGCCGTTCCGCTGTCGGTTCCTGTCCCGCAAACAGTGGCTCCAGCATCCCGTGCTGTGCGGTGAATCCCTGCAATCTCCAGCGGATTCCCTTCGGGATCCAGTCCGCCATCCCGAGCAGACATTGTTCATCAAACATCGGTTCCATAATAGTGGTGCGGAACTCGGCCTGGATGGACCCGACCGGACCTGTCGCCCGGTCTTTGAGGATCGCCATCGAGCGCTCGATCCTGTCCAGGGGAACCTTCGGGATTCCGGTCATGGCCACGTAGTGCTCCGGCGGCCCTTTGACATCCATGGCCACAGAGGTCACGAGCCCCCGGTCGAGCAGTCTGTCGAGGAGATCAGGGTTTGTTCCATTAGTGTCCAGTTTGACCGCAAAGTCCATCGAGCGGAGTGTGGCACAGAATCCCTCGAGTGCCGCTTGCAGGGTCGGCTCGCCACCGGAGATGACCACCCCGCCCAACTTCCCGCGGCGTGATTCAAGAAAGGCGAGGACCGAATCCATGGGGCAGGTCGGCGGCGGGTCGACGGGTGCGCGAGCCAGCTCGGCGTTATGGCACCAGGGGCAGCGGAAATTGCAGCCCGGGGTAAAGATCACGGCCGAAACCAGACCGGGAAAGTCGATCAGGGAGGAACGGACCAGACCGGCGATGTTCATGGGCCCTCCTTGGGCAGCCCTCCGCAAGAGTGGTGCGGAATCTTCCAACAGGAGCCTGAATCGTTCCATCGCTTCCGTCAGGCAGGGTGGGCGGGATTCAGCGGACGACTGCCGCCTCCCTCCCGAGTGTTCTGGCCGTTTTCTCCAGCGTGAGCATGCGCCGCATCCCGAATTCGAGCTGTTTCCCCTTGTTCCATTGGTTGACCGGGCGCAGGTACCCGACGACACGGGAATAGATCTCGCATTCGCTTGCACATTCCGGGCAATGGTGGTGCTCTCCGGCGAGATAGCCGTGCTCCGGACAGACACTGAAGGTCGGGGTGATCGAGAAATAGGGGAGGTGATAGCGTGAAGAGACCGTTTTGACCAGTGCCTTGACCGCCTCGGTGTCATGCAGGCGCTCGCCGGTGAAGAGGTGGACCACTGTCCCGCCCGTGTACCGCTTTTGCAGACCGTCTTGAAGATCGAGAAGCTCGAACAGGTCGTCCGTGTAATTCACCGGGAGTTGGCTCGAGTTTGTGTAAAACGGGGTTCCCGAATCATGGGAGGCCGTGATGATCCCAGGGCAGCGCTGCGTATCCAGGAGGGCGAGCCGGTAACTCGTCCCTTCGGCTGGCGTTGCCTCGAGGTTGTAGTTGTGTCCTGTCGATTCCTGGAACCGCACCAGCCGCTCCCGCATGTGATCCATGACCAGAGTGGCGAATTCCCGACCCTCTGCTGAGCCGACATCCGTTCCCAGGAGATTCAGACAGGCTTCGTTCATCCCCACGATCCCGATCGTGGAAAAATGGTTCTGCCAGTAGTTGCCGAAGCGGGCGAAGACACTCCGGAGGTAGTACTGCATGTAGGGGTAGAGCCGGTTTGTGGTAAACTGCTCGAGGATCTTGCGCTTGATCTCCAGACTCTCGCTGGCGAGGTGCATCTGCTCGTCCAGGAGCTGCAAAAACTCCTCGCAGGTTCCGGCTTTGTATCCCAGTCGCGGGAGGTTGATGGTCACGACTCCGATCGAACCGGTCAGGGGGGCTGCCCCGAAAAGGCCGCCACCCTTGCGGTTCAACTCCCGGTTGTCGATCCGCAACCGGCAGCACATCGAGCGGGCATCCTCGGGCTTCATGTCCGAATTGACAAAATTCGCAAAATAGGGGATCCCGTATTTTGCGGTTACTTCCCAGAGTTTGGCGATGTGCGGATTGTCGAAGTCAAAATCCGGGCTGATGTTGTAGGTCGGGATGGGAAAGGTAAAGACGCGACCACGGGCATCCCCGCCGGACATGACTTCGAGGAAGGCCGTATTGAGCATATCCATCTCGCGCTGGAATTCGCCATAGGTCTCGTTTTGGACAACACCACCCCGGAGCACGCCCTGGTCGCGGTAGTAGGAGGGCACGGTCAGATCGAGGGTGATGTTAGTGAAGGGTGTCTGGAATCCGACCCGGGTCGGGACGTTGACATTGAACATGAATTCCTGCATCGCCTGCTTGACCTCGTCATATCCCAGTTTGTCATACCGGATAAAGGGGGCGAGGAGGGTGTCGAAGTTGGCAAAAGCCTGCGCCCCGGCGGCCTCACCCTGCAGGGTGTAAAAGAAATTCACGATCTGCCCGAGAGCACTCCGGAAATGCCTGGCGGGACCGGCCTCGATCTTTCCGGACACGCCCCTGAATCCCTCACGGAGGAGGTCATAGAGGTCCCAACCGACACAATAGGCCGAGAGGGATCCGAGGTCATGCAGGTGGATGTCTCCCTCACTGTGGGCGTGCCGGATAGTTTCGGGGTAGATGCTGTGCAACCAGTAGTTCTTGCTGATCTCCGACGAGATATAGTTGTTCAACCCTTGGAGCGAGAAACTCATATTGCTGTTCTCGTTGACCTGCCAGTCCTCGCGCGTCAGATAGGCATCAACCAGATCCACTTTGTTTTGGGCCAGCATCTCGCGCATCCTGGCGTGCTGTTCCCGGTAGATGATGTAGGCCTTGGCGGTTTTCCGGTACGAGGACGCGAGGAGGACCTCCTCCACAATGTCCTGGATCTCTTCAACATTGGGGATGGCCCCTTCCGCATAGACCTGTTCCAGCACGGAGAGAACGCGGATGGTGAGTGCTTGGGCCGTGGCTGGTCCGAATTCGCCGGATGCCTCGCCCGCCCGTGTGATCGCGGACGAGATCTTGGTCGCGTCAAACGGACAGACCTCCCCGCTGCGCCGGACGACCTTGTGCACTCCCGTTTCCATCTCAAGCATGCCCACTCTCCTGTGTCTGTGTTTGCCCGCCGTCGGACATCCCCTTTTTGGGCGTCACTCACGGCTCACAGAAGATAGCAACATGATCCGGCTGAAGTCAACATTTTGTGGGTAAGTATCAGGATGCCATACAATATATTGATATTGTATGGTCAGGGTTTTGGTGAACAGCCGGCCATCCGAGGGTCAGATGTTGATGATGAACAGGATCATGGCAAAGATCAGGAGGAAGAGCAGGATCCAGGAATTCCCGAAAATTCCCAAAAGCCGGGCCATACCGCTGCGCTGGTCGGGTTTTTTGGTCCGGTAGCGGACGTTTTCCGTTTCGATCAGGCGTACAATCCGGCCCGGCCCGAGTTCCGCGAAGATCGTAAAGCCTGTGCTGTCATCGTGGGTGATGCTGCGGATGACGGCCTCCTCCGAGAGCGCCTTTCTATCCGGAGCGTCCGGATTTTGGGGCCGGACCCAGATCGAATCCCCGACCTCGAGTTCCGCAACAACCGTTCCGAAAACCGGGGAGAGGATCGGGGTGGCCGGGCTGAAAGGCATTCCGCTGGATGCGCTTTCCTCCTCCCCCTCGGGTGCGACAGGGGTGACTTCTTCGTCCGGGGCGCGGCTTTCGAAGTCATCTTCGAAGATTTCTTCGAGAAAGAGGACTGTACGGAATCCCGGGACTCCGTAGAGTTTTTCCAAAAAGGCCCGGAGAAAGAGGGTCAGGCGCTCGTGGTCATGTGTCCTGAGAAGGGCGGAGAATTCCTCGAACTTCCGGTAGTTGATGTGTTCGTCCAGCTTGGCACGCAATTCGTTGGTCAGCCTGAAATTGAGGTGCTGTCGGGTGAGCTGGTCGATGATCGTCCGCTCAAAGCCCTGCCATGGCATGCCCGGGTTGACATCGAAGAGCCTGGCTTCGAAGTTGACCACGGTGTCCGTTCGCAGAACCTGGTAGCGGGCCCTGTTGAAAAAAATCGCCAGAAGACCAAAGACCGAGACCTCGGGGTGTCCAAAGGCCAGTTTGACAACCGAAATGGGAGCCTCTGTCTGGAGCGGCTCGGTATTCTCGTCCGGGATGGGTGCTGCCTGCTCATTGACCGGTGGCCGCCCGGGTTCGGGCACGACTGGCTTTTGGCCTTCATGTTCGGGCACATTGGCCTCCAAGGTGGACTCTTGCTCCAGTTGATCGAGTATACACCGGGTGGTAGGGGAGCGGAAACGGAATTTTTCGGGACAGATCAGGAGACCGGATAGACCCTGACCTCGAGATGGCGCTGGCGGGGGCCGTCGAACTCGCAGAAATAGACCCCTTGCCAGGTTCCAAGCACCAGTCGCCCGTGTTCGACCATGATCTGCAGGGAGGGACCGAAAAGGCTGGCCTTGATATGGGCTGCCGAGTTTCCCTCGCCATGCCGGTAGTCACCCTTCCAGGGGATGGTTCGGTCGAGTCCGGCGAGGATGTCCCGCATCACATCGGGGTCGGCATTCTCGTTGATCGTGAGAGCCGCGGTCGTATGGGGATTGAAGAGGTAGCAGAAACCGCGATCGACCCCGGAGCCAGTCACAAGTCGCTGAATCTCGGCGGTCAGGTCCAGCATCTGGTCGCGGGAAGTCGTATTTATGGAGAGTCTCGTGTTCATCAAATAAATATAGTCACGAATGCGGAAATTTTGGGCAGGGGACCCTGGCTCTCCGCACCGAGAACCCGGCCGGGTTTGACGGATCCGGGCCGTCCCGTGCAGTTCTTTGCTTGCCCCGGGAACGCTTTCACGGTAGACTGCCTGTATGGGACTTTCGGACAACGAGATCAGGGCGGCCAGGGAGAAACTCCGGCAGCAGTACGACAAACTGGCGGCGAGATACAGCCCGGCCATGTTCAATTACGCCCGGGTGGATGAGCGCTATATGCAGGCCCTGCGGGAGCGTCTGCCCGTCGAACACTTTTTAGCCACCGAGGTCCGGATTCTCAAGGACCTCGAAAAAAAGGCTGAAGAGAAATTCGCGCCGCCGCCTCCACCCTCAGGTCCGTCCAATGCCGACCGGATGCTCGAGGAATTCGCGCAACGGATCAGCGCCTGGGCGCCTCTCGAATTTTCGGACCGGGCCGATGAAGAGACACGCCGCCTGGCCGGTGCGCTCAGGGAATTCGAGGCGGAATGGGGGCGCGCCATTCCCGGCGTCCGTTTGCTTCCTCCCGGAACAGATGCTGCGAGACTGGCGGCGGCCGTGGCAGAACGGGCCCGGACCCGGCTCGAACCGTCCAGGAGTGGCGGGTATCCGCGAGCGCTGGATGATCTGGCCCTGGCCCTGGCCCGGCTGACCAGCGGAGAACGCGAGCGGGAGCGGCTCTGCAAGGAATACATCAAGGAAAGCGGATTCCTCTGCAACCTTGTTTCCGATCTGTTTCACGAACTGGCTGATACCGGATTCGAGGGTGGCTATGACTATCAAGCCGGAGCGGAAGCCGTGGATGCCATCATTCATGCCTTCAGACTGCGGGAGTTCCGGCTGGGCTCTCTCTGAGTTCAACCGATTGCCGAAGGCTCCATGAGCTTTTTTCCGTGTGTGGTGTATACTTTTTCGTGATTGATCAAGAGCAAACCAGAGCCTGGCCGGTCTGGTTTTCAAGAGAAAGGATATCCAGCGATGAAAAAGATCATGCTCCTTCTGCTTCTTGTCGTGTATACCGCCGTACCGCTTTCGTCGGCTCTTCCGCAACAATCCATCACCCGGGATTGTGCCGTATTCATCCAGATCGACAGAATCCCGGCTCTGATCGCCGAAATCGAGAGATACGCCATCTCCTTCGGGCTTGGGCTCTCTCCTGGTGACCTTTCCAAAAAGATTTCCGGCGGGATTTTCGGGCAGGACGGCTTCCCCGGAATCGACCTCAACAAACCGCTGGCTGTCTTCGTCCTCTACGACGGACAAAAGATGAGCGGCGGCGTTCTCATGGTGCCTGTCAGTGACCAGAATCTCTTTGCCAGCTTTGTCCTCTCGAAGATCCCGCTCGGCAATGCCAAGCTGCAGTATCGGGACAGGTATGCCCTGATTGCCACCGAGGCGAGCATCATGGACAAGTTTGTCCGCGGGCCCAAAAAACCGGTCACCCTTGTGCCCGGGGCACAGGTTTCCTTCTATATGGATATGGCTCTCTTCAAAGACGAGATCCAGAAAGCCGTCGAGATGCATGATACCCGAGGGGGCACCGAGGGAAAGATGATGCGCTCGATATTGCGCATCTACGCCGATGTGCTCCAGGAGATGAAGGGGATCACCTATGCGGTTTCCCTCGAATCGCGCGGGTTGGAGCTGGGCTATGCCATTGCTCTCACGGCTGGTGGAAAGATGGCCAGACTGATGGCGGCCACGCCCACTGGCAGCCCTGATCTGATGGCACGGATGCCGGCAGACAGCTATCTCGCTATTGGTTCCCGCATGAATCTTCAGGCGAGCTTGCCCTTTGTCGAGCCTGTCATGAGTACGTTCAACGAGGTCCAACCCGAATTGGGCACCATCCTCAAGGAGTTTTTCACGGATGCCGCACGTCTGTACGGAGACGACTACGCCATGGCGCTTGTTCCGAGCAAGGCTTCCGGTTTTACGGTTGTCGGAGCGGTCAAACAGGTGGGCGTGTCGACACAAGCCCTCTACATCAAGCTTGTGCAGCGGCTCAACGGCCTGCGGTTTGTCCGGCGAATCAAAGGGGAGGATGGGCGCTTTGGACTGGTCCATGAACGTTCTGTCGGGACTCTGGCCGGTGTTTCCTACGATACCATCCGTCTTGATTTTACCGATCCTGACGACACCAGCGAGGATACACGAAAGCAGGTCGGCTTGGTGCGGGAGATCCTCACCTGCCATGTTGCCAGTAAAAACGGTGTCGAGTATTGGGCGATGGGGACGGATGCCAAAAACAGGCTGGCCGCCATGCTGGACGGGAGAACTCCCGGTTTCAGGTCGTCCGAAGCCTGGCGGACGATGACGGCAACCTGGGGTGCCCATTCCAAAAACGGCTTGATGTATCTTTCCCTTCCCGGATTGATCAAGGAAGCCGTCGCTCTTGTCAAACGCCTCGAAGGTCCCGGGCCAAGGATTGCCGCGATCGAGAGATTCCTTGCCGGGTTGCCGCAGGATGGTGGCATCTTCATGATGACGCGCTACGCCAACAATTCCATGACGGTTCGTGGGTTGGTGACACGGAGCGAGATCCAGGCCATTGCCCAGTTTGTCCTCTTTGCCATGGGCATGGAGAAGTCGGCCATTGAGTGATCGCTGTCCATTGATTGTTGTTGCGGGGGCCCGCTGTCTGGGAGATGCCATCATGACACTCCCGGCCCTCGCCCGATTGCGGGCATCCCGAGAGGATGCCCGTTTTCTTCTGCTTGCGCCCGGCAGTCTGTCCGCCAGAGTGTATGTTCTCTCCGGACTTGTGGATCAGGCCGAGGTCGAGGTCCTTCCCGAAGGGAACGCCGGGATTGTACGGAGGATGTCCCGGCTTCGTCAGAGCCGTCCGGATGCCGTGGTCCTCTGGTCGGGCGGGTTTGTCTGGGCACTCGGCGCCCGATTGACAGGGGCGCCCATCCGGGCCGGATTGGCTTCCGACGGGAGAGCCTGGTTGTTGACACATGCCTTTCCGGAACAAGCGACGGATGTCCATCAGAGTCAGGTCT
>DAIREN010000123.1:0-2289 GCA_036795535.1 Spirochaetota bacterium
GGAGCGGCTCACCGAGGCGGTCACTCCCGATTTTTGGTATCGTGTCTCCTTCCACCAGGCTGCTGGTTATGTCAGCGAGGTTGTCATCCCCCTCGTTGGCATGGTACCGGTCGTCAAGTCCGTGGATACAGCCGCGACTGACGGTTCACGAATCATCCTGCCCGGCCATGTCTCGTACTTCCACGACAAGCGCGAGCCGCTTGAAGATAATCGCAATCTGGCGGCCTATGTCGCACTCGGTCTACATGAGGCCGGACACATCCTGGCTGGATCGTTTTCGATTGATTACCGTGATATCATCGCACGGGTCGAATATCCTGAACTGCTGCATCTGCTGTACAATGTCGTTGAGGACAGCCGCATCGAACGGGTTGTCATCCAACTGGACAGCCATCCGCAGGCAGCCAATCTCTTTGCTGCGCTCAACTCGTTCCTGCTGCTGCGGAATATCGGGAGCGCGTGCAGCCCGGCGATCCAGCTTATCTGGCTGCTCATGGCCAGTGTAAATGGATATGACCTTCCGTTTCGGACGAAGGGCTGGTATCTTGAGGCATGGAACACACAATATGCACTTGCCTTCGACTGCGGGCGGTTCCGCAACATGAAAGCTCTCTGCGAGTACTTCATCCAACGGATCGGGAATATGGATATCTGCAATCCGCTCGCATCGATGGTCATTGCCCGTGAAATTTATGATATCATCGCCCAATGGCCGGACGAGCTTTTACGGTCCATGCGTGAAAACAAGGAAGTACAGAAAGCCGCCAGACAGTTGGCTGGAGCTTTGGTGGGTATGGGTGCCGGAAGTAGCGATGCCGGCATTGCGCCGAAGACGAAAAATGAGCTTGAGGATTTATATCGCGAATGCAACGAGCATCCCGAGCGGTTTTTGACCGAAAAGCTGCACAACCAGGTGCTGGCGCGACTTGCCAAACAGCGAAAGTCCAGAGACAGAAGCAGCGATCCAAAACAGCCGACAACCGGGGCGGGTCGGATTGGGTCCCGGTCTGATGGTGGCAAAGCGCTTTCGGAGGATGATGCAGGCCGGGGCGAGGGCGTGGCTGGGGGTGCTGATCAGGAAGCCCAAGATGATGTAACCAATGCCAGCGGGCATGGTACAATCCTCGGACAATTGGCAGGCGAGCGGATGCTTGATTTGATTGACCAAAATAATAATATTTTCGATTATTCGCAGGACGGTACCATCGCTGATGGCGTGCGGACAAGAGTCGACAATCTCGCTGGCGAGGCGCAGCGATTGGGTATGGACAAGCCGGTCATGGATGACCGGATGACCCGGTTGCAACGCCTGGACCGGAAGAAAGCTGTGAAGAAGGTCTATTCGGTCGATGCCCGGACAAAATCGCGGACAAAACTTTCGGCTATACAGGTTTTCGATGTCTCAAACATCGACAGTGGTTTCATGAGTCTGGTGCATCGCTGGGATGCCCTGGCGCTACGGGTTTATGAACAATTCGCCCGGTTGTTGAGTGATTTGTTTGACTCTGTTGCATTAAACACGGTAGACGGCGATCTCTGTATTGAGGAACTGATCGGGGTTTTGGCCTCAGGCCAGACGGTGGGTGTGCGTGAGTATCTTGAGGTTGAGTCGGAGCAGCGGCTGGATATTGAAGTTGTGATTGGGCTTGATATATCTGGTTCGACAAATTCCAGAATTGGTGGCGTGTCGGTGCTTGATATCGAGAAGGCGTTTGCGCTCATTTTTGGCCGGGCCATGCAAATGCTGACGAAGAACGTGAACTGCTACGCATTCAATTCGATGACAAGTACCAATGTCTATCGGATGAAAACAATCGAGGCCGTATCCAGCCTGACCAGTGATCAGGCGAATCGTGATGGAGATTTTATCCGCTATATGACCGGTCTTCTGGCCGAGGCGTCAGCGGCGAAAAAGTATTTCATCATGATCAGTGATGGCCGGCCATGTGCTCCTACGTACGACGGCCGCGAAGCTCTCGAGGATACGCTGATCGCGATGCGCGAGTGCCGCGAAGCGGGGGTTAAGCTGATCTATTGCAATATTGACAGATTCCCGCAGGATTATTTTCACTTGATGGCCAAAGAAGCGTCCTGGGCCGCCAGCTTTTCGCATCCCGAGGAGATACTCTCCGAGATCGCCAATCTTGCCGCAACGATCACCAGGGGGTGTGCCTGAAGATGTGTACAGGCAGTCATGCTGGCCAGAACTTTTGCCCGCAATAATTACAAAACAGTACTCCGGGTGTAATGGCGATTGGTCCCATCGCTGCTGCGGGTTACGCTGTAGAG
>DAIREN010000123.1:2389-3745 GCA_036795535.1 Spirochaetota bacterium
GACGGGAACGAGCCTGAACGGATCAAACAGGGATTGGCAAAGCATTATTTGGACTGGGAACAGAAGCTGGCCAGCGGGGAGCAGACTGGCCCGATCAATGTGCGCGTCAGCCTGCGAGGCTGTACTGCACGCCGAAGTGAAGCCGATGGCATCGTCAAAAAATGGTTTGCCGATACGCCACTTGTTCTTGTGGAGTGTACGAGCGATGAACTCAGGTTTGTCGAGACGGACAGCAGTCTCAGGATGTTGACGGCCGAGTTCGAAAAGGCACTGGATGGGCTCATGCTGGATCACGGCCAGTTTCCGGGTGATCAAAAAGAAATGCTGGACTTGATCAGGGAGTACGGCCTGGCACACATCTATGGAGCGAAGGGATAACAGATGGGACTGATGATCAAAAAAGCCGAATTATTCAACGCGGGCCCGATCCAGAAATTCGCACACCAGTTCGCTCCCCTGACACTCGTCTTCGGGCATAACGAAACGGGGAAGACCACAATACTCGAAAATCTCGTCCGTGTCCTCTTCGGGGGCGGAAAACGGGGGCGAGGGCGCAGCACGGGTGGACGGGGCGACGAATTCGAGGGGACGCTCCGCCTGACATTGACGAACGGTAGCGAGGAATTCGCGGTTACCAAAGGGCTTGAGGCTGTTCTCCAAAAAAAAGGAACAAGCCTGCCTGCCGACCTCCATCGCTTGCTCTACGTCCGTGCCGGGGATCCCTCCCTGGACGGGGGCGGGACCAGCGTGAGTCGTGACCTTGTCAAGGGGCTGGTCTCGGACCATCAGGTCTGGGACAGGATACAGGGTTCACTGCCCAACGAGACAGGGTACACAAGTTTTGTGGATGGTGTGCTTGAGGGTGAGCGGAGAGGGCTGATGAAGCAGCTCGTCCTCGCCCGTGAGCGGCTTGAAGAAATCAGGCAATTGACTGACGAATTTTTTGCTACCCTGTCGCGCACCGGGATTGACAAGCTGCGCAAGGAAGAAAAAAGCCTCCTGGCCCGGCTTGAGACGCAGGAAGGTGCCAAACGGCATGAGGCCTGGCTGATGGCCAAAAAGCTGGTCAAGGAAGAGGGGCAGCGGGACGCCATCGACAAAGGACGGCTCGACCGGATCGAAAAGCGCATCGACGAACACCGGGCGATGAAGGCACAGGCCGATGATCTTGCCAAACGGGTGCGGCAGGTGCAGCCGGCCGAGGCCGGGCTGGCCTGGATACGGAGTGCCAAAACACATTGGGCCGAGCTGGGGCAGGCCGGCAAAGTCCGCGCGCCCGCCTGGCCTGGTTATCTGGCGATTGGCCTGCTCGTGCTGGCCCTGGCCGGGATGAGTGTCAGCCGGGTGGCCGGCGTG
>DAIREN010000123.1:3845-6053 GCA_036795535.1 Spirochaetota bacterium
CGGAGCAAGCGTGAAAAGCACGAAGAAAACGTGCGCAAGATCGGGCTCGAGCTCGCGCGGTTGGGTGTGGACGAGGAAGACTGGCTCGAAGAGTCAAACGGAACGCAGTATTCAGGGAGCGTAGTCCAAAAGATCAACGCCAGACTGGAGTCTGTCCGCGAAGAACTCGAAAACGAAGAAGAAGTCTTGCAAAATGTCCAGCTTGAAGCCATGCGGCTGTTGCAAAAAAAACTGCCGGCCAGGCATGAAGATGCAGCCAACCTGCTTGAGGAGTCGCGGCGTGATGCAGAAAGGGCTGTGCGCGAGCTCTTTGCCAGACTGGCCGCCGGACACATCGTTTCGGACGTGCTGCAAAAATTTCTGGATGAGGAAGACCGGCGGGTGGAGTCCTGGCTGGAGGATGCCGGCGTCGGAAAGATGGTGCACGCCCTGACAGGGCGCTATAACCGGCTGACCTTCGACGATGACGAACTGGTTGTGGGTAATGCCAGGGAAAGCTTCGGGCTTTCAAGCCTGTCAAGCGGGGCGGCCGAACAGGTCCTGCTCGGGATCAGGATGGGGATTGCCCCGGCTGTCACCGGTGAAGAAGCTCTCTTTTTGCTGCTGGATGATGCCTTCCAGTTGTCGGACTGGAAACGGCGCGGGATGCTGGTCAAGGCCCTGGGCAAGATGCTCGACCTCGGCTGGCAGGTCGTCTATTTTACGATGGACGATGATATCCGGGCGCGGATTGCCGATTTGGGGAGCCGGCGCAAGGCGGGCGAGTATTGCGAGATTGTGCTGTCGTGATCCGGTTGTATCATGGGAGCACAGGGGAACAACGACAGAGGCCAGTGCGTAGATTTTTGGCTATTGCGTAATACCCCTGCGGGGTCTTCGCCGGGAGTACAACCCTGCAGGGGTAGTCTTACCACTGTTTTACAATACAGTATGTAATACTCCCGGAGTCGCATGATAAATATGCAATAAACCATCATACTCCTGCAATAGTTCTCACCCTGAATGCGTATATCAATGCAGAAACAGCAATCATCCAATGACGGATTTGTAACCGGTCAGAGTTCAAGGCCATAAATGATGGGCGTATGCAACCCGGTCAATGGATGCACGCACATGGTCTGCAACGAAAGGAGCCTGACATGACAACAATGACAATACGCAAGGCCTGGACACTTGGTACGTCCTGTACCATCGCTGCCGTTGACAAGAATTCGACAAGCCGTTTTCTTGGACAAACTGACGACTATACCAGGGGTATGTCGGCTGTGGACAGGATGGTGCGCTGTCAGCTTGCAGCCGACCCGGGCCATGATGCCTTTATGCGTTTTGTTGCGGAGCAAGCATGCGAGTTTGCGCCCGATGACATCAGCCGTCTCGATCGGATCATGGCCATAATCGGGCCGCAGCTTGAGCCGTATGCCAGTGCCTTGCCACAAGAAATCTGGCTGATGCTGACGTCTGGAACTGAAGAGGGTGTGACCGCGGCCTATACGCGCGGCCAGGCAGTAATTTTGCCAACGTTTTTCAGAAATATTGATGATGACAGATTGGCCTATGTCATGATCCATGAACTTTTTCATGTGTTATCACGATATGATGATGAACGGCGCAGCAGGTTGTACAAGATCATCCAGTATGAACCATGTCCTCCCCTTGAGTTTCCGGCGATTCTCGAACATGCCCGCTTGTCCAATCCTGATGGCTACCGCAATGATCATCTGGTCAGACTTGAGTTTGGTGGAAAAATGAAGACGTTTATGTCGATCATCCTTCCCCGTGAGCGATACAATCCCCAAAGCGAAAAAACGATCTTGCAATATGTCTTTGACACACTCCTTGAAGTTAAAGTCAAGAAAACCAGGACGGTCATGGCGGGCAAATTCCCCATTCTGTGTTATCCCGAGAAATTTCCGGATTTATGGGAAAAGGTCGGTCGCAATACCACCTATATCAGCCATCCCGACGAGATTCTTGCAGATAATTTCGTCAGGCTGGTTTTACACAGGACAGTGCCGGATCCATGGGTGCTCGAAGAGATGGAAAAAATACTTTTGCAGAAAGGAGGGGATGAAATACATACCACATGCCCTGTTTCAGCGATTGTTTGAAAAGATTTTTTTGATGAAAAGCCTCAGGCCATGGATGGTCTCTTTGAGACGCAAGATATTGCGTCTTTACGGTAGGCGTCATGGAGGGGGTGCGGACGTG
>DAIREN010000123.1:6305-8776 GCA_036795535.1 Spirochaetota bacterium
GTGTCAAAGGACAGGATGTCCGGCGTGCCGCTTCGGCATGGATGCCAAAGAAGCGTGTCAAAGGACAGGATGTCCGGCGTGCCGCTTCGGCATGGATGCCAAAGAAGCGGTCGATGATGTACATGCGTCGTACAGATGAGTACAAAAATATTGCATGCTGCACAAAAGGACATGGATCGTTGCAGCGGGAAGGGACGGGTATCATGCGTCATCTGTTTACAAAAATCATTGTTGTGTTCTTGCTGGCTGTACCACTTGGAGTCATTAACGCGCAAACCAATCCGTCAGTGCAACAAATTGAAGCAGCGTACGTGGAGGTGGTGCGTTCAATAGAGGAAATTTGCAAGGCATTTGAGACCGTCACATCGGATCTCAGGAATGCAACATCCACGACAGACATTGTTCGCTCACTCGACACGCTCTGTGATGTGTACCCATTGCTTATGGATACTTTTCACAAAAAAATGGGGTATTGTACGCAACTTCTTGGCAGGAAGCCGGATCTTGCCGGTGATCCACGGTTTCAAAATGTACGCCAGCGTCTGAAAACCTCTTCAGCGGCGATGGTAAACGCAATTGCGAATTTGCCAATGGAGTACACATTTGATCTTGAGGTTCAAAGAGTATCAAATCGTATGAGAAGTTTGATCAAGTAACGAGCATCTGCTTCTGGTCAAAAGATTGGAGATGCGTCCTGCCTGACAAGGCGGGACTTTTTCCGAGACGCCAAAATATCAAGGTCATAGCACATGCCAGCGGAAAATTGAGGCAAATGGGTAGTATCCCTGCGGGATCTTAGCCGGGATTGCAGCAGGATTACCGGCGCAAGGCGGGCGAGCATTGCGAAATCGTGCTGTCGTAATCCGGTTGAAGCATGTGACCATGGCGGAAAGAGGGCCAATGTTTCATGATAGCAGCCCGGATCTGTATCTGCCCGGACCGGCGCCATCCGTGTCTATGAAGAGTGACAGTACTGGACAATATGGTGTAAATTGGAAAATCATGATACGGAGAATATGCATGAACAGAAAAATTTTGTACCTGTTCCTCTCCTGGCTGTTGCTTGTCATGGCAAGTGCTTGCCAGAGTGGCACGGCCAAGACTACAGCCGGAATTACAAGTGGAGGAAGGCCGACCACTGACGCCGGAAAGACCGGCACCCTGCCTGCTGTCTGGGGTTTCGACGACGAGGACGATGCCGGCCGACCGGCCGATCCGTTGCTTGGCTGGCTCTGGCAGTACGGGCGTGAATCTTATTACATCATCCACCGCTCTGAACGGATGCCGGACCCGATCAAGATAGGCACGACGATTCTTGCCAAGAACGGCAATGCGACCCAAACGACTCGCAATGCAGACGGTTCGACGACGACGATGGTCAGTGGCAACAGTTCGTGGAAGGCGTTCATCAACGGAACGACCGAGGCGGAAAAAGTCGCCTCGCTGCCGACTGCTGTCCACGAGACATTGCATGGCTACACGACCCGCTTCCCGCTGGCCCAACTGGCCGCCCGCCACAAAAGCGTGACAGAAATTGCGGTGCCTGATCCGGAGCGGCCAGGCTACATCCGTATTCCCGGATACTACGCCTTCTATACAGGCCGTGATACGACGCTGGTCTCGCTCATGGGAAAGGCCACCGCGGCTGGAGAAATCGCGGCGAGGGTTCCGCACAATCTGCGCACCTTGCGTTTCGCCACCTATGTCTACCCGTCCAATGGCGCCCAGTCGACACAGAACAGCGGCATTCATGGCCTGATCGATGAGTACAACGCCTATTACTGGTCGTTGCGAACCGCGTATGACCTCTTCGGATATTATCGTGACCGGAAGGCGGGAGATCCTGCCGCGATCAAAGCCTGGCTGTCCGAGATCGCTGGCGTGTACGGCTCCTGGGCCGAATTCCGTTACTGGATCCTGGTTGCCCTCGAGCATGCCCGCGAGCGTTATCCTGACAGGTACCAGGCCTTGCTCGCTGATGCGACGCTGCGCAAGGCCTTCACGGCGATTGACGATAATTGGCTGGCTCTCTTTGGCCGCGTTCGAGAGCGTTTGGTGAAGGAAGTCCCACAACTGTTACAAAAGAAGAATATTGCCACTGGTTTTATAGAACGGGCTGTTCCGACCGACAGAAACCTGCCGGGAACATGGTTCCGGGTCGGGCAAACACTGATCTACCTCGGCGACCGCCAACTACGCCTGCTCGTTCCGGTCATGCAACAGAAGAAATACGTCGACCTGGCGACTGCACTCCGTACAAAGGCGGCGGGTCCGCTCCCGGCTGCACTCCCGACTGGACCGTAAAACACGGGAGGTGATCGAAGAGGTCCTCCCGTGTTTTGTGATATCATTTCATAAAATCAAGCGGGAGAAATGTTCGCGTAGCGCACGACATTGAAGGTGCCGCTGAAAGCCTTCGTGTCCAGAGCAGCGAACTCGTGGCCGAAACGCTATTCGAAAGTGAACTGCTG
>DAIREN010000124.1:0-8719 GCA_036795535.1 Spirochaetota bacterium
GAATGTGAAGCTTTGAGGAACCTTGCGTTGAGAATCGTCTTGAGATTGTTGTGCATCGAGTATCTGAAGCACTGGCACGCCCGCCATCCCCGAGTTCCGGATGCGCTCAATAATCATGCTGTCCAGTCGCAGTCCCTTTTCAAGGACCAGACTGCCATCGCCGGAGGTGACACTTCGGGCTAAAACATCTCCCTCCCGGAGTGCTTCAACACGCTTGGTAATTTCCATGCTTTCTGCCATGACGTATCAGGTCCTGCCTTGCTGGTATGGATGCTCCCAACCAAGAGTATATATTTTTTTGTTGGGTTTCGCCAGCGAAAAAAAGCGGCTGTCTCTTTGGACAACCGCTGTTGAAAGATGCGAAAGTTATTTGACGGTCACATAGGACTTGATGCCGCCGAAGCCGTCATTTTCAATCTCACGGGAAATCTTGTCCGGCAATTGTTTTCCATTGATGACGAATTTGTATTCGTGACGACCCTTGTCGAGCTGGACCGTCACACTCCAGCGACCATCAGCCCCTGCTTTGAGTTGCATTGCTGCATCATCCGGGGTCCAACCGTTGAAACTGCCCATCAGATAGACACTCCTGGGTGTCACACCGGCATCCGGAGTATAGAAGAATGTCAATCCATTGCTGTCAATCCTGGGATTCTTGGCATCCTCGATGGTGCCATTCCCGTCCGGTTTTGTCCCCTTGTCTGAACATCCAACCATGATGGTCAGCAATCCGAGAAAAATGGCAATTCCGATACATGCAGGTCTTCTCATGCAGATCTCCTTGGAATTTCTTTTTTTTATGGTATCAGCAAATACGGGTTTTATCAAGTATCGGTTTACTGGTGATGTTGCCGGAGGTTGATGCTCCGCAGGATGGCCGTTGCGGTTCCAGAGAGTTCGGGACCCGGAAGGCGGGCTGCGTAATGCCCGGCCAGGGTGAGACAAAGTTCTTGTTCCCGTTTTTGCTGGCTGATACAGGCAGCGGCGGCATAGTGCAGGCAGGCGCCGAAACTGTTGCCGGAGAGTGCCAGCCGATCGGCCGCGGCATTCACGGCATGGAATGATCGGGATGCGGTATCGAGCTGTCGGGAGATGATCCGGTGCAAGTCTGCATCGGGACGTGCCAGAAAGAGAACGGAAAGTGCTGGTTCGTCATGTGTCATGAGATCCTTGACCGTTGCCGGCTCAAGGATGTGGATGCATGCAACAATGGACTTCCATGTGGGCTCACTGTCCTTTCCTGCTTGCATCCCTTCCCGGAACAGACGCCGGAATTCCTGACGGGAGGGTGTTCCCCAAAAACCAGACCGGGATGGTGGCGATGCGCAAGTGGACAAGAGGGCTCCTGCCAGGAACACCACAATGAAGAGGACCGGTTTCATGGAGTAAAAATGCAAAAAAAAGAGGCAGGAAAGCACTCAAGTTTTTTTGTAATCTGCCGATAATGAGTCTGGAGACAGACTGGCAAGAACGGGAGCGGGGAACATCCTCTTCTCTCTAGAATGTCGGACGATTCCAAAAAAACTTGAGCAGTATCGGGAAATTATCACAAGAGGAGGGGGAGATTCTTCAGGCGGCTCTTTTGAACCCGGCCGACTGAGCACAGGAAGTACTCTCACATCCAGGCAGGGAGGCCTGGGGAGAACATTCACGGAGGAG
The DNA here is from genome assembly GCA_036795535.1 of Spirochaetota bacterium. Lineage (GTDB taxonomy): Bacteria > Spirochaetota > JAGLSM01 > JAGLSM01 > JAKPMW01 > JAKPMW01. Next base: position 1,660 of record DAIREN010000124.1, read on the forward strand.
TGAAACATGATCATCAACCACAACATCAGCAGTATTTTTGCCAACCGCAGCGTCAAAATGAACAGCATGAGCGCGGACAAGAACATCGAAAAGCTCTCTTCGGGCATGCGCATCAATCGCGCCGGTGACGATGCTTCGGGACTTGCTGTTTCAGAAAAGATGCGCAGCCAGATCCGTGGCCTTTCAAGGGCAGCGAAAAACGCCGAAGATGGCATTTCCCTGATCCAGACGGCTGAAGGCTATCTTCAGCAGAGTCAGGATGTCATGCAGCGTGTTCGCGAGCTTTCTGTCCAGGCCGCCAACGGTGTCTATTCGCCCGAAGACCGCATGATGATTCAGGTCGAGGTTTCGCAGTTGATCGATGAAGTCGACCGGATTGCCAGCCATGCCCAGTTCAACGGCATGAACCTGATCACGGGCCGCTTCGGCAATGACACCCAGGGGCAGTTTGTCGGTGCCAGCATGTGGTTCCACCTTGGTGCCAACATGGACCAGCGCGAGCGTGTCTATATCGGTACGATGACGACCCGCGGTCTTGGTGTCCGCAGTCTCCAGACCAATTCGTTCGTCTCTCTTTCAACTCCCAATGATGCCAACCGCACCATCGGGACGATCGATCAAGCTTTGATGAAGATCTCCAAGCAGCGCGCTGATCTCGGTGCGTACCAGAACCGCCTCGAGTTTGCCGTCAAGGGCATCCTCGTCGGGTACGAAAACATGCAGGCTGCAGAGTCCCGCATCCGCGATACCGATATGGCCCAGGAAATGTCTGACTTCGTCAAGAACCAGATCCTGATCCAGTCCTCCACCGCGATGCTCGGACAGGCCAACATGAAGCCCCAGTCGGTTCTGAGACTGCTCGGCTGATCATTGACCAGCTGATTCCCGCCTGCTCGCCGTCTCAGACGGTTTGCAGCGGGAGCCAGGCTTGACGTCCGGAGTTCCCGGCGCTGGAAGGACAGGCACAGACTGTCCTTTTCGGCGTTTCGCGAACAATACAGGTTCCGTCTGACAGAGCGGAATCGCCCGGATCACGGGAGAGAGGAGGTGGCGGGATACCGCAAACCACGACGTTCTGACAAGAACGCGGTACCATGTTGCGATGCCAAACGACCATGAAAAGGCCCGACTTGGGGTGCATTTTCCCTTCCTTCAGAAACGGGGATTGAGTTTCCCCTGCGTCTGGCAGGATTGGCCTCCGGGAATTCAGTCCCGGTTGCTGAAGTCAGGAGGAATATCGCCGACGGACGGAACAAGTTCGCGCGATACTTCTGTCCATTGGCCAGGGCCCGGTCAAGAGGCGATGACCTCCTCATGATGCACCGTCCGGCAGGGATGCCGGTATCTGGAGACGGTTTTTCACCGGTGACGGCCGAATGGAAGACCGGAAACCAAACGGAATCAAGGAGGGAATTTCCATGGTTATCAATCACAACATGAGCGCTATGTTTGCGCACCGCGTGCTTCAGGGCACGATGGTCGAGAGCGACAAGAGCATCCAAAAGCTCTCATCGGGAGAACGGATCAACCGGGCAGGGGACGACGCCTCGGGAATGGCAGTATCCGAGAAAATGCGTTCGCAGATACGCGGCCTGAAACAGGCGGAGAGAAACGTCCAGAACGGGATCTCCTTTTTGCAGACGGCCGAAGGGTATATGGACGAAACCGTCCAGATTCTCAACCGTGTCCGCGAACTCGCAGTCCAGTCTGCCAACGGAATCTATTCAACCGATGACCGGATGATGATGCAGGTCGAAGTGTCGCAGCTCGTCGACGAGATCGACAGAGTTGCCAAACATGCCCAGTTCAACGGCATGAATCTTCTGACCGGTCGCTTTGGCAAAATGCAGGAGGACTATGCCGGGATCGAGAATTACGCACCGGCAAAGACCACTGCCGCCAACAAGAATGATGCCGGGACGTATTTTCAGGTCGGCGCCAATATGGATCAGCGTGAGCAGGTCTTTATCGGTGACATGACCGCCAAGGCACTGAAGTTTCTTGATGACGGCAACCAGGTCACTCTCAAGCTCGATAGTCCCGGTTCTGCGAACCAGGTCATCGGCAAGATTGATGCCGCCTACAACATCGTCATGAAGCAGCGGGCAGACTTGGGCGCATATCAGAACCGCTTCGAGTACGCAGTCAAGGGTATCGCTGTCGCGGCCGAGAACATCCAGGCTGCCGAAAGCCGCATCCGCGATACCGACATGGCTGAGGAGATGTCCAATTTTGTCCGTGGACAGATTCTTACCCAGTCGGGTGCTGCAATGCTCTCGCATGCCAACATGCAGGGGCGAGTGGCTCTGAAACTGTTGGAGTGACAGCAGTGTAACAGGAACCGCACCATGAATTGTCAGAAACGTTTTGGCCAGACACAGATTCATCACCAGACCGCGAGGACAATACCGCTTCGCCCGGTTTTGCGATGGACCTATGACGACCATCCGGCATACACCCGATGTTTGGTGCTGTGTGCATGTGGTTGACACGGGTTTGACGTTTTCGCAGGACCGGGAGAAGCAGGGGTTGTACGGCGAGTGCCCGGTATGAAGAAGACCCGACAGGGGTTGGTCCGTGGCCGCAGTCATGCGACCCTGTCAAGTTGACTTGATACATCGGGAATGCGCCGGATCAGGGGAGCACACCCCGTCAAAGCCGACCGGCAGGGATGTCGGGCGCTATTTCCAGGAGGGAGGGAATAGTATGATCATCAACCATAATATGTCTGCGCATTTTGTGCAACGGCAGCTTGCCGGTGCGGGAGCCCGTATGGGCGACTCCATCGAAAAGCTTTCGTCGGGGCACAGAATCAACAAGGCCGGGGATGACGCGTCAGGACTTGCGGTATCCGAAAAACTCCGTTCGCAGATCAGGGGGATCGCCCAGGCGACACGCAATGCCCAAAACGGCATTTCGTTCCTGCAGACGGCGGAAGGATCGATGCAGGAGATGCATTCGATTCTGCACCGGATGCGGGAGTTGTCCATCCAGGGGGCCAACCAGATCTACAGCACCGAGGACAGGCTTCAGATTCAGGTGGAAGTATCGCAACTGAAGCAGGAAATCGACAGGATTGTCGACGTTACGTCGTTCAACCAGCTGAAGATTCTTGATGGCTCGCTCAAGGACATGCGCTTTCACGTCGGACCGGACAAGGATCAGTCCATTGCCGTTTCGATCGATTCGATGGACACCAAGACGCTCAAGGTCGATGCTGTCGACATCACGACAGCGCAAGCGGCCAACAACAGTCTCGGCTCCATTGATGGCGCAGTGAATGCTGTTTCAAAGCAGCGTGCCAATGTGGGTGCCTGGCAGAACAGGATGGAGCATGTCGTCAATGCCCTGTCCGTTGCCGAGGAAAACCTGACAGCTGCGGAATCCAGGATCAGGGACACTGATATGGCTCGGGAGATCATCGAGTTTTCGAGAAACGAGATCCTGACGCACACTGGGACTGCGATGCTGGTCCAGGCCAATATCCAGTCCAAGACCGTCCTCAAGCTTCTGGGCTAGACAGTTCTGTTGTTTTGATAGAGTCCACGGACCGGTTGCACCCGCTCCTGCCACACCATTCTACCCGGATGGCGGCGGAGGCGGGTGTAATTTTTTTTGTGGTTCGTTCGCAACAGGGAGAGAGTCGGGAATGGCATGCATCGGCACGGATGGCTGATTAATCCCTTGCGGCCATGCGGGTGTCCCGGGTATATTTTCCACAAGGGATAGTAATGCGTCGCAGGAGGCAATATGTCGCGAATGTCAGTCAGTAAAAAACTTGTCCTCGGTTTTTCAATAGTGGCTTTTCTTGGCTGCCTGTCCAGTGCTCTCTCGATCATCTATCTCAATATCCTGGACAGGGATATCGAGATTTTGTCGAAAGAAGCCATGCCCAATATTACCGACTTGGGCGAGATGCGGCGCGAAGTGTTGACCATGCGCATGGCACTTCGCGAGATGCGGAATCCCTTGTATGATCGCACGGAGCTGGAATCTTTTGTGAGGGAATACCAGAGGAGTCAGCAGGAGTACCTTGTCGCCAAGGGCCGCTATGAGTCCGTCCCGATGGGAAGCGAGGAAAAGGCTCTCTGGGAACGGGTGATCAAGGCGGAGACGGATCTTTTTGCACTGAACCGCGCGTATGTCGACTACGCCGTCAAGCACGCGGGCGAGAAGGATATGCATGGAGAGCTGCTCAAACTTGCCCGGCAGTCCGGACAGGCCAAAGCCTATGACGAATTTATCGCTTTCTTCAACAGCCAGGTCGCACATATCGTCAAGGAGAACCGCAACATCAACGAGCAGGCTCTCCGGGACAGCACTAACGGCCGGATCGGTGCACTGATTGCCGGGGGCGCCTCGCTGATCCTGTCGTTGCTCATCGGCCTGTCTCTGGCCAAAGCTATTACCGGACGGGTGCGGAATGCGACCGGTGTCCTCGAAACCTCTGCGGATTACATCCGGTCGAGTTCGGAACAACTGGCGTCAGCCAGTCAAAACCTGGCGGCCGGTTCCTCGGAGCAGGCTGCTTCCATCGAGCAGATCTCGTCCTCGCTGGAGGAGATTTCTTCGATGACCAAACAGAACGCCGACTATGCGGCACAGGCCAACAAACTGACTGTTGATGCGATCAGTTCGATTGATGCGGCGCACAAGGCCATGCAGCGCTCCTTGACAGCCAGCCAGGAGATCGCCAGAGCCAGCGGAGAGACCCAGAAGATCATCAAGACGATTGACGAGATTGCCTTCCAGACGAATCTTCTTTCATTGAATGCCGCTGTCGAAGCAGCCAGGGCCGGGGATGCCGGTGCCGGGTTTGCCGTTGTTGCGGACGAGGTGCGTTCTCTCTCCATGCGGTCTGCCGAGGCATCCCGGCGGACCGCCCAACTGATCGAAGAGACCATCACCAAGGTGAACGAAGGTGTCGCCACCTTTGCCGAAACCGGAAAATCGATTGACGAAGTGGTGGAGCGGTCCGCCAGGGTCCAGCATCTTGTTGGCGAAATTGCAGCGGCATCCAATGAACAGTCCAAAGGGATCGAACAGATCAACCGCGGGGTTGCCGAAATGGAAAAGGTTGTCCAGCAAAATGCGGCCAATTCCGAAGAGACAGCAGCTTCGACCGAAGAGCTGAATGCCCAGGCCGAAGAGATGCGGGCCAGCGTTCAGGCACTGGCAGGCTATGTGTTTGGCGGAGGCGAGAAACAGTCCGTCCAGGCGGAAAAGAAGCAGCCCGCCCGCCTGGCTCCGGCCCAAAAAGTTGACAGACCGGTTGTGCCGCCTGCGCCCGCAAAGCTTGTCCCACCCGTTCCAACGCAACATGTCCGGACGAGGGAATTCACACCCGAGCAGATTATTCCTCTTGACGAGAAGGATATGCAGGATTTTTGATTCCATTGAGGGGTTGGGCGGCCCGGATTCAGGATGATGACACTGGGTGGCGGTTGTACCCCGTGTTTTTTGTCCTTCTGCTCAAGGCGTGTCCCGGAAGACGCAGAGTCAAATGGGGAATGTCTCATCCTGTCCGTTTGGATTGCTCTCTCCGAGCATGTCGATGAGATCCATGGCCCAATCCGGGGAGGCAAAGAGGGATCCGGATGATGGGAAGAACCTGTGTTCGGGAGAGTGTGCATCATCATCGGTCTCGAGGAGATCGAGGTATGTCTGGCGGGGGATCTCGAAAGCGCCCAGGGATTCAAGGTGTGATGTTGTGAACTGGCAATCAACTGCCAGGATCCCGGAGCGGATGCAAAGGTACATCAACGCGGCCAGGGCGATTTTTGAGGCGTTTGGCACAAGGGAGAACATGGATTCCCCGCAGAAGACCGACCCTGTCAGGACGCCGTAGACGCCGCCTGCGAGCGTATATCCGGATTGGTCGCTGATGATCCGGCCAGAGGATGTTCCCCGAATAAAAACCGGAGAGGCTTGCCAGACCTCGATCGAATGGGCATCGCCCGCTTCGTGCAATCTGCAATAGGCTGCCTGCATTGCGGGAGTGATCCACGTCCCGTCTTGTTCCCTGCGCGGGATTGATGCACAGAGTTGGACAATATCGGAAAAAGCGGAATTGATACGAATGATGAAATCATGACGCCGCAAGACTTTTCGCATGCTCCCGGAAAGATGGAAGGCCTGCGGGATGAAGATCGTTCGGGGATCGGGGGACCACCACATGATCGGGTCGCCCGCACTGTACCAGGGGAAGATGCCCTGGCGGTATGCCAGGATGAGGCGCTCGGCCGAAAGGTCACCCCCGAGGGCAACGAGCCCCTGCCAGTGGGAGAGCGCCGGATCGGGAAACTCGAGTGTCTCTCCCAGCCAGACGGGGAGGTTCATACCAGTTCGGTACGCGGAATTTCAAAACTGAGCCCGTCGGCGTCTGCACGCACTGTGACGTGCCCTCCTCCGGCCAGACGGCCAAAGAGGATTTCCTCCGAAAGGGGATCCTTGATGCTGGTCTGGATCAGCCGGTCAAGAGGGCGGGCACCATAGACGGGATCGTACCCCCGGGTGGCAAGGTATTCCCGTGCGGTCTCGTCAATCTCGAGCGTAATCTTGCGTGCCTTGAGGCCGGGGCGGAGCAGATTGATGAATTTGTCGACGACAAGGCGCATCACGTCGGGCGAGAGGGGCTTGAAGACGATGGTCTCGTCCAGGCGGTTGCGGAATTCGGGCGAAAAGAGTTTTTCGATGGCACGGATTCCCCGTCCTCCGGCGCCGAGATGCGGATCGCCGAAACCGATTGCGGCCTGACTCATCTCGCGAGCCCCGGCGTTGCTGGTCATGACCAGGATCACGTTGTGGAAATCACTTTTTCGTCCGGCGTTGTCCGTCAGGGCGGCGTGATCCATGATCTGCAGCAGGATATTGAAGATGTCTTCGTGTGCCTTTTCGATCTCGTCGAGGAGGAGGACGGCATGCGGCGTGCGCCTGATCGCTTCGGTCAGGAGTCCGCCCTGGTCGTACCCGACATAGCCGGGAGGGGCTCCAATCAGGCGGGCTACGGCATGTTTTTCCATGTACTCGCTCATGTCGAAGCGGAGGAGTTCAATCCCGA
>DAIREN010000125.1:0-8649 GCA_036795535.1 Spirochaetota bacterium
CGAGATCGGGAGGAAGGGGGATCTCCGCGAGGATATCGGCCACTTCCGGCATACGGTTGCGATAGGTAAAAGGCATGGGGATCCCTTCGGGGTGCTGTTACTATCAAAGATAACACCGGAGCGCGTGTATGGGGAGTGCAGCCGGGAACCGGGTGCAGGCCCGGCATATTCCGGTTTTGTGATGCGAATCCGGGATTCGTATCACAAAAACATCATGGGATTCCGGGAGTGCTGCACTGGCCGCGAGTCTTCCGCGGTTTACTGCAGCAATTGCACCCCGCCGTTCTGTCGCAGCCAGGCCGCGACCGCGTGCTGGTCGGTCTCGAGAGCCGAGTCGAGCGGACTCATCCCGATGCTGTTGACCGGGTTGACGGGGGCGCCGCTGGCCACGAGGAGCTGGACGGCCGCCAGTTGCCCCTGTCCGGCGGCGTAGTGCAAGGGGGTGGCCTTGGTCGCTTTGTCCGGGAGCCCGAGGTGGGATCCTTTGGCGATCAGGAGGCGCATCACCTGGATATGGCCGTTATAGGCGGCCAGGTGCAGGGGGGTTTGGCCCTGGCGCTGGGTCTCACGGGGATTGGCGCCCGAGGCCAGAAGGAAGGCAACGGTTTCGACATGGTTGAAGGATGCGGCCAGGTGGAGCGCGGTCAGACCGTTGATGAGGGGTTCATTAATCGCATGCCCGGCCTGGAGGAGGCGCCTGACCTCGGCGGTCTGTCCCTGGCGGGCCGCATCGTGCAACGGGCCGGCAGTCAGGAAAAGCGGGAGGGTGATGGCAAGGATGATGATCGAAAACCGGGTCATGGGAGCCTCCATAGTGTTGCGTTCTTCCGGGAGTATAGCACTGTCCTTGGAAAAAAACAGGGCGATACTGGCGCCATTCCCGTACGACCCAGGCCGGTTTTATCCGGTTTTGTAATGCGATTCCGGGATTCGTGTTACAAAAGCATCATGGGTAGCCCGGATTCGGATGCAAGAATTGTGATTCTGTCACGTGATTCCCCGCAACATCCCGCGAGAGGTCGCGCGTTGCCGGACTGAGGATGTTCCTCAATAAAAAAAATGGATGGGAAGGCGTTGTTACCGCGAGATGATGCGCAGATATTCCCCGCTGGAGCGGATCCGCCCAAGGGCCGACTTCAAGCGGGAGATGAGAGCCGGGTCGGTCGAGGGGTGGGCGGCCAGCCAGAGTCCCTCGGAAGAAACCTGGGGGAGATGCATCACCTCGCGGACCGCATCGGGTGGTGCGCCGATTGTCTTGAGGAGGTGTTGCATCAGGAGGCGGTTTGTGGGGAGAATGTCGATCCTGCCGGCAAGAAGCTTCCGCACATTGGCCTCGTAGGAATTGGAGATGTCGAGATTTTTTCCAGTGACAAAACCCTCGCTCTCGAACCAGGGGATGACCGATGTCCCCTGGGCCAGGCCGACCCGGAGCGAGGTCATTTCGCCGATCGGACGGGCCGTGATGTCGGTTCGTGCCGAGAGCGCATAGAGACTGACATCGTACGGAGCGATCGTGCCGATCCAGAGGAAGCTCTGTTCCCGTTCCTTTGTCCGGGAGATCGAGTAGATCAACATCCCGGGGGTGGTCCGGGCCGTCTCGTAGGCACGGACCCAGGGCATCAGCCGGATTTCGGGTTGGAGCTGGGCAATTCTGAAGATGGCCCGCACGACATCGCTTGAGATCCCGGTGATCACGCCGTTCTCTTCCATGGAGTAGGGCGGGTAGGACTCGGTCACGATCTGGATCGTCGAGGCGTGGTGCGTGTTTGTGGAAGAAGACGGGACACGCCCCGAATCCCCGTCCTTGGCTTTGCAGGCGGAGAGAAGGAGTGTCAGGAGTATGAGGCAGGCCAGTCCCGTTTTCATCCCTGAAAGATACAAACGGCGGAAGGCTATTTTGACACAATATCGATCAGGGCTTTCGCGGCCAGCTTGGGGTTCCCGACCACAGCCGGTCCGGCGATACAGCCACCTTGGCAGGCCATCACCTCGACCAGGTCGGCCGGGCAGGGGGCGCCCTTTGTCCAGGCCTTGAGGAGGTTGATATTCTGCCGGGTCAGCCCGTCGATCAGGTGCGTCTTCGGGGCTTTGGGACCCGGACTGGCGACGGCTTTGGCGACGCCCCCGGCAGCGGCATAGCCCCGCGAGGAGCCGGTGCCACGGAGTACGGGCTGGACTGCGGTCGCGTCCGAGGTGTCAATCTCCAAGGCGACGAAGATCGCACCCAGTTCCTCGAAGGTGAGCACATAATCGATCAGGGGGTCGCCGGCGGCCTCGTTCTTTTTGGCGATGCAGGGTCCGATAAAGACGCGGATCGCTTCGGGAGCGTGTTCCTTGACGGCCTGGGCTGTATAGCGCATTGGCGAGGGCGTCGTCGAGACGTGGGGCAGGATTTCCGGGAGATGTCGTCCGGCGGCGAGCATCCAGGATGGACAGCAGGAGGTTGTCAGATAGCCCTGGCCCGCTGCCCGGTGTGCATCCAGCTCGGCGGCTTCGTGGGCGGTCGTTTCGTCGGCTCCCCGGGAGACTTCAAAGACGCCGGAGAATCCGGCCTGGAGGATCGCGCCGTAGACCTGCTCGAGGGTTCCGGGGAACTGCCCGGCAATGGCCGGAGCGACCATGGCGACCACCGGGGCCCCCTCGCGCAGGCGCTGCATGACATCCACGATCTGGGATTTTTCCATGATGGCGCCGAAGGGACAGTCCCGCATGCAGCGGCCACAGAGGATGCACTTGTCGTGGTCGATTTTTTCCCGGCCCCATTCGTCCTTGGTGATGGCTCCGACCGGGCAGGCCTCCTCGCAGGGAATGGGTATATGGATGATGGCATGAAAAGGGCAGGCCTGCTGGCAGATACCGCAGGCGACGCATTTTTCCGGATCGATGACCGCCTGGCCATTGACGATCGAGAGGGCGTTTTTGGGACAGTTGAGGGTGCAGGGCCGGGCAAAACACCCCCGGCAGGCATTGGTGACGAAATAGCGCGAACGGACGCAGGCACTGCAGGCCTCGTCGATGACGGTCAGGATGCGGAGGGGATTGCTGTCCTCTGCCATATCTTCTTTTTGGTGAACAGTCTCGGGCCTGACGGGCCCGGCCTGCGGAGCGCGGGAGGTGACGGGCGCGAAGGGGCGGGAGGATCTCGGGGCGGAATCGCGTTCAAGGGCGGCCCGGGCATATTCGGAGAGCGGGAGGAGTTCGTCTTCCTCGTCTTCGACACTGAATCCGAGGATGGCCATCAGGCGGTAGCGCAGGACCGCCCGGTCCTTGTGGATGCAACACCTGAAGGACGAGCGGGTGCGGGGGATCATTTCCATCGGGATCCGGTCGATCCGTGAGGGAAGCTCGGCCTCCCAGACCAGGCGGGCGGTCCGCACCAGGAGTTCCCGGCGGATGAGGGCGGCATTGTTCAGACGGTGCATGTTCTCTCCTTTACTCCCGGGTGGGCAGGTTGGCGGCGCAGGTGCGGACGGCTTCCACCAGGTCGTTGATCCCCTCGGGCTGGTGGAGGACCCCGTTGATCAGGACAAAGGGCGGGTCCCCTTGCGCCTTGTCCTTGCAGGACCCGAGACAGGTCGAGCCGCGGATCCGGCAGCGGGCCGCGAGATCGGCCGGGAGGTGCTCTTCCAGCAGGAGGAGGTCCGCCCCGCCGAAGACGTGGCAGGTTGTGCCGGCACAGATGACGATTTCGATATCCTGGTTCATGGGAGTCCTTTCCTGGTCAGATATAGCTGACGGTACTTTCCTTGAGATGTTTTTCCTCGAGCAGGTGCGAGATTTTTTTGACAACATTCCGCCGGATCTCGAGTTCGACGGGAATATTCGGGTCCTGGTGGGCTTCGTTGATTCTCGTGCCGACGACAAAGCGGATCCGGTCACTGGAGAGCAGCAGTCCGAGGAGTTCGGTTGCCGCGTTGCGGGCGGATTCCTCCGGTGAGTCCCCGTTCTCCAGCATCTCGGCGACCTTCCCCAGAGTGAGGATACCCTCGGTCACCAGATCGATCCCTTCCATTTCGGATTTCGGCGGAAGGGATGGGTCGAGATCCCTGAGATTGACCCGGACATCGCGTCCCAGTTCGCGGGCGATGATGTTGGCCGTGGTTCCGCCGGAGATGGCCAGTCGTCCCGTGAATTCCCGGACCATATCGGCCATGTCCCGGTCCCGGGTGCGGTCGATGGGTGGCCCGGTCAGGACCATAAGCTCTCTGGGTTCGCGGAAATGGACCACCCCGCAGGTTGTGTCGTCCTTGGCCCGCCAGACATCGTTTCCCAAGGCCCTCTTGACAATCGACCGCGCCAGCTCGCGGGCCGAGATCTCGCCGTCCTGCCGGATCTCTCCCCGGACGTGTTCCTCGACGTGTTCGATTCCCCAGCCCAGGGGCCAGGAGCGTGTGCCCATTCCGGACTGGGTTACGCCGTCCGAGAGCATCACGATCCGGTCGCCGGGCAGGGCGCGGAAGGTGGTATAGCGCACGTTTTTGGTGCTGGCCGTGCTGTCCCCCACGCTGATCGTCTGCCGCTCGGGGGCGAGAAAATCATTGCCGCGTGCGATCAGGACCGGGGGATTGTCGTATTCGATGATCTGGGTTTCGAGATCGCTGGAGATGTCAACAATGGTAAAGGTGGCATAATTGATCTTGCGGACCTTGCAGACGGGCAGGGTCCGCATGATGATTTCCGCCGTGCGCCGGATGTCCTTGCAGTTGGAAATAAAGCGTGTCGCCATGGTAGCGGTCAGGGTGGCCAGGACGCTGGCCTTGATCCCGCTCCCCAGCCCGTCCGAGAGGACCAGGATCGTCCGGTTTTCTTCCTTGACCCGGTGCGAAAGAAAGGTATCCCCGCAGACCAGTTGGCCCTGCTTGTACTCCTGGGCGGAATCGACATCGATGCAGCAGTTCATGGCTCTGTCCCGCCTTTGTCGTCCTCGCGGCCGGGACTGAAGGACTCGATGATCGAGTCGAGCATGACTTCGGTTTCGGCGGCATTCTCTCCCAGGAGATAGGCGATCTTCTGGACCGTGGCCAGATTTTTCTGGATGACCTGGCGGGCCTTGCGGATGACCTGGTCCTTGCGGACCGAGGGCGTCGTTACATCGGCCAGGATCGCCCCGACAAAGTGGTGCTTTTCGACGGAAAAGATCGAGACGTGGAGGATGGCATTGTTGTAGCGGATGTCCCGGTCCTGGATATCCTCGCCGATCTCGAGAACATTGGCAAAGAGTTTATGGAAGGGGAGGATCTTTTCGAGACTGGCGCCCTCGAGGCCGGGCTTGGCTTCAAAGAGTTCCTCGATTTCCCTGCCCATGATCGCGGCAAAGCGGGCATTGCACTCGACGATGCGGAGCGTCTCGTCCACGATCACGATGCCCGAGGGCATGGTCCGGATCAGGGCGTTGGCTTTTTTTTGGGCGAGCTTGCGCATCCAGGAGACGCACATGGCCTGCTCGGCATTTCCCGTGACAAGCGCCCGGGCAAAATCCCGGCAGCAGTCGTACCCGCATCCGCTGCAGTTGAGTTCGTCCTTGGCACTGTATTTCCCGATGGAGCGCATGGCGGTCCGGATCTCGTCGTCGCTGATCTCGCGCACGTCCGGGGCCTGCGATCTGTACCCGAGACTGGTATCGGTTTCATCCCGGTCGATGATCGAGTTCTCCGGGCCTGAGGATGTTCCCCGTGAAGTCTGTGCTGCCAGAATGGCTGTCAGGCGTTTTCGGGCGATGGCGCCCCGCTCGATGCTCTGCGGGCCGTTGATGCAGCCCCCCTCGCAGGCCAGAAGTTCGAGAAAGAGGTGGGCCTCGCCGGGGAGATCCTCCAGACCGGGGAGCACGTCGCGGATCTGGGCGATTCCTGAAAACGACATCATCGTCGCGTCGGCGACCGGTGTCCCGGCCCGGATTCCAGCCAGCATGCCCCCGTCAACCGGATAGAGCCGGCCGTGCATCGCCTGTTCCGGCACAAAACGGTCATCGGATGTGGCTTCGATGGATGCCGGGTCGATCTGCTCGCGGGCGAACCAGTCGGCCAGTTCGCGGAAGGTGAGGGCGATATCCAGGGTCTCCGGGAGGGCATCGGCCTCGCCCTTTTTTGCGATGCAGGGGCTGGCAAAGACGATCCCGATATCGTTTCCGTGAAGTCTGCGCAAAAAGCGGGCATGCGTGATGACCGGGGAGGCGAGCGGGGTCAGGTCGGGTACGAGATGGGGAAAGAATTTTTCGACATAGGAGACGACGGCCGGACAGGCCGTCGAGATGAAGAGCCGTCTTCCAGGATTCTCGCTGATCAGGTCGGCGACGGCCCGGGAGACCATCTCGGCCCCGAGTGCGGTTTCTGAAACCCCGGCAAACCCGAGGCGGCGGATGGCTGCCACTATCTGGCCCGGTGTCACACCTGGAAAGTCGCTCACCCAGGAGGGTGCGAGCGAGAACCAGACCCGCTCCCGGAGATTGAGGAGCTGTTTGGCACGGATCGCGTCGAAGCGGACCCGTTTTGCCCCGACCGGACAGACCTGGACACAGTGGCCGCAAAACAGACAGCGCTCGTACATCACCCGCGCCCGGCCGTTCTCGATCCGGATGGCCTTGACCGGACAGCCGCGGACGCATTTGTAGCAGTCCTGGCACTCGTTGGTTTCGGTATGGATCGGCATGAGGGTATCCATCGCTCAGACCTCCCGTTTGAGGGTGTGGGTCAGGATGTCGATCAGCGAGCCTTTGTCGATGCCACGGTAGAGTTTGCCGTCGATGGTGATGTTCGGACCGTCCTTGCAGTGACCACTGCAGAGACTCCCGCTGATATCGACCCGGGCCTCGAGTCCCTCCTGTGCGAGGAATTCGCGGATGGTCCCCAGGTGGAGGGCATTTCCCCGGGCCGAACAGGAACTGCCCAGGCAGATGACAATGGTGTGTGCCGACATTATGACTCCTCCCGCTGCTGATTCCCTGCAGTCCGTGGCAGGCTGGCCAGCCATGCCACACTCTCGAGTTCCATTTCCAGATTGACGTTTCGCACATGGACGCCTGCGGGGGCGTGCAGGTGGACCGGTGCGAAGTTGAGCACGCCACGGATTCCGTAGGAAACCAGGGTCTCCAGGGTTTTTTGGGCGGCATGATCGGGCACCGCAATGATGGCGATGCTTGCGCCACTTTCGGCGAGGACGCGTGCCATCTTCCCGACCGGGTGGACCGGGGGGCGGCCCCGGGGATTGGTGCGTGCCGGGTCGGAATCAAAGGCCGCGCTGATCGCCAGCCCGCCCTCGGAGAACCCCTTGTAGTGCAGGAGGGCTTGCCCGAGATTGCCGCACCCGACAAGAATCACGCCCTGGCGGGAGACACCCTCGAGGATCGCGGAGATCCCGGCGAGGAGGTCCGCGATCGCGTACCCACCGCGACGCTTGCCCTGGAGTCCGAAGGTTGAGAAATCCTTGCGGACAACGGACGCCGAGGTTCCGCTGGACTCTGCCAGAAGGGGCGAGGTGACGCGTAGGACGCCGGCTGACTGGAGCCGTTCCAGCGAGCGGCGGTATGCGGTCAGGCGCTGGATCTTGTCGATCATATTGTTCCCATTGTCACAATATACTAAATCTCAGAACAATAAAAAAATGAAAAAAATTGCGCACCGCTTCCAGGGCCCGGACCTCTCCCATACAACAAACCAGTTGCAGGAGGGAGTATGAAGAAAAAAACACAGAGGGAGCGCGCGGGGTGGGCGGAGGGCCTGTTTTTCGGGATGGCCCTGGCCGTGCTGGGCTGCTTTGTCCTGTTGGCGGTCACAGGGTGCGGCGATGACGAGGAGGTGGCAGCACCGTCAGACGGATCTTCGGAAGGGAGTCTTTCGTCGGCTGTCTCGTCCGTGGCCAGTCTGCCCGGAGGGGCAGCGGCGTTCGACGAGACCGTGCGCCGGCTGGCCGCACTCGATCAGCCCGTGGCACTGGCCGAACCTGTCCGGATCGGCCAGGCGGTCACCAATTGCGAGGGCGAGACCTATACCGTGGTCGAGCACTTCCGGGCTGCGCCGGAATACAGTGAGGTTCTGGCCCTCGATCCCTCGTCGGATGTGATCTGGCCGGGGGCACTCTTGAAGGGGGAGAGCGTTCTGTCCGGGGATTGTGTCCCGGTTTCCGGCCAGCGGGCCCCGCTGGTTTTTTCCATTTCGTTGGAAAATATCCAGGGAAACCGTTCGGCCACCGTGGAGAATCCCCGTCTCTCCAGTGTCCGGCAGGCGCTTGGGGAGATCCTGGCGCAGAATCTGACAGGAGCGACACCGGCCAGAGTCAGCTTCTCCATCGAGACGGTGCATGATGCCAACCAGCTGGAGCTGGCAATCGGGGCGAGTATCGGTGCGGGCGGAAACCAGATCAAGGCCCAGTTCGATTTTGGCGACAACCGGATGCGCTCCCGGGTCTTGGTGCGGTTTCTCCAGGTCTATTACACCGTTGACATGGATCTCCCGGATCGGCCCTCGCAGATTTTTGCCGCCAATGCGGATTTGCCCCGGATTGCCGGCCAACTCGGGAGTGTGGCACCGCTCTATGTCTCCACCATCAGCTATGGGCGGATGGCGTTTTTCTCCTTTGAATCCGAAGCGGACGGCGAGACCCTCAAGGCGGCTGTCTCGGCATCCTGCCGGGGGGCCGTGGCTGATGGCGGGGCGA
>DAIREN010000126.1:0-8613 GCA_036795535.1 Spirochaetota bacterium
CTCGTCCTCCTGGCCGTCATCGCCCTGCTCTACTTCTTCCTGATGCGCCGGACCACGGGCATCATGCTGGCCCCCCTCCTCTCCCTGATCGAGGGTATCCGCATGGTGGACAAAGGCCGCTTCGACTACAACATCGATGTCCGGACCCATGACGAAATCGAGGCACTGGGCAAAGCCTACAACTTCATGCGTGAAAAGATCGAGCACTACACCCGGCATCTCGAATCCGAGGTGGACATCCGGGCGCGCGAACTCAAGCGGGCCAACGCCATCTACAAGGAAGATCTCTTCCTGGCCCGCCAGCTTCAACAGCAGATGCTGGCCTCCGAAGGGCCAAAGCGGGTGCCGGGGATCGATATCGCCGTCACCTATAACGCACTGGCCGAAGTCGGTGGCGATTTCTACAGCTTCTTTGAACCCCGCAAATCCTGTCTCCGGGTCTTTTTGGCCGACGCAACCGGGCATGGCGTCCCCGCCGCCCTGGTGACCATGCTGATCAAGAGCGAATACGAAAAGGTCAAAATGCTCGATGACCCCGTCGACATTCTCCAGATCATCAACGAGTCATTCTTCTCGACCTACGGATCCCTGACGGTTTTCTTTACCGGAATCATCATCGACATCGATACCGCCAAGGGCACGATCAAGTGGGTCTCCGCCGGACACCCGGTGCAATACCTGGTCCGACAGGGCCAATGCATCCGCCTCGGTGGTCGCGGCCGGATCATCGGGGTCCTGAGCGACCCGCACTTCTCCGTGGAATCCGGTGAGTTTTCCGATGACGACCGGCTTATCCTGTTTACGGACGGGCTCCTGGAGCAGATCAATGCCGCGGGCGAAGAGTACGGCGAGGCCCGCCTGATGACCATCCTCGAGGGGAAGGGGACCGGGGATACCGCCGCTTCGATCAACAACGCCATTTTGGCCAGCCTCGCCGATTTCCGCGGAACAGAGGACCAGGTCGATGATGTCACCATCATCTCGATCCACAAGACCACCGGACAGGTTGCAAGGAGAAAACCTTGATCACCAAACGCATCCTGGCTGGTTTCTTGCTGGTGCTCTCCTGCCTCTGTGCCCGCCCGCTTGTGTCCCAGGATTGGCCGATGTTCCTCGGCAACCAGCAGCTGACAGCGGACAATGACGGCATCCCTCCGGCCGTCTTCAAGACACGCTGGACCTGGACAGCCCACAGCCCGATCTACCGGGCCGTCCCCGCTCCGGATGGCGTCCTCGTCACAACCGCTGCCGGCGAGGTGATTCTGATTTCATCATCCGGAAAAACGCTCTGGACCAGACGCCTGGCCGCCCCGGTCATCCGTCCCCCCATCATCTGGCGCGGCTCGGCCTGGGTCCTCGCCGGCCGCGGCATCCTCTGCCTCGATCTCTCCGATGGCCGGACCATCTGGTCCCGCAACGAAAGTGCGGCCACCCAGCTGGTCACCCCGGCCGTCTCCCAAGGGATCCTCTTCCATGGAACGCGAACTGGAATCCAGGCCCGCATCGCCACCAATGGCCAACCCGTCTGGACAAACCCCTCCATCTCGGCCTGGGGTGCGGCCTTGGTCGTGATCGAAGACAATCTCCTTGTCCAGCACCGCAATTACCGCACCCGCTCATCGTTTCTGGCCTGTCTGGATACCGGATCCGGCGCAACACGCTGGACCCGGGAAATCCCCCACGAGGCCAATATCTTCGCTCCCCTTGTGGTCGGAGAACGGGTGTTCCAGGCGGCCCATGACACACTGGCCGTCTTTTCCCTCCGGGACGGAACATCCATCACAAATATCCGGTTTTCAGCACCGCTCGCCAGCCACCCGGCCGCGACCGGCCCCCTCCTCATCCTTCCCTTGACGGACGGGACCATCGTGACCCTCTCGAGCACGACCTTCTCCGTCCAAACCACGTTCAGCCATCTCCGTCGTCAAGGAAACATCCTGGCTGTCAGCAGTCAGTACCTCTATTGCGCCACGGATTCCGGGAGCATCGCCGAACTCAGTGTAACGAATGGCAAGGTTGGCCGTTCCCTGCCTCTCCCGGCTGCAGCAAGCCATGCGCAGCCCTTTCTCCGGGACGGGCTGCTCTACGTTCCAAGCCAGACGACCCTGATCTGCATCGGTCCGCCTCATGAAGCCAGACCCGATACCGATACCGGGCGAACAAGTGTCCAGCGCATCCTGGTGCTCCTCGATGCCCGGACAAAAAACCCGCTACCCGGGATTGCCCGGATCGCTTGGCAGGATGGACACGCCGGGATACGGGAAGCCGGAATCGGGTTTGACGGAAGCGGCTCGGCCATCCTGCCGGAAAGTATCCCCGTCAATGACATCAGCCTGACGATCCAGCGCCGGGGATACGTCTATACCAATTCCACCTGGCCGCGCAACACCGGACGTCTTGTGGTCCATCTTGAACCGATCGACGCACAGACCCGTCTTGTCCTGAACGATATCCTCTTCGATACCGGGAGTGCCAGCCTGCTTCCACAGGCGCTGCCATCCCTGCACCGGCTGGCCAGGTTCATGCAAGCCAACCCCGCACTCACGGTCCTGATCGAAGGACACACGGACGATGTCGGCGATCGCGAAACCAATCTGGCACTCTCCCTGGCCCGGGCGGGAAGCATCAGGGAATACCTCGTTCGCCAGGGAATTGGCGGCTGGCGGATCCGCACAACAGGGTTTGGTCCGGATCGCCCTGTGGCACCCAACACCACCGCCGAAGGCCGAATGCGAAACAGGCGCACAGAAATTCGTATACTTTGACTGGCATTCCACCGCGACAGAGGTTTCCTATGGCGACAAAAAGGCCCATTGCCCCAAAAGCAGCACCCACAGCAACACAACCGCAAAAGAGCAGCCGGAATTTCATCCTGGGTGCCCTATGTGTCATCCTCCTTCTCTCAGGCATCCAGTTTCTCCTCCTGCACACTGTCAGTTCACCGACACTCAAACCGCTCGATCCAAAAAACGAAATCCGCCTTCAGGTCGTCCGCATCCTTGACCTCGACTTTCCCTTTCAAAGCGATGCAGAGTTTTCATCATTTTTGAAGCTCCTCTCGGAGACCGTCAAAAAAAAGACCGGGTACACCGTTGTCTTTGAAGAAAACCGCAAAATCATCAGCGACGAATTCACCGGCGGGAATGACATCTTCGCGGACAGCAAGGCCGCAGAGGCATGGTTCGCCAGCCAACTCGCCGGAAGCCGTGGTTGGCAGGCAAATTTCTCTTGGCTCAAGCCCGTCCTCCAGAATCCTGTCTCACGGAAAATCCTCGAATCATGGTACGGAACGAATGACCTGTCGGGACAGATCGTCAAAGATTTTTCGCGAAAGATCTCGTCGCTGATCGCCTTGAAGGGCGTCCGGGGAAAACGTGTCTTCGATGATCCGAGACGTCATATCACTTCTTCAACCGCCTGGTGGCACTATCTCCTTGGCAAGCAGGCCGAAGGAGACCTGATCGTCGCGAATTACCCGATCTTCTATCCCTCCGCACTCACCCCTGTCGATGCCATCACCCGTGGCGGGTTGGTGACGTCGATGCTGGCACCATCCAGTCGCCCCCTCGGTGCGACCATCGGCCTCTCGAGCTGGCCGGTCTACGGTCGCCGGCAATTCCATCCGGAAACCGCCCAAAAGATCTTTGTCGAACTGGGCGCACAAGCCCTGGGACGGGTTCTCCTCCGCCGCGGGTTCGACCTCGAAAACAACAACTCCCTGTTGTATCCCGTGCTTGGTGAAGACCTGCTGAAATGGTATAATAAAGGTTCACGCGAGCCGGGTAGGGCCTCAAGCACCCCGTTGCAGCGCTTCTGAATATCACCCAGACAAGGAGTACCTCATGGATCAGGCCCAGAAAAAAGCATTGGTGGATGCAGCCATCAAGGCCGCCGAAAAAGCCTACGCTCCCTACTCGCACTTCCGGGTTGGTGCGGCGTTGTTAGACGAAAAAGGAACCGTCTACACCGGGTGCAATATTGAAAATGCATCCTACGGTCTCTGCAATTGCGCCGAACGCACCGCTCTCTTCAAGGCCATCAGCGAGGGGGTCACCCCTAAAACCGGTATCAAGGCCTTGGCCGTCGTCACGCTGGATGCCGCCGGATTCTGCTCGCCCTGTGGTGCCTGCCGCCAGGTCATCCATGAGCTGGCAACACAAGCCATGATCCTGCTTGCGGACCGTAACGGGACATGGCAGGAAACAACCCCCGACGAACTCCTCCCGGGCGCCTTCGTGCTCTGACCGGAACGACAAGAACCCCGCTCGCCCAAGAGAAACCGGAAGAGCGGGGCTTGTTCAACCAGACCCGGACATCATCCCCCGCCCAAAAGAACCGACAGGGAAAGATGATCCCCGTCCTCGAGAACAGTCTCCAGATCCTTGGTGATTTTCCCGTTCCGGACAACGATGATGTGCTCCACGTGTTCCCGCTCATACCCGATCGAGACCAAAAAATCGCGCAGAACCGTCCCCACATCCAACGAAAAATCCTGCTTTGCCGCCCAGTCACCACGGGCAATCGGACCGATAAACTCGACATGCACCTGCATTCCAGCCATCCCTCCCCTTCCGGTTCTATGCAAAAACATACACACGGACTGCCGGAGAGAGACAGAGATCACGCCCCTGGCTCCTTTCGGGATTTTCCTGTTCACTTTTTCCTCTGACCTGTGCTAGAATGGGCATCTGAAGGAAAACAGCGGCACGACCAGTGCTGTACAATCAACGCGAATCACAAGGAGGGATGTACCATGTACGAAACAATAGCCCTTGTTCTGGGCGGCGGAAAAGGCACCCGACTCTATCCTCTCACCAAGGACCGTTCAAAGCCTGCGGTTCCGATCGGGGGCAAGTACCGCCTGATCGACATCCCGATCAGCAACTGTCTCAATTCCAACATCAACTGCATCTACATCGTGACCCAGTTCAATTCGGCATCACTCAACAAGCACATCAACCAGGCCTACCGCTTCGACAACTTCCACGAAGGCTTCATTGACATCCTTGCCGCCGAACAGTCCAACGAGAGCAGTGACTGGTATCAGGGGACCGCTGATGCCGTCCGGAAAAACCTCAAGCACCTTTTGTCGTTTCCCCAACTCGAAAATGTCCTGATCCTGAGCGGTGACCAGATCTATACAATGGACTATTCCAGGATGATGGAATTCCACAAGGCCAACAAGTGCGACATGACCCTGGCCGTCATTCCTGTCGTCGAAAAGGATACAGCCGGATTCGGAATCATGAAACTGGATGACTACAGGGTGACCGACTTCATCGAAAAACCGAAAACCCCCGAAGCCAGAGCCGGCTACGCCAACATCAATCTGGTCAAAAAGTACTTTCCGGATATCGATCCCAAAAAGGAATACCTCGCTTCCATGGGAATCTACCTTTTCAGCAGAGAAGCCCTGGTCAAACTCCTGGACAACGACAAGACGGATTTCGGAAAGGATCTCATCCCCCAGGCCATCCGCAACATGAATGTAGGCGGGTACCTCTTTGACGGCTACTGGGAAGACGTCGGAACCATCGATTCCTTCATCAAGGCCAATATTGATTTTGCCGCAGATCATGCTTCCTTTGACTTCTACGAAAGCAAGGTCTACACCAATTCACGGTTCCTCCCCGGATCCCGCGTCTGTGATTCGGTCGTCAAACAATCCCTTCTGACAGACGGGATCATCGTGGGCAAGGGGACAACCATCGAACGTTCGGTCATCGGAATTCGGAGCATCATCGGATCCAATGTCACCATCGAGGGATCCTACGTCATGGGCGCTGACTGGTACGAAATTCCGGAGCACAAGGACTACAACCGCAAGCACCAGATCCTCGACATCGGGATCGGTGACAATACCGTCATTAAAAACGCCATCATCGACAAAAATGCCCGCATCGGAAAAAACTGCAAGATCGTCAACGAGAAGAACCTTCAGGAATTTTCTGGACCGAATTACAATATCGTGGATGGCGTGATCATTGTCCACAAAAACGCGACGCTTCCGGACGGATCCGTGATCTGACCGGGCGCACCACAACAAAAAAGACTGTCCGGCTTCCGGGCAGTCTTTTTTTCTCTCCGGCCGGAGAGCGCTTCAATCAAGCGGCCAGAAATTCTGGTCATGCCAGACAGTCTCGCGCAACTGGTCGTCCATCTTGGCCAGAAACTCAAGATGTCCCTTTTCCCAGGTTGCCAGCCAGCAATAGAGCGCCTTTTCGTTGGGATCCGTGGCCACCTCGGCCCGGGCCCCATAGAACTTGATCGCCCGCTCCTCGAGTGCCATCGCGGCGGCAATCGCCCCCGCCTCGAATCCGGCCGCCAGCAAGCCATTGCGGATGGCATGGCTGACGATCGCATCCTGGGCCCCGGGTTGCATCGGCTCATCGGAAGGTGCCGAAAAATTCCCGCCCTGGACCGCACTGGCCCACTGTTTCGCGAGAAGCCGGGCATGCCCGCGTTCCTCTTCTGCCATCGTCGAAAAAACCGAACGCACCCCTGCATCGCCGGCATTCTTTGCCGCCGTCTCATAAAACGCCGCGGCCCGCCGCTCCGAAAGGATCGCTTCCTTCAATGCCTCAAGAACTGCCATCGTGACACCTCCATTCCTCTGGTATCCTACCAAGAGACGCGCTCCCTGTCACTGAGTTTCATTCCCTGTCACTGCTTCGTCGATCAGCGGTTTTTCATGATGAACATCCTCAGGCCAGTGAGGGGTGCCAGGATCGGACACGTTTGCACCGACCAACTCTCCCTCCGGAATATCGAAGAGTATCACATTGCTGCAAGGTTCACCGACAGACATATTGCGTCAACCGGGTGGATGTGCCAAAATATCGGGAGTAGCGACCACCCTGTCCAGTCCTCTTCGAGTTCGACTTTGGAGATTCGCATGTCGTTTCATCAGCTCATTCTGGCCTTTCTGACCGGAATCCTGTTCAGCTACAGCGTCCAGTCCTTCGGGAAGGCCGCGATCATCACGAGAAGCACGGACAAACACTTCTGGCTCGGTTTGACACTCCTGAGCGGTTCGATCTATATCACCTTGCAGCTGTTTTTGACGATGCCATCCGACAGCGAGACCATGGTTTCCATCCATCGCCTCAAGATCCTCGCCCTGCTTTTCACTGTGACCGGCTGGATCCATACCTTCTACCGCATCTCGTTTCCGTCCAGCCGCTACCCCATGATCTTTACCATTCTCGCCGGCATTACGGCTCTCTTCATCCCTTTCGACCTGTTTCTTGATCTGCCCATCAGTTCCATCCGGACCGAATTCCTGGGAATTCCTTTCACCCATCATTTCGCGACGACCGGCCCAGTCTATCTCTTCATGTCTTTTCTCATTCTGATACCCTTCTCCATCATCCCGATTCTGACATACATCCTTAATTCCAATTTTTCACGCAGGGAAAAAGCCTTCGGGTGCCTTGTCTTCTCTCCGGGGCTGATCGGCGGATTGAATGACTTTGCGGTGACCAACCACCTCTACAGCGGGATCATGATTTCAGAATATGTTTTCTTCATCTTCCTTGCCGGTGTCTCCATCCATCTCTTCCGGGAAGATGCGTCCAACCATCGTTTCCTGAAGAATCTGAAAACCGAACTCGAAAAAAAGATCGACCAACGCACCGCGGAACTCAAGGAAGCCAATCACCAACTGCAGGCCATGGCGTCCACTGACCTCCTGACAGGACTCTGCAACAGACGGGAATTCACCCACATCCTGACACAGGAAGAGTCCCGGATCAAACGCTACCAAGGAACAGAGCCGCACACGTTCTCGATCCTCTTTATCGATCTCGACAATTTCAAATATTACAACGACACCTTCGGGCACGCTGCCGGGGACCTGGTTCTTGCCGGATTTGCTTCCCTTCTCAAAGGCATGCTCCGCACACCCGACACGGCTGCCCGCTACGGCGGGGATGAATTCGTGGCGCTTCTCCCGAGCACCGGAGAAGGTGGTGCCGTGGCATTGGCCCAACGCATCCTGACCGAACTCAAGTCTCTTGCCGGTTTCCAAAAAGAGATTGCCCGGTTGACGGGCCAGGACCGTACCATCCCTGTCGAAAAACAGGTTGGATGTTCCATCGGCGTTGCCACCTACAACTCAACCAGCTTGAACGAGAGCGAGGCCATCCTGATTGCCGCCGACAGAGCTCTCTATGCGGCCAAGTCAGCAGGAAAACACCGCGTCAAAGTCTGGCGCCCGGATGACGGCGGACACACCTGACCATGGACATCCCGCGACTGGACGTATCATACAATGTATCAGGAGAAGAATTCCCGGCACCATGGTGCACAGAAAACCATTTCCGACACCATCGTGCCTGATCGGCCGGAAACGCACTGTCCCTGCATCATAGTACAAGCCTGCACCATGAACGGCAAAGCTGGACCATCCCCATGATCCAGGCACCCGTCACTCAAATCCCATACATACACTTTTTGTAACCTGTTTTCGACACCATGGTGCTCCCGTTTCCGGATACTCCGGATGGCCGATGCTCTTGAGCGCAAGGGCCTTGCTTGCCTTGCTTGCATATTTGCAGTATTTTGCAAGTATGCAAACACGAACCACACCTCTCATCTACGAAGCCCGGGCCG
>DAIREN010000127.1:0-8558 GCA_036795535.1 Spirochaetota bacterium
AAAAAAAAACCGGCAACGCAAGCCCGTCACCTTTCTGATCCATCCGGTCCGCATTTCGAGTCCGGGATTGTGAAATCAACGGAAATCTGCTATACTTCTCACTGCGTTCCGCGATACGTCCTTGGAGGCTTCCATGCGCATGCTCGACACACGGGCGATTGATACCCATGACCGGATCATGATTCTGGCCCAACACACCGCCCGGCCAAAACTCCTGCTCTGCGGCTTTTTTGCCGGCGTGGGTCTGGACATGATCCTGGGCGGCTTGCTCCTGCTCCTGCACGACCTCAAACCGGGAAGCCTCCCATTTTTGCTTGACACACCCGAGGCGATCCTCTTCGCTGTGGTGATCGCGCTCTTCGGTGCCACCCATGCCTGGATCAGCACCACCATCTTTGCCCTGGAGTGGTCCCGCCAGCGGGGAGCCGGGCACTTTCGGATGAATTTCCGCTTTGTCGAATCGATCTTTCCCCTCGTCAGTTTTGCCCTCTCCGCGACCCTGCTCTTTTTGACGCGCCTCGTTCCGGAGCAGGACTGCGCCGCCTCCATCATCCTCCACATCGTGATGGCCATTTTCATGGCAATCCTCATGGAAGAGTTCTGGGGATACATCTTCCGCCATGTTCTGGTCCTGCTCTCGCCCGTGGACTGGAGACTGGCTGTCGACAAGGAGCGCTTCACCCAGGCCCTCCGGACCCGTTTTGACGAATCACGCCGCTACGGGATTCCCCTCTCCTTGCTTGTCATCGGGATCGACGATTTTGCCGTCCTCAAACGGTCCCTCTCCCGGCGGGCCATCACCCGGCTCCAGGAGGAATTGATCCGCCATATCGACTCTGCGATGCGCACCGTCGACTCTGTGGCCAGACTCGAATCCGGCCAGTGTATCGGGATTCTCCTCCATGCACCCGAAGAGGGTACGACGATTGCCGCGGACAGGCTTCTTGAACAGTTGACCGGGCTCTCCTGGCGGGCCAGCCGGAGCCAGAGTCTGACCCCGCGGCTTGTCCGGAGCATTGCCTCATGGTCACCGGCCATGCAACACGAACGCGAACTGTATGAACTGGCCCTCAAGGGCCTACCGGAATCGGTTTTTCGCACTTGAATGCAAAATCCTCCCGGGGGCCGCCCGTTGTCATAGGTAAACGGCCTCAAGGAGGAAACCAATGAAGTCCATGTATATCCGCTGTACAGGGTTCTGCGCGCTGCTTGCCCTGCTCTGCTCTCTTGCCCTCTCCGGGAGTCCCGGACAGATCACGCAGCTGACCGTCACCGTCTACAAGGCAGGGCACGGCGACATGATCGGGATCCTCTCTCCAAGCGGTGAAACAACCCTGATCGATTGCGGCGATTCCTCCTCGACCCAGGCACGGGCGGCCATCCGCAACCTGCCGGCAAGGCTGGCACGATTCATTGCTACACACGCCCATGACGACCACATCGGGAACGTCCCGCTGATCATCGGTCGGACCACGGAGTTCTACGATCCCGGACTGGAGCATCCCTCCCGTGCCCAGGAATTCCTCTACCGTGTCGTATCGACGGGGAAGCGGCTTGAAATCCTCTCCCGAGGTGCCGTCCTTGATCTTGGCGGTGGGGCCGTCCTGCGGGTACTCTGGCCACCCTGTCCCCTGTTGCGGGGGACAGCCGCGGATGCCAACAACAATTCCCTGGTCCTGATGCTCCACTTCAGGAATTTCAGGATGCTCTTGACGGGTGACATTGAGACCGAAGCGCTGGAGGAATTCATGAAACTGGATCCGGATCTGGCGTGTACGGCCGTCAAGATTCCCCACCATGGAAGCCGGGGTTCACTCCATTCCGGCTTTATCCGGAGTCTCAAGGCCCGCTGGGCGATTGTCAGCTGCGCCAAAGACGGGGATCCTTCCGGCCATGGGCTCCCCCACGAAGACTGTCTCCGTGTCTGGCGACAAGCCGGGATGGCTGTCCACGCCACCGGGAGGGAGGGTGGCATCCGGATCGAAACGGATGGAGAGACGCACAGACTCGTCGTGCTCCCGTGAACAAGCCTGTCCCCGGAGTGAAGTCCGCGATGGCCGGCAGCCGTTCCCTCACCTGTTGCTCTTGCTTCACGGACACGGCACCCTTGTGCAGGATATTCGTGTCCGTACCCGGATGAACAGGGCATTGGCGCGTCCGAAATATATGTGATCGGATTCTCCACTGAGTCCCTCCCTTGAACGCTTCGGCTCAGGAAGCATCGCTTCCGGTTCTCTCTGAGCGGATCTGTGTGCTTGCGTCTTTCTGCTTGCTTCCGGACACTACTCTCTGATAGACTGTCTCTCTCATTTCAACACCGATGGAGATCTGCATGAAGATCCGTTTTGCTGGACAGCCACCGATCGAGATGGAACCGGGAAAAACCGTTCTGGAGATCATACGGGAATCTGGATGCCACCTCCCGGAATGGACGGTCGCCGTCCGTCGCGACAACCGTCCCTGCTCACTCTCGACCGTCCTCAGTGAGGACTGCGAGCTTGTTCCACTGACCATGCACTCCATCGAAGGCCGCAGGATCTACCAAAAGAGCGCATCCCTTGTCCTGCTCAAGGCCTTTTACGATGTCTTTCCCGGCAAACGGATCCGCCTCCTGCACTCCCTGGCCAAGGGCATCTATTGCAAGGCACTCCTCGGCCGCGCCTTGACCGAAGAGGACGTGGCCCGGATCCGGGAACGGATGCGGGAACTGATCGCTCTCGACATTCCCTTTGAGGAAGAATCCCTCTCCCGGGAGGAAGCCCTCTCTTACTACGAGAGCATCGGTCTCGTGGACAAGGCGGAACTCCTCCGCCATCTCAACCAGGACACCGTCAGACTCTCCCGGATCAACAAGGTGCGTGATCTCTGGTACTTTCCTCTGGTTCCATCCACCGGCTGGCTCCATGCCTGGGACCTGGTCCTGCACAAACCGGGTCTGATTCTGCGCTATCCGGACACAACCGATCCCTCGCGATTGCCGGATCTCAAAGAACAGATCAAGCTCTTTTCGGTCCTCTCGGAAGACAGCGAATGGTCCAAGATCCTCGAAGTAACCAATGTGGGGGAGCTGAACCGTGCCATCAGCGACCACTCGATCTCCGAAGTGATCAAGATCGCCGAAGCCCTTCATGAAAAGAAAATCGCCCGCATCGCCGACGAAATCGCATCACGCAAGGGTCAGATCAAATTTATCCTGATCGCCGGTCCCTCTTCCTCGGGGAAAACAACCTTTGCCAAACGCCTCGCCATCCAGCTCCGGGTCAACGGGATCAAGACGGCCAGCATTTCGACAGATGACTATTTTCTGCCCAGGGACCGCACCCCGCGCCTGCCCAACGGAGATTACAATTTCGAGGACATCATCGCGCTTGACCTTGATCTTTTCAATACGCACCTCTCCGATCTCTTCAACGGCAAACCGATCATGATGCCCAAGTTCTCCTTTGCGGCCGGCTGCGCCATCCCAGAAAAAGCGACCCGGCTCGAGCCTCCCCGCGACATGCCCGTCATCATCGAGGGCATCCACTGCCTCAACCAGGAACTCTCCCGCTCGATCCAGCGTGAGAACAAATACCTGATCTATGTCAGTGCCCTCACCCAGCTCAATATCGACGATTTCAACCGTATCCCGACCACCGACAACCGGC
This sequence comes from Spirochaetota bacterium, assembly GCA_036795535.1. Classification (GTDB taxonomy): domain Bacteria; phylum Spirochaetota; class JAGLSM01; order JAGLSM01; family JAKPMW01; genus JAKPMW01. Next base: position 3,648 of record DAIREN010000127.1, read on the forward strand.
TTCTGCGCCGGATTGTCCGCGACAGTCTCTTCCGGAATTATTCGGCCCTTGATACCCTCCGGCGCTGGCCTGAAGTTCGTGCCGGGGAAGAGCGGAATATCTTTCCCTTCCAGGAGCAGGCGGACATCATGTTCAACTCGGCCCAGATCTACGAGCTGGCTGTCCTGAAGAATTACGCCCTGCCTCGCCTATTGCAGATTTCCCCCAACGAACCCGAATACGGGGAAGCACGCCGTCTCGCGAATTTCCTGACAAGTTTTTTGGGTATTGAACCGGACGAGATCCCGCCCACCTCGATCCTGCGCGAGTTCATCGGAAACAGCTCATTCCACTACTGAAGAGCGCATGGCACAGCCCTGATCAATCACAAGACGGCAATGTTTTTTGAAGATGACCGGGGTGTCCCACGCTGCCAGTAAAAAAAATGCGACAGGCTGACTGTCCGTGGCGCATGGCTGACGCAGCCTGCACGCGAAAGCGGGACGTGATCAGGACAACCCTCAACTGTTGTAGTAATACTCGGAGAATATCGGGGTCAGTGAATCGCCATGGTGGATGTGCTGGATCGCCTTGGCCAAGACCTGTGAACAGGACAGCACCTTGATCTTGTCACCGGCCTTGTCGGGCGTGGTCACCGAATTGGTTGCGACGAGTTCGGTGATGTCGGGGCAAGCATTGATCCGTTCGACAGCTCCACCACAGAGGACCCCGTGCACGACACCGGCCGAGATCGTCCGGGCGCCATGGGCCTTGAGTATCCTGGCCGTATCGATCATGGACCCGCCTGTGGAAATCTCGTCATCAAAGATGATGGCGTCCTTGCCGTCCACATCCCCGATGATGTTTTGAATCTTGGCATTGTCGTCGTTGGCCTTGCGCCTCTTGTCCATGATGACAAAGGGGAGCTGGAGCATATGTGCGTACTTCTCTACCCGTTTTGCGCCACCGGCATCGGGAGCCACTGCCACCGTGTTGGAAAGGTCCTTTTTACGGAAATGGTCAATGACAATCGATTCGGCAAGAACATGGTCGACAGGAATCCGGAAGAACCCCTGGATCTGCCAGGAATGGAGATTGAGGGTCAGGACCCGGTCGGCTCCGGCAGTCTCGAGCATATTGGCCACAAGACGGGCTCCGATGGAGACTCGGGGCTGGTCCTTTTTGTCGGACCGGACATAGGGAAAATATGGAATGACTGCCGTGATCCGCCCTGCCGAGGAATAGCGCAGGGTATCGATCATCAGAAGGAGTTCCATCAGGTGATAGTTGACGGGCTCGTTGGAAGTCTGGATGACAAAGACGTCCTGATCACGGACCGTCTCGTTGATCTTGATGAAGATGTTCCCGTTGGCGAACTTGATGATTTCGCGCTGCGCAAGGGGAACACCGATCTGTTCGGCAATCTCCGCCGCAAGCGTCGGGTGGGAATTGCCGGCGAAGATCTTGATCGAACCGCGTTCAGAAAAGCTCGTCATCGTTCTTCGCCGCCTTTCGCCGTCTCAGGGCTTCGTCGCGTTGGTCACGACCGGCGCCGTCTGTTTCGTCCCGGCCTGGGCATTTGTCCCGGCGGGAGCATTGGTCGCAGGCACCGAAAGGCCCGGATTCTTGCCGGATTTGCCATCCAGAGTCACCGCCCTGTCCCGGGCTGTGATAATCGTGAAGATGATCGCGATCGCAAGGAAAATCGTACCCAGAATGGTCGTGATCCGGGTCATGATATCTCCGCCCTGCGAGCCAAGACTTGAGCTGCCACCACCACCGAAGAGCCCCATGCTTCCGGACTTGCCGGACTGGAGCATGACAACAATGACGAGAAGCACACAGGTAATGGCGTAGATGATTCCGAGAACTGTCAGCATCAATTCCTCCGAGGAACGGCCGCAGAACCGGCCATGATCCGCACAAAACTACGAACACAGGGCCGGTCCCGGCAAGGGTTTTCAGGAAACGAACTTGACGATACGCGAGAAGCTGTCCGCCTTGAGACTGGCACCGCCAACCAGGGCGCCATCAATATCGGGCATTTTCATCAGATCGTCGATATTCTTGTCATTGGCCGATCCACCATACTGGATCCGGACCTTTGCCGCGACATCACCCGAGTAGATGGAACCCAAAACGGTGCGGATGAAGGCGTGCATGGCATCGGCATCGTCCGGGGTCGCCGTCTTGCCGGTTCCGATGGCCCAGACGGGTTCGTAGGCGATCGTGACCTTGAGGGCATCCTCGGCCGAGATTCCTTCGAAGGCGCCACGGACATGATCCTCGACGACGGCTTCGGCCTTGCCCGATTCACGCTCGGCGAGCTTCTCACCGACGCACACGATCGGGCCAAGCCCCTTCTCCAGTGCTTTTTTAAGCTTCTTGTTGACGATCTGGTTGGTCTCGCCAAAATACTCGCGCCGCTCGCTGTGCCCGAGGATCACGAACTCGACTCCGGCTGACTTGAGCATGTCGGCCGAGACCTCACCGGTATAGGCACCGGCATCCTCGAAATACATGTTCTGGGCACCAAGTTTGACATTGGTCCCACGCACCACCTCGGCAACCGGGACAAGGCAGGGAAAGGTCGGACAGATCACGATATCACGATCTGCAACATTGGCCACAGCCTGGACCAGATCCTTTGCCAGAGCAACAGCTTCAGGCACTGTCTTGTTCATCTTCCAGTTACCCGCAAGAAAGGGTCTTCTCATTACACTTCTCCAGTATCATGGTTTTTGAGGAACAACCTCCGCCCCGCTCGGGACCGCATGGACCGCACCATTTTCCGGCACGCCGATGCCCCCCGGGACTGGAGACTGTTCCGCATGAAAATTCTTATTGATCGTTGAGCGCCGCAACACCTGGCAGGGTCTGCCCTTCGAGGAACTCGAGCGAGGCACCGCCACCGGTCGAGACATGGGACATTTTGTCGGCCAGTCCGGCCTTGTTGACGGCCGCTACGGAATCACCGCCACCGATGATCGTGGTAGCCTTGATCCCGGCGAGTTTGTTGGCCACGGCATTGGTTCCGGCCGCGAATTTGTCGATCTCGAACACACCCATCGGGCCGTTCCAGACAACCGTCCCGGCCTTGTCCAGAATGGACTCGATCCGGGTGACCGTCTTCGGGCCGATATCCACACCCGACCAGCCATCCGGAACATCCCCCTCAATCACGAGGGTCTCGGCCGCATCGCCCTTGGATGGATCGGCCAGCAGGTCGCCGATATCGGCATTGGTCACAACATCATCAAGCGGAAGGACGAGTTCGACACCCTTCTCCTTGGCCTTCTTGAGAATCCCCTCGGCAACGGGGAGGTCGGCGGCGGTGAAGATGGAGGATCCGATCCCCTTCCCGAGCGCCTTGGCAAAGGTATAGGTCATTCCGCCACCGATGATGATGCTGTCGGCCTTGTCCATCAGGTTCTCGATGACACCGATCTTCGAGCTGACCTTGGAACCGCCGAGAATCGCCACCAAGGGGCGCACCGGACTGGAAACGGCATCACCCAAAAATTTGAGTTCTTTTTCCATCAGAAAGCCTGAAACCGCCGTCTTCATGTGCTTCGTGATTCCCTCGGTGGAGGCATGGGCACGATGGGCTGTTCCGAAGGCGTCATTGACGTAGATGTCGGCCAGCTTTGCCAAGCTGGCGCTGAAGGCCGGGTCATTGCCCTCTTCTTCGGCATGGAAGCGCAGGTTCTCGAGGAGGAGAACCTCTCCAGGCTTGAGCGCAGCCGCCATGGACTCGACCTCAGCCCCGACACAATCAGGCGCCATGCTGACCTTTGTCCCGCCAAGCCTTGCAGCCAGGACTTCGACAACGGGCGCCATCGAGTACTTGAGATTGGGCGCGCCCTTGGGCCGCCCGAGATGGCTCATCAGGATCAGTGACGCACCACCGTCCAGCACAGCCTTGATGGACGGGAGGGCTGCATCGATGCGGGTGGTATCGGACACCTTGCGGTTTTCGTCCATGGGCACATTGAAATCGACGCGCATGATGACGCGCTTGCCCTTCATGTCAATATCGCGAATGGTCTTTTTGGCCATTGGAAAACTCCTTGCTGGATCGTAGACGACAGGGGCCCCTTTTGGGGCCCCGTCACACATCCCCCTGGTTCCGGGGGTCACTCAGACCGGGAAAACACATGCCCCGACTGCAAATATCACACGCCTGCGACCTTCTTGAGGAGGTCGATCACGCGGTTGGAATAGCCCCACTCGTTGTCATACCAGGAGACGAGCTTGAAGAAGCGCTTCTCGCCCTTGAGATTGTTTTGCAGCGTGGCCAGTGAATCGTAGATCGAAGAGCGCTCGTCATGGATGAAGTCCGACGAAACGACTTCTTCATCAGCAACCCCGAGGATCCCCTTGAGATAGGTCTCGGAAGCTTTTTTGAGGAGGCTGTCGATTTCCTCGATAGAGGTGTCGCGCTCGGCACGGAAGGTCAGGTCGACAACGGAAACGTCGGCCGTTGGGACACGGAAGGCCATACCGGTCATCTTGCCCTTTGTCGAGGGAAGCACCTCGCCCACGGCCTTGGCTGCGCCGGTGGTCGAAGGAATGATGTTGATGGCAGCCGCACGCCCGCCGCGCCAGTCCTTCTTGGAAGGACCGTCCACCGTCTTCTGGGTGGCGGTATAGGAGTGGATGGTCGTCATCAGACCGGTCTCGACACCGATCCCCTCTTTAAGGAGGACGTGAACGAGCGGAGCAAGGCAGTTGGTGGTGCAGGAGGCATTGGAAATGATATTGTGTTTGGATGCATCGTATTCGGCGTCATTGACACCCATCACGATGGTCTTGACCTCGCCCTTGCCCGGAGCGGAGATAATCACTTTTTTGGCGCCGGCAGCAAGATGCCCCTTGGCCTTTTCGGAATCGGTGAAGAGGCCCGTGGACTCGATCACATAATCAACTCCG
>DAIREN010000128.1:0-8546 GCA_036795535.1 Spirochaetota bacterium
GCCGGTGCCGACAACATCTCCCTCTGTGAGACCAACGGGGGGATGCTTCCCTTCGATATCGACGAGATAACCCGGATTGTCGCTGCCGAGGTGGGCACGCCTCTCGGGATTCATTGCCACAATGACTCCGGGTGCGGGGTCGCCAATACCCTGGCGGCCGTCCATGCCGGGGCCGTGCTCGTCCAGGGGACGATCAATGGGCTCGGAGAGCGGTGCGGAAATGCCAATCTCTGCACGATCATTCCCGACCTGGCTGTCAAGATGCAGCATGATGTTCTCGCCGGTCCGGCCTGTCTCGAGCGTCTGACCGATACCTCCCGCATCATCGCCGAACTGGCCAATCTTCCCCACGATCCGAGCTTTCCCTGGGTGGGCGCCAACGCCTTTGCCCACAAGGCCGGGGTCCATGTCAATGCCGTCCAGAAAAATCCCCGGACCTACGAGCACGTCGAACCGGAATGTGTCGGAAACCGCCGCCACATCCTGATCTCGGATTATTCCGGGAAGAGCTCTGTCGTGGCCAAGGCGCGGGAGTTCAATCTTGATCTCGAGGACAAGGATCTCCCCGGTCAGGTCATCGATCTCGTCAAGCGTCTCGAGAATGAGGGCTTCCAGTTTGAAGGGGCTGATGCCAGTTTTGAGCTCCTCCTGCGACGGGCCATGGGACTCTACAAGCCGGGGTTTGAACTCAAGGGCTTCAGGATCATCAATCACAAGGTCGAAAACAAGGCCTCGGTCAACGAGGCAACCATCAAGGTCGTTGTGGATGGCGTTGAAGAAATGGCTGTAGCAGAGGGGGATGGTCCTGTCAACGCCCTCGACTGTGCCCTGCGCAAGGTCCTCGAAAAATTCTATCCCATTCTCAAGAATATGAGTCTGATCGACTACAAGGTGCGTATTTTAAATGGGGGCGAGGCTACGGCCGCCCGGACCCGGGTCCTTATCGAGAGCAGGTATGGCGACGAGGTTTGGGGGACGGTCGGTGTCTCCGAAAACATCATCGAAGCATCCTGGCAGGCACTCGTCGATTCGATCGAGTACCTCCTCATGAAACACTTCGACGAGGAAGGCTGAAAAGCGGCTCTGGAATGGATCAGCGAGCGATAGGGGTCTTTGATTCCGGCGTGGGCGGGCTGACGGTGGCCCAGTCCATCATCGAGCTTTTACCGGGCGAGCGGATTGTCTACTTTGGGGACACTGCGCGGGTGCCCTATGGCTCGAAGTCGAAAAACACCATCATCCGCTTTGCCGAGGAGAATACGCACTTCCTCCTCTCCAAGGATGTCAAGTGCATCGTCGTTGCCTGTAATACGGCGACCGCGATCGCGCTTCCCCATCTCCAGGAGATGTTCCGGATTCCCATCATCGGTGTGGTGACACCGGGAGCCGCCCGTGCCGTCGGGACGACCCGCAACCACCGGATCGGTGTGATCGGTACGATGCGCACGGTTGCATCCGGGGCCTACAGTCAGGCGATTACCGGGATGGATCCGGATGCGGTCGTCTTCGCCCGGGCCTGCCCGCTCTTTGTGCCTCTTATTGAAGAGGACTGGATCGGACATGCCGCGACCCGGCTGGTGGTGCGGGAATATCTGGACGAGCTTGTTTCCCGGGAGATTGATACACTGGTTCTGGGTTGCACCCACTACCCGCTCCTTGCGGATGTGATAGGCGCGTGTTATCCTGATCTGGCCCTGGTGGATTCGGCTGTTTCAACGGCGGAGACCGTGCGCACAATTCTCACCGAGTCGGGCATGCTGGCGGAGAAAGCGGAAGGGGAGCGCATCCATATCTGGCTCTCCGACTATTCCGAGAGTTTTCACGAACTTGCAGGGAGGATCCTGCATCGTGACATCGACAACGTCTTGTTTACGGTCCGGCTTGAAGAACTTGTCCAAGGGATGGCAGGGAAACTATGAATGGGGGTCGCATGCGACACGTACGGTACACTCTCCTGGCTGTGATGGCCGGAATTCTGGTTGCGGTTCATCTACAGGCCGTGATCGTCGAGAAGATTGCCATCAAGGTCAATGACGAGATCATCACCCAGGCCGAGATCATTGTCCGGGAGCAAGAGATCCTGGCGGAATTTGCCCGTGCACAAAAACAGCCTCCGCCCAATCTCAGGCAGTTTGTCACTGATCAGCTCGTCAATGACCGGCTGATTACCCAGCTTGCCAAAAAAGAGGGCGTGATCGTCGGACATGCCGAGGTCGAGGAACGCATCAAACGCATCCTCAAGGGGCAGAGTACGGATCTCGAGACATTCAAGGCGAACCTGGTCCGTGAGGGGATCAGCTATGATGCGTTCTACGAGCAGACCCGCAAAAAAATTGTCATGCAAAAGCTTTTTTTCAAGAGTCCCGGTGCCTCGGCGATCACCCCGGATGACAGGGAGATCGAAGATTTCTACAAAAAAAACGCCCCTCAGGAAATGCATCTCATGCATTGCTATGTTTCCGTTCCGGTGGGGGCCAGTTTCGCCGTACGGAATGCCAAGGAGCGGCAGATCAAGGCCATCGAGACGGCCCTGGCAGCCAACCCTTGGGGGTTTGCGGCTGTGGCCGCCGCCAATTCCGAGATGTGGCGTGACTGGGGATACGTCCTTCTCGGACCGGATATTCCCAAGTACCTTCTTCCGGCCTTTTCCAAACTGACCTACAAGGGGCAGGTCTTCTCGTTCAGGGTTGTCAACGAGATTCCCGGGTTTCCCGGTTTTCATGCCCTTTTCCTCGTGGACAAGCGACAGGTGGCCCTCGACAAGGTCCGTGACCGGATTTCGAGCTATGTGTACGAAGAAAAACTCAACGATGCCCTGGAGGCGTGGATCCTCTCGCTGCGCAAGGGTGCGACCATCATCACTATGCCCTGACGGGTTCCGCTGGAGGAAGATATGAAATCGATCAATGGTTCGCTGGATGCACAGGGCAAGCGGTTTGCCCTGGTTGTCGGCCGTTTCAACAGTTTCATCTCCGAGCGCTTGATTGAGGGTGCCCTGGACTGTATTGTCCGTCACGGGGGGACCGAGGACGCCGTCACGGTCATCCGGGTTCCGGGTTCCTTCGAGATCACCGCGGCCGTCCGGGCTGCCGTCGACTCCGGACGATACGACGCGGTGATTACCCTCGGGGCCCTGATCCGCGGATCGACCCCCCATTTTGATTACGTGGCCCGTTCCGTGACGACAGGGGTTTCGGCCATCGCCGCCGAGGCGAAGACGGTTGTCACCTTTGGCGTCCTCACCACGGATACGATCGAGCAGGCCATCGAACGGGCCGGAACCAAGAGCGGCAACAAAGGCTTTGATGCCGCGATGGCGGCCATCGAGATGGTCAATCTTCTGGCCGCAGTCCGGAACGGTGGCTGACAGGGATGGGTGTCAGGGAAAAAGCCAGGGATATCGCCGTGCAGGCTCTCTATCAGCTCTCGCTGCGGGGGATGGAAGATCTCGAAGGGATTGCCGCCTTCGAATGGATTGATGAAGATTCCTACGAGGGCATTACGTCACAGGCAGGGACCTGGTTCCGGGGGGCTGCCGCGGCGCTGGCTTCCATTGATGCCATCATTGACCGGCATCTCGAGAACTGGGCTCCGGACCGCGTCGGCCGGATGGAGCGGGCAATCCTCCGTCTGGGGACATATGAATTGACGGGGAGCGAGCAGATCGCTCCGGAGATTGTGATCAACGAATGTGTCAATCTCGCCAAGCGGTATTGCGATTTTGATTCCTACAAATTTGTCAACGGGGTACTGGATGCGGTTGCCGGATCTCTCGGTCGGAAAGAAATATCTTGAGCGGGTTGCAGCCGGAGTATTGACCCGAATCGAGTCCCGGACCGGGATGCGACGGAACCAGATTCTGGTGGCCGCCCTTCTCCTGGCCCTGATGTTGACATCCCTTCTGCTGTTTTTTTCCCTCAAAAACAGGCCACATGATCCGGGCGGGTTCGGTGTTCCGGACGATTTCGGTGTTCTGGCTGCCGAGACGGTTGTCCATCCTCAATCCCCCCTGGCTCCTGCAGTCGGGGCCTGGAGACGGGGTTCTCCCTGGGTGGCCCTTGACCTCCTCAGGCAGGCCCAGACAAACCACCTGACAACCGAAGAACACCTGGCTGCCCTCAACTATGCCGGACATATCCGGATCTGGATCGGGGACCTCGCGGCTGCGGGGGCAGCGTTCCAGGCTGGCGCCGGTTTGAAAAAAAATGCCGGGTCTGCCTACGGATTGGGCAGGGTGGCCGAACTCAAAAATGATTATCCCCTGGCCGTCAGGCAGTATCGGACTGCCGTTGAATACCGGCCGGACTTTGCCCTGGCCTGGCGACGCATGGGTGATGTCCTGATGCGGCAAAAGGATTTTGAACAAGCGGTGCTGGCCTATACTCGGTCCCTGGAGATCTCGTCCCTCGACATAACCCGCTATCGTTTGGGTGAGGCCTTGGTCTCGCAGGGGCAGGGTGAGGCCGCCCGGCAGCATTTCCAGTACATCCTGGAGCACGCCCATCACTCCCTCCTCGTGGGATATGCGGCCGCCAGGCTCGGTGATCTCGAGGACGTCCGCGGTGATCTCAAGCGTGCGGCGGAGTTGTACCAGCAGGCCGTACGTGTCTGTCCGGAAACCGCGGCTTTTCGCCATAATCTGGGCGGGATTCTTGTCCGTGCCGGCAGGCTTGAGGAGGCCATGTCCGTCTATCTGGCTTTGAGGGGGGCGATCCTCAAAAAGAAGAACCCGACAATCTCCGATACGGAACTCCGGCAATCGCTGGCCCGCGTCATCGGAGAGACCTGGTACGACCGGAATGATACCGCGGCGGCCCTGCGGTTTCTGTCCGAAGCGGGGCGGGAGGATTCGGAGGTCCTGGCCATGCTCGGGGATCTTTTTTTCCTTCGTGGAGAGTATGATGATGCGCTCGGGTATTACGCCCGGGTCGTTGCCAACCTGCCGGGGCAGAGACTCGGTCTGGTGGCCCTTGTCAATACAGGAACGATCTGGCTCGAGCGGATGAAGCCCGAGCGGGCACTGCATGCCTGGGAAAAAGCTCTCCAGATTGAACCGGAGAATCCCCGGGTCCTCTGCAATATCGGTCTGGCCCACCTGGCGCTCCGTGACAACAAAGCGGCGGAGACCGCTTTTCGCAAGGCCTGGACGCTGGATCAGAGTTTGACGAATGCCCTGGCCCTGCTGGCCGCAACCATGCCGGTCGGCGAGATAATCACCCTGCTCAGGGAGGGGGAGGACAAAGCATCCGGCTGGTTTGCCCTGCATACGCTCGGCCGTCTCTACCACCGGAAGCGGGAATACGGGAGTGCGATCGAGGTTCTGGAACGGGCCATCAAGGCGGCTGCCCGGCCATCCGAAGCGGATGCCAGCCGGCTTTTGTTGGCGCGTTGCCGGATGGCTCGGGACGAGCACGATTTGGCTGCCCGGGAACTCCAGCCGATCGGCGAACGGTATGCCCAGGATCCCCTCTGGCTCTACCAGATGGGACTGTTGAGCTGGAAGACCGGGTCGTTGACCAATGCCCGGCGGTATTTTTCTTCTGCTGAACAGGCGCAAGCCTCACCGCGCCTTGCGGCGGCCATACGGTATTGGCTGGGTAATATGGAGTGGAAGGAAGGCCACATCGCCGGAGCACTGGCCGGGTATCGGGCTGCGCTGACACTCCACCCAGGGCACACGGCAGCGGCCGTCAATGCGGCCTGGTGCGTCAACCGTCTGGCTGAGGGGCGGAAACAAGGCAAGAGGAGTCGATTGGATGAAGGAACCCTGCGCTGATTTGCACACGCACAGCACCTGTTCGGATGGCACACAGACACCCGAGGAAGTCGTGGCCGCCGCCGATTTCTCGGGAGTAGCCTGGCTGGCTTTGACCGATCATGATACGATCGACGGGGTTCCCCGGGTACGCGCCGCGATTGCCGCCCGTGAATTGCCGATTGAGCTGATTACCGGTGCTGAACTCTCTTGCCACAGTGAAACGGATGGAGAGGTGCATATTCTCGCATACGGATTTGACGAAGAGGCTCCTTCCATGCTCGAGCATATGCGGGATTTCCGCGATCAACGGCATATCCGGCTCGGCCGGATGTTGGACCTCCTGCGGGATCTGGGTTGCCCCCTGGAAAAGGAAGACGTCATGGCATTTTGCAAGGGCGAGAGTGTTTCCCGTGTCCATGTTGCTTCTGCTTTGGCGCGGCACGGCTATGTTGCCAATCCTTCCGAAGCGTTCCGGCTCTATCTCTCCAACGGCGGGCCGGCCTACGTTCCGCGGAAAAAATACTCGCCCGAGCAGATGATCCCCATGATCCACGAGTGGGGCGGGGTCGCCGTCATGGCGCATCCCAATTATTTCGATTCAGTCGAGGCCGATGATGCCGGTATCGAGTCCCGTCTGGAACGCTATATTGCGATGGGGATTGACGGGTTCGAGGCCTGGCATCCCCATGTCGACAAGAGACTGAAACGCACGCTCAAGCGGCTGGCTCGCCGGCATGGCCTGGTTCTGACCGGGGGGAGCGATTCGCACGGGAGTTGGGGAAACCGGCCCAGGGTGGGAGGAGTCACCGTGGGCTACTCATACGTGTATGAACTTCTTGACCGGATGGTCCTTCGCAGGGGGCGCTTGTGAAGCGGATCCCTCCACCGGATCGGGTCCAGTCCGGACAGTCTTGCCATGGAAGCCTTGTGTAAAAACGCTTGAAAATTGGCAGTTCCCGGGATATCTTGGACGGGTATGTGTGTTTTTGTAACGCGCCCCAAGGAGAAGACAGGCTATGGCCGGGAAGAATGACCAGATTAACAGCGTAATCGGCGAAGGCTCGGTATTCGTCGGTAAATTTTACGTGCACGGATCGTTGCAGATTGATGGAAAGTTCGAAGGGGAGATTCGCACCGAGGATCACCTTGTGATTGGCGAGACCGGTAAGGTCAAGACGGATATCGTGGCAAACCGTGTCACGGTCGGTGGCACCTTGGTCGGGAATATCGAGGCGGTCGAGGAAGTTCGTCTTTTGGAGACCGGGCGTGTTCTTGGAAATATTGTTACTCCCCAGCTCCTTGTCGAGGGTGGTGTGGTGTCGCAGGGCGTCGTGACCATCACAGGCGGGCAGAAAAAAGACGTTCGCAAGATCATCCTTGACTCCTATGCCAGCGGTCCGGTTCTGCCGGATCTCAAGGGCCACAAGAGTATCGAGGGCAAGGAAGAGGCTCCGGCCCCGACGGGGCGCAGGGGTCGCTCTTGAGCGTACCGGGGACGGTATGCTGATTGTGTTGTACCGCTAACGCTCCCTTCGAGGGGGCGTTCTGTATTGATAGGGGAGGGTGCCCCGGGAGGCGAAGCGCAGTGAGTGTGGCAAGCCGGACAAGCCGTTGCTGGAGCGAGGTCAGTCTTTCAGCGATCGGAAAGAATATTCGTGCCATCCGGCGTCTTGCGGGTGGGGCTTCCCTGTATGCCGTGATCAAGGCGGATGCCTATGGGCATGGTGTTCTCGAGCTGGCCCGGCTCCTGGAGAATGCCGGAGTCGATACCTTTTGTGTCGCAACCCTCGGCGAGGCAGTCCAGTTGCGCGAGGCCGGATATACCCGGCAGACCATTCTCCTCCTTGGTTCTTTTTACGCTGATGAAGTCGGCGATCTTTTTGAATATGCTGTTACACCCACGATCCCCGATATCACCCATCTCGGGATACTCTCCCGCCATGCCAGGCGAAAACCGAACCCGATTGATGCCCATCTCAAGGTGGATACGGGGATGAACCGCTATGGGATTCCGTTCGACGAATTGACTGAGCGTGCCCAGGAGATTTTTCGCACCCCGGGCGTCAATATCACGGCACTCTATTCCCACCTTGCGGCATCGGCTCTTCCCGGTGATCAGGGTACACTGGACCAGATTGCGCAGTTTACCCGTGCAGTCGATTACCTTGAAGTATCGAATCTCTGGTTCGGGCGCAAGCATATCTGCAACAGCGGCGGGGTCCTGTATTACCCCCAGGCGCATCTCGATGCGGTCCGTCCAGGGCTGATCCTCTACGGGTATTACCCGGGGGCGATTGACCGGGACCGGGTTGCGCTCTCGCCCTCACTGAGTTTTCATGCCCGCGTGACCGCGGTCAAAAAACTCTTTCCCGGTCAATCCCTGGGATACGACAGGACCTATACCGCAAAAAAAGAGATGACGATCGCACTCCTGTCGGTCGGGTACGCTGACGGATATCCGATCCGCTTCTCAAACAAGGGGCAGGTTCTTCTGGGTCGGGAACGGTGTTCGGTGGTGGGCAAGGTCTGCATGGATACGACCATGATCCATGTTCCTTCGGGACGGGTAAAACCCGGGGACAGTGTGCTTCTCTGGGGCGGCCGTGAACATCCCCTGGAGACGGTTGCGGCTGGTGCGGGAACCATCCCGTACGAACTGGTTTGCCAGATCTCACGAAGGGTGCCACGCTTGCATGTCGACTGAAAAACCCATGATCTCCGTCATCATTCCTCACAGGACAAGTGAGACCATTGATGCCACCCTGCTGGCCCTGGAGTCAGCCGCCCG
>DAIREN010000129.1:0-8516 GCA_036795535.1 Spirochaetota bacterium
GGAGATTGCCTTTGAGTGAAGTCCCGACGGTCGAGATCAGGGAAGTGATGGTCATGGTCTGTCCTTGTTGCATGATGCTCAATCCTGTCACGCAATCAAAACTTTGTCAACAAGAAGTTGTATTCGCGATGCGCAACAAATCCGTACCATGACAAAAACGGATATGCTACTATTGAACAAACGTGATCGGGATGGACAATGCGCGGATACCAGACATTACGCTACAGCATCGAGGACGCACGCTGGCAGACCGGACTGACTGACTGGGTAACAGATGCCTGCCGGCGCAGTCAGACTGGGCAGGTCAGCGAAACGATCCGGCTGGCCTGCAGCGGTAACCGTCCGGCCTGGGACAGACTGCCCCAACGTCTCAAACGGCAGCATCTCGCCGCCTGGTGCCAAAAGTGGGTAGCAGAATATTACGAAATGCTTGTATCATGGCTTGATTCTCCGCGGCCAGAACTTGGCCCGGAAGAGATCGGGCGCCTGGTCGGTACTGTCAGAAACCAACACGAGGATCATCTTGTAGCCATCAGGTTTTTCCGCTGCATCCACGCCCGCTCCTGGGCCAGGCTCTCGGCATTACACCGGCTCGAAGACGAGTTCCTCAAGGCTCACTGCGCTGCCCTCGAGCATCAGGTCATCGGGCTGGCTGCGTCAGGCGGAGGATCACAGGCCGAGCCTCTTTGGAAGTCTGTTCGCACATTTCATGAGACACTGGGAACAGTCCTCGAGCGTGAGACTCGTCGACCAAAGCCACGCATGTTTGCCCGCGGACCGCATAGCCCCTGGGCCTGGCTGGATGTCGAAACCAATGGCGTCGGCGAATCAGGTCGCGAGATCACCGAATTGTATCTTGCGCCGTTGTCCGGAGAGCAACCGGCCATGGGTTTTGTCTGGCACCCGGTCAGGGAGAGGCGACGGATCTTCGCCCCCCGCTTGCCATGCAAGGCGACTCGTTTGCAAGTATGCAAAAAGTCTGCCGTAGTGCCGCCGGATACACCCTCGTGGGCCATAATATCAGACATGATGTGTCACTTGTTGCACACACAGATGCCATCCTTTCGCGCCCCGAGTGTCAGTCAGAAGCCGGGCTGCGGGCCTATCTTGAGGAGCAGTATCTCCGTCGGGGCTTGCTTGTTTTTGAAGGTAAACCTTCACGATATTATGTTGTCGACACGCTGGATATTGCCTGCCTGATCAGACCTCATGCCACTGACCACAGTCTGGCGGGACTGGCTGTAGCCTGTGGTATCAGCGAGCGTCAGACCCATCATGCCGAGAGTGATGTTGCCCTGCTTGCACTGACTGTCCAGCGCTTGTGCCAGGAGGCTGCTGGTTCCGCCGCGGCCCGGGCCTGTCTCCAACTCCTGCCTGTCGATTGGCTGACACGTCGTTTCCTTGAGGATCAGGGTCTTTTACCTGACCGGTTTATGACCGAAGATACCGATGTGTTCACCTTTTCGAATTTCTTCAAACACTATCTTCTGTCCGACCGGAATTTGCCCAGGGATGACCAGTCCGTACCGGCGGCCCGTCCGGTTCCAGGTCATATTTCGGTCCAGCAATGCTGCTCGTCCAGCGCGTTTGCCCACGGTATGACGCCGCCCCAATCGGAAGCCCCGGGAAGGGCCGGCGCACAATATACCGTGATGCAGTCCATTGTAACTGCCATCAACCACAACGAGACGGCGGTCATCGAGGCGGGGACGGGTGTGGGCAAGACGCACGCTTTTTTGGTACCGGTCATCGAGTATCTTGAAAACAATCCGTCAGAGCGTTTTGTCATTTCTGCCCATACCAAGGCCCAGCAGGACCAGATCAAAAGCACACTCGATACAATCCTGAGTACACGTTCCGCAAGCTTTGGGTATGC
Source organism: Spirochaetota bacterium (assembly GCA_036795535.1). Lineage (GTDB taxonomy): Bacteria > Spirochaetota > JAGLSM01 > JAGLSM01 > JAKPMW01 > JAKPMW01. Next base: position 1,877 of record DAIREN010000129.1, read on the forward strand.
GGTCGTCAAAGGCAAGGGGAACTATCTCTGCCTCTCGCGTTTTTTGGCTGTTGCCGACGAGGCACTGGAAGGATTGAACGAGCTTTCCCGCAAGTCGAGTCTGTCTGTTGACGAACTACGTATGCTCGAGCGGCACAGGGCCTGCGTGATCTGGTCCGACGTTGTCATGATGCTGCATGTGACCGACCGGGATTGGGAGGGCATCCTTGATGATGTCCCGGTACATGTCCAGGTGTCATGGGACCAGGCAGGGGAGTTTGCATCTGCCGCCGCCCATGCGCACGGTCTCTCGCGCTGCCTGGAATGCCGATGGAGTGCGGCTTGTCACATCAAGCGCAAGTCCGCCGAGATCAAGCGTCCATGGACACGGCTCTTGATTGTCAATGACGCGCTGCTCCTTTCGACCAATCCCGGTGCTGATGAAGATGAAGAACTCAAGGGCAATTCCTTCAAGCGTCTGGCGCGGGCGTTTTCAGACAACCTTGTGATGGACGAGGCCCATCATGTCGAGGAAACGTGGCGTAAAAACGAGGCCAAAACGGTCAACAGCGCCATCTTTGCTGCCATCCGCACCCATCTCCACGCCCTCTCACGGATGCTCGAGCGCATCATGCTCCGCCCCGCTGAGCGAACGGTGACTGAGCGAGACAACAAGGCGTATAAGCTATTTACAGAAACGTATACTGAGCATCTCAAGCAAGTACAGAAAATCGAAACGGCACTGCGAATATTCGCCGGAGAACGTGAGGACGGGAAGATCTCTCCCTGGGGCGGGATGCGCCGACTCTCCTGGAATGACGCCAGTCGTGCCCTTGTCAGGGTCCTCGTGCAGCAGCGCCTGTTTTTTTGCCAGCTCGGAGAGGACAGCCCAAGACGTGTCGAGGAGGTCTTTTCACGCCTCTCACAATTTTCGTACGACATTGTCAACCGTTCACAAGACACCCTGATGGAACACGGACAGATATTTGTCTTTTTGCAGCAGTCACTCGTTCCTGCGCAAAGACAGACTGAGGCAGACAGTCTTGCAGCCTGGGCACAGCGATACGCCGAATCCCCGCCCGTCTCTGCCGCTGACAAAAAACTTCTTGATACCTGGCTCAAGGGTTGGAAGGTATTGCATGGAGGTCTGTATCAGGCGCTCGATCCGGCCATACTGCTGTCCCTTGTTGTCCGGGATGCTCTGCGCGAGATCCTTGTGGCCAGTTGCAAGCTGCGCTTTGCTGAGTGTCCGTCAAATTTGGATGTTATTGGGGTCAATGATTTTCTTGTACAAAATCTTATGCCCCGATTTGACAGGCAAAGGATTGATGCACCCATATCGTTTGCACCCTGGTTTGACCTGCCGGATGAACTCGGGGTGCGCCTGACGCTGGCCGATCACAAGGCCGGCCCGGATGAAACGGACGAGGATGCTGCGGATGATGACAATTTTGTCCGGCCTGCGAAGCCGGCAGCGCGCCGGCGGGCGAACAATACCCTGATTGAAGTCCAACGGTTTTCGCGGGATGTATCCCGGCCACTTTCGCAATTCTTTACCGAGTACAGACGCTGCATTCTTGTTTCGGCAACCATGGGGCTTGAGTCGATCGAACCGCGGTCGACGCTGCAACAGCGCTCGGGAGAGGGAATCCCGGCTCTTGAACGGATCGGTCTTGCCCGACGAGTGTTGCGCGTAATCAACCAGCCCACACCCTTTGATGTCGCCTCAAACATGAAGATTGCCGTGCCGGCCTGCATGCCCTGGCCGTCACAGCGTTCGAGCGAGGCGCATGCCGCCGCCTGCATCACCGAGCTTGTCAGATTGATGCGGCTCCTGCCCCATCTTGACGAGCCCTTTGCCGCCAAGATGCTCTCGCTTTGGACCTCACGTCTTGGCTTGAAAGCGGCGGCGGCCTTGGCAGGAGGATTGCCTGGCACAGATCCGGTCCGGATCCATGCCCAGGGAACATCTGCATTCAAAAATCTGGTGGAACGCTTTATCCAGCCCGGACACGCGGTCCTGCTGGGATCACAGACATTTGCCGAAGGATTTGACGTAGCCTCGCATCCCGGGCTGGAACCTGCGGCGAAAAGCAGGAATCCGGCCGTCCTCCTCCTCATCAACAAGATCCCTTTTCCGGCGATGAATGACCCGGTCCATGCCTCGATCTGCGCCGCTGGCGATTTGGAAGACACGATAATATCATTGCGACGTCGGTATCTCGAGAGTGCCCAAGGCAATCTCCAGCGCGCCCAGGCCCGGGAAGCCAGACTGGCGCCGACCGTCTTCGAACGCTATATCCTTCCCCTGACCATACGTAACTTCAAGCAATGGACCGGGCGGCTTCTCCGCAAGGAGGCAGACCGGGGGATCGTCTTTATCCTGGATCCGCGCATTGTCACCAAACGCTTCGGGATTGCCCTTCTTGACGCGATTGCCGGACCGGATGGTCGTCAGCCCGGCCTTGTCGTCTACGGCCAAAAGTATGCGCACGATCTTTCGCTGTATCGTGAAAACCTGAATGCCCTGCTGGATGCTGCCAGTCATTCGGGCATTACGGTTTCGGACTGGAAAGCCCCAGACTTTGTGGGCGCTGTCGCCTTTGACGAGCTGGCCGGCATCTCGCCCGTCCTGCCACGCTTCAAGGAGGAGCGGCGGCGGCAGCTTGCCCTCTGGGAAGGTCCCGAACTGCACGAGCGGATCAGGACACTTTGGGGTGAGCAGGCCGGACCGGGCCATCATGGAGCTGCTGTCCCCTTGCGTACTATCCATGCCGATCGCAGTCTCTTCAGGCTGGCCGATGCGTTGTTCGCACCCGATGCTGTTGGTGCACTGGCGGATGACTGTTCGGCTCTGGTTGCCCTGCTTGGCAAATGGTCGTTGCGCAAGGATCATCCCGCGGTTTGGCAGACAGTGGTCGAGCATCTGTGCCAGAGACCACGTCCGCCCCGCCTGCACCGTCTGCAAAAGAAAATGAAGGATCTTGAAATCTATACCAGTGCCTGGATCAAGCATGCCGTCCTCAAGACCGGGAGCCTTCCGCCCGATGCTGACCGTTCGTTGCTGGTCCTGGTCGAGTCGCTTAACAAGGGACTGCACCCCGTCTTTCGGTATGACGAAAATGGGGTCCATATTGACAGCCAGTACGAGGTCTCACGGACGGTCATGGAAAACCGTATTCCTGTTTTCTTTTCGCTTCCCACCAGCTTTGGAAAGTCATTTTGCTATCAGGCGCCAGCCTTGCTCGGGAGGGGTCTGACTGTCGTGTTCGAACCGACCAAGATCCTGGTGCAGGATCAGGTCACCAAGCTCGAAGCGGCTCTGCCCGAAATTCAATATGCCGTCGCCGGCCTGTGCGAGGATTTCGGGGATGGCGACGAAGTCATGGCCCGACTCGAGCGGGGCGACCCGACACTCAAGCTCCTCTATCTGACACCAAAGCAGTTGTCCAATGGCGGGCTTTGGCTGCGCCTGGCGGCCTTTCCCCATCTCGAGCGCTTTGTTTTTGACGAGTACCACATGTCAGTCCTTTGGGGGCAGTCCGAGCTTGATCCTGAATACGGGTTGGCCTGGGCCTTTGCCGGTCATTGCCGCCGCCGGGCAACGGCGCGGGGCGTGCACCGGCCGGGAGTCTTCGGGTTTACCGCGACGGCCTCGGTCGATCTTGATGCTGTCGTCCGCGAGGATTTTTTGCCCCTGGCCGTGATCGGGCAGCATGAGGTCAAGTTTCGCAAGAGCCAGATCAATCGTCCCGATTTGAAAATCAGTATCGAAGAATGTCCTTCGGGGAATTTTGACCAACGACTCGAGAGTCTGGTGCGGATTGTCAACGAGTTTCGGCCCGGGCCTGAAAGACGACTCCTCGTATTTTGTACCTGGGCGGGAAGGGGCCAACAGGCAGGTGTCATTCAGGTGGCCGAGCGCATCAAGCGCCTGCCCGGGTATGTCACCCGTCCGGATGACATCTTCATGTACTATAGCAATCTCGGGTTGGATCCTGACAAGATCGAAAACGGCATGCGCTCTGCCGTAATCATCGTGACGACCGAGGCTTTGGGGATGGGTGTCGACATGAAAAACATCAAGGGTGTTGTGGTTGTCAACATTCCTGCCGGTGTTGAAAATCTTGTTCAATTTTTAGGGAGGATGCGGGCCGAAAATATCCATGCGCACGACCCGGTGCCCAAGCAGGCCTGGATTCTGCAGGGCCCCGAAGACAGCCTCAGACAAACCGGTATGGACGGAAAAATTCCGCCGGACTTTTCGCTGTTGTCCAGCGGGTTTAATACGGTGCAAAACAACAATTATGGTTCATATTTACTCAATATGTATATCCGCCCTGATCTTTCCGTTGACGGAAACAGAAAATACTTTGCCCGGATTCCTTGGGTGCTGGCAGCGCGACCCTGGGGTGCCACCATCCTCCCCTTTGACGAGAATCACCGCAATATGTTTTCTTCACCCCGCGTGTTGGCGAATAGAGGGAGTGATGTATTCTGGCAGTTTTCCGGCTACTGGCTGGTGGCCCTCTCCAAAATGGCAGCCAGGAGCAGTCGCGTGGTCCTGCTGTGGATGGTGCCCACCATGCACTCCCGTCTCGTCCTGCGGGATACCCTCAAGGTGCTTGCACAGATCGGGGCACGGGGCGGCATCGCCCCCCTGGCCGCCCGATACACCCACCTCATCGCCGAGCGTACGGCCATCATCTGGCAGCATGACCCCGGCTATCGCTATGACCCGGCACTGTTTGACAAGGTGCTTGCAGTAGTGCTCGAACATGTCATAACTCTGACAGGGGAGTGCGAGATTATTTCGATAAAAAATTGCTTTGTCGGTGCGACCAGGGATCGGTCGCTGGCTGTCCGTGTCAATGCGCTGTTGACTGATGCCGATCCGGCACAAAAAAACCAATGGGGGCAATACGTACTGGATGCCATGATGTTTTTGGTGGACAGCAAGATCGTGTCGGTCAAAAATATCAATCAGGCTCCCGTTGTTCTCTTTACACATTCCAATGCACCACAATTTGATGCCTGGCTTTCATGGTTTGAAAGTCATTCAAAAAGAAAGCACTGGACCAAGCTTGATCCCGAAAGCGAGCTTGTGGCCAAACGTGTGCTGATGGAGTTTGAAGGGATCGATGACTGGCTGCTCACTCTACCCCGACGCTCGGGATTGTACCGCCAAAACCTGCTTGACATGCTCCAGCGCTCGGGTGGTGTGCCGGACATATTCAGGCTTGATCTTGTGGCCTCGTTCAATCCGCACGAACGCGCGCATCTTGAGGATGACTACGGCCGGCCTGCGAAATCTTAACCCTCGAGGATGAGGAGGCTGTAATTGTCCGGGGCACCTTCCCCTTCGAGCAGCCGGCGGGCCTGCTCCGGGATGGCCTCCAGGGGCAGGGCTGCCAGTTGGTCCAATCTGTCTTCATCAAGCGGTCCGTAGACTCCGTCCGTCATGGCTACAAGACGCTGGCCCGCAGCGAGGGTATTGCCACCGGGCGTCCGTGTTTCGCAAAAGACCAACTCGCGGGGTAGCCCGCCGCCAAGACAATTGCTCAGGCTGCCCAGGGCGTCTCCCGCGTGGTCCCGTGTCAGGAGTTCGAGCAGGCCGGAGCGCAAGCGACCGATACGGGCATCGCCTGCATGAAACACGAGATAGCGTCCCCCCTGGTCGACACAGACACCGGCAATCGCCGCACCCATGCCGGGATGGTCGCTGTCCCGCAGGATCAGATCGTGGGCCCGGTAAAACAAGGCATCGATTTGATCGGACGCGGGCAGTCCGCCTGCGACGACGAGTGCGGGAAAGTCCCGGGCAAAGCTCGCGAGCGCTGCTGCAGTGGCTCTGTCCCCGGCTCCCATCCCGCCCATCCCGTCGGAGATCAGACAGGCCAGGGGCGGGGCAAGATCCAGGATGATCGATTCGAACTCGCATCCGGCAATGGTGTGGACTGTAATGCCTGGCGTCATGCAGCTTCCGGCCATGGTCGCCGGTGTGTCTTGACAGAGGCGATCCCCGGGGGTGGTGCCGATGATGCACACCCCGTCTTCATTGGCTGTTCGAACCAGTCCGCGCGCAGAAAGCAGCAGGCCTCTCATGCGAATCTCTTGTAAATAAATTCGTGATCGGCCAGCCTGATGCTGTCTTCCTGCTTGATGGGGCAGGGGACTCCCGGTTCCAGTCTCTTGCCATTGACCCAGGTTCCGTTGTTCGAATTGAGATCGACAATACTGATGGATGAACCGCTGGACCTGATTTCAGCATGGTCGCGAGAGATGGTCAAAAAGCGGTCGCTCTCGGATACAAGGCTGCCGTGATTGCGTCCGATGATCATCCCGGGAGAGATGGCGATCTCAAACGAACTGATGGTGCTGCACAGTCGTCCCAGGGCCACAACTGTTTCTTTGTTACTGACCGGGCTGTTTTGGGCGGGTTGCCGGGCTTGTATCGATGGCTGTGTCTCATTCTGCTTCACATTCGAAGTTGGGTTAGTATATGGGATCAGATCCATACCGCAGTCAGGGCAGGCATCCAGGTATGGACTATAGATTTTTTTGCAGCGTGGGCAGATACGGTCGGGCATGGTTATCTCCTTTAACGGTTGGCTCAGTGTGGCAAGACTTCTTGCAGGGGAATTCCTGCCATAAAGATTCC
>DAIREN010000130.1:0-8512 GCA_036795535.1 Spirochaetota bacterium
TTCACTCTCGGTGGCCTCACTTGCCGACTCCATGGGGGACAGCTTCGGTCTCGATCGGGATGCCTTGTACATTGCTGGGGCCTTGCATGACATCGCCAAACCGATGGACCCCGAACGTCAGCGCACCCTTGCCCTGGCCTGGCATGATGCCCATCCCGAATCATGTTGGAGTGAAACACAGGCACTCTGGCATGCTCCGGCGGCCGCGTGGATCCTGGTGCATGAGTACGGTCTGGATGATCAGCGGGTTGTCCGGGCCATTCTTTACCATACGACCGGTTGCAGTGGCATGACCCGTTTTGACGAGTGTCTCTATGCGGCCGATTTCCTCGATCCGTTCCGTGTGTTCGAGGGACAGTCTGTCGTCTGGACATTGGTCAAAACCGATTTCGATGCCGGGCTGCTCGAGATGTGCCGACAGACGGTCCAGAGCGTGATTGAACGCGGTCGCAACCTGGATCAGGCATCTGTTTCATACTATAACGAACTTGTGGGACGGCTCGCAGACCCCGGACATCTCCCCCGGGGATTTACATACCAAGGAGTGGCACATGTCTGACATTGCAGTCATTGAAAAACCGGGTTTTCATGCCCTGGCAGTCCACAGGGTTGTCGGGACCTTTGCCCTGAAAAAAACGATGCAACCCGCCTTTTGCACGGTCATGGAAACAATCCAGGAGGCCGGTCTGGGCTGTCCAAAGGGGCTGGCTCCCTTTACCCGCTACAACGGGATTGACTGGCGTGAAATGGAAAAACGCGGGTTTGGCGCAATGCTACGGATGATGTTTGCCAAAAAGTGGGATATGGATATAGGGGTTCCGGTCGACAGGAAGACAGAAGTGCAGGGAGAGGTGTTTTCTCTCGAATGCCGGCCCGGAAAATGCGTTCGCACCCTTCACGTTGGCCCCTATGCAAAGGTGGCCGAAGCCTATACGCGTATTCTCAAGATGGCAAGGGACCAGGGACTGGAGCTTGCCGATCATTCGTACGAATTGTACCTGAATGATCCGCGTGAGGTACCGCCTGAGGAATTGGAAACCGAGATTCTCATCCCGGTTGTTCCTTGACGGGAGTGCTCCGTAGCCTGAATGGAATCCGCGATCGCGTTTCGGTCAGGCCAGTTTTGAATTCCCTTTTGTTCCTTCCGGTCTATTGTGATACAATCAGATCATGAACGGTTGTCGCGTTTTTCCGGGAAGGGGGTCAGCGTGCGATTGTGGTTGCTCCTCATACCCGCGTTGGGACTCTGTGCAGCCTGTCACAAAGTGGAAGAACGGATCGTTCCGGTCGGGACACCCGCCGAACGGGCTTGGTTGGCGACAAACGGCCATCTTTTAGTCTATGCTCCCGATCCGGATTATCCTCCGTACGAGTATTATGAAGTCCGTGACGGGCAGACCTGCGGAATGGCCCGGGAGTTTTTGGAGGCCGTGGAGAAAAGACTCGGAGTCCGGTTCAAAAAAAAGCAGGTCAGTGATTTTGCCTCGATCCTCGAACTGGCCAAAAATGGAGAGGTCGCGATTGTCAATGCCGTGACCAGGACTCCGGAACGGAGCCGCTATCTCGAATTTACCGGACCGGTTCACTTGTATGACAACGTGATCCTGGTCCGTCACGGTTTTGAGGGCAAGCTTTCGATGGACGATCTGGCCGGAAAAACCGTTTCTTTTGTCCAGGGGTATGCCGTTGCCGAGCATTGCAGATCGGCCTATCCGGGTGTTGTCCAGAATCTTGTCCCCAGTGATCTCCATGCCCTCCTCAATGTCTCGTACGGTATCACCGAATATGCTGTGATCGACATGGCCTCTGCCTCCTGGCTGATCCGGAAACATGGTATCCAGAATCTGCGCGTTGCCGGAAATGCCGGTTATCCGGTGGCGCTGGCGATCGGGGTGCGCAAGGCTCTTCCGGTCCTGTACAGTCTGGTCTCGAAGGCCGTGGACGCGGTCAGTGATGATGAAAGGAATGCCATCAATTCGCGATGGGTCAGACTGGAAAATGATAGCGTGATCCAGCCCTGGATTCTGGTGACGGGGTTCGGGATCCTGTTCATGCTCGTCCTCATCGTGATCTGGAACAGATTGTTGCGGTTTCAGGTCCGTCGAAAAACCCGTGAGCTTCAGGCCGCCATGAACAGGCTCGAATCCAGCGAACTCCGCTTACGGCTCCAGCTTGACAATGCGCTGGATGCGATTCTTGTCGAGGACGTTGATCTCAAACGGTTCATTGAAGTCAATACACGGGCAGTCGAGATGTTCGGCTATACCCGTGAGGAGTTTGCCGGATTCGGACCGGAGACGCTCTACAGGTTGTGTCCATCCGATGACAACGAACTGACCGGTTCGATAGCGGACAATCAGGCCAAGGTGCTTGAGGGTGCCCGTCTTGTCTTTACCCGGGTTGTGACGCGCAAGGACGGACAGGAATTATGGTGTGAGGTGCGCGCACAGCGTGTACCGTTTGGCGAACGGAGACTCGTCCGCTTGAGCTATCTGGACAAGACGCTCGAACACGCAGCCGAAGAGAAACACAAAAAAACGGAAATCATGCTTTTGCAGCGCCAAAAATTGTCCGCTGTCGGAACACTGGCCAACGGGATCGCGCACGAGATCAATAATCCTCTCATGGGGATCATCAATTATGGGCAGTTGATTCTCGACCGGACCGTGTCCGCAGAGGCCTTCGTCAAAGACTATGCCGCAGAAATCATCAGTGAAGGAACCAGAATCGCGGGGATTGTCCAGAGCCTTCTCTCTTTTTCAAGACAGCAGCAGGATCACAAGGAATCGGTTTCGGCCATGTCTCTTTTTGAATCGATCCGGACACTAACGGCGACAATCTTCGGCAAGGACGAGATTTCGATCGATTTTTCTGACGAAGACGGTCTGACGGATCTCGTCTGTACCCCGGGAAGGATCCAGCAGGTTTTGTTGAATCTGATCACGAATGCCAGGGATGCCTTGAATGAGCGCTATCCCGGATATGACCCAGAAAAGACAATCCGGGTTTCTGTGTGCCGGATCATTCTCGAAAACCTCAAAACCTGGGCAAGATTTTCGGTTGAGGATCACGGATTTGGCGTCCCTGAAAAGGATCGCGAGAAATTGTTTGAGCCATTTTACACAACCAAGCCCGTTGGCAGCGGTACCGGACTCGGATTGCCGATCTGTTACGGTATTATCGCCGAACACAACGGTCGGATCTGGTATGAGGATGGCAAGGACGGAGGGGCCAGGTTCTGCTTCGATATACCGTTGTGAACCTGCCCTGAACTCGGTGAATCCCCCCGTTTTCGTTGTTCCCCGGGAGCAGTATCTTTCCTGTGCAAGAGCAGGGGAGAACGATGGCAGGACAGCGCAAAACACAAGGCAATCCGGGACCGGAGGAAAAGAAATCCCGGGTCGGACAGAATGCACGGGTTGACGGGCACTCCGAAAAGACTTCAACGGTGAACAAGACCGTCAAACAGGACGGACGACAGTCCCGGGCGCGGGCTTCCAAAAAAGTCCAGGTCAAACCGGCCACGAACACACCGGCGGAAGATGTTCGCCCTCTGGATGCCCGGGAAATCAAAAAAATCTTTTCCAGGTCGACCCCAAAACAGCGGAAGGGCGATGAGGGTGTCACCGAACCCTTGCCGGTCGAGGAGACCAACCCCACGCTTCCGGCACGACCATGGAAGACCATTTTCCTCGTGTTCGGGCCATCGGTCCTGCTCCTTTTGGCGTTTGCCCTGATCCCCGGTATGCGGGAGACGATCTTCGGGAACAAGACGTCTCCGGTGGCGGCTGAACGACCGACCAATCTCCTGCCGACCCGGTACGATGACCGCCATCACGCCACACATTTTTTTGCCAGCAACCAGATCGTGGCCTATTACGGCCATCCCCAGGCCCGCTGGATGGGGATTGTCGGACGCTATCCCAAGGAGACCCTCGGACCGATGCTGCGACGGACGGCCGCCAGCTATGACCGGCTCAATGGAAGCAGGGGAACCGTTCCCGCATTTTATCTGATCTGGGGTTCGGCCCAGCCCCGCGGTGAAATCCAGTTCATGGACAAGAGCCTCCTTGAGAGCTATATCCGGTATACGGCGACCAACGGGTTCCTCCTGATTCTGGACCACCAGATCGGCAAGTATGGTCCGGTCAATGCGGTCGAGCAACTCCTTCCGTTTTTGCGCTATCCCCACATCCATCTCGCCATCGATCCTGAATGGCGGACGCTCAGGCCGATGAAGGAAATCGGCTCCGTGACCGGAGAAGAGCTCAATCAGGCGCAGGCGCTCATGAAGCAGTACATGCTCACGAATCGCATACCGGGGAAGAGGATGCTGATTGTGCACCAATTCGAGGACAAGATGTACATCAGGCGGAACCTGGTCCGGACTACCTATGACCCGGTTTTGTTTGTCCATTCCGTGTCGGGTTGGGGCTCGCCCTCGATGAAACTCGGAACATGGAACAGGCACACCCAGGCAACCAATCTTCCCAACAAGGCCTTCAAACTCTGGTATTATCCGGGGGTGAACAGGCCCGGTCTGCACTATGACTATCCCCTCATGTCGCACCAGACGGTTCTTGGCCTGCGACCCTTACCAATTTTGATCATCTATCAATGATGTCATTTGCGGGAAAAAGCGCTCAGAGCAGTATACAATTGCGGTATATGGGGACCGTTTATCCGATATCATGATGTTTGTTGCATGGAGGTTGCGTCATCATGAAACTGTTTGCTCTGGCAATCATTGTGCTTGTGGCCCAGTCTTTCAGTGTTTTGCTGTCGGCAACAAGTCCGCTTCAAATTTCCTTTTTTTCTCCCCTGCATCTTCCGCCTTTCGGAACAGGGGAGGATGTGACTGGACTCCGGATCAACCTTGTATCAGGGTACAACCAAAACATGACAGGTCTCGATCTGGGAGTTGTCAATGGTGCGCGGACATTTTTGGGGGGTGTCGGCTTGGGCGTGGCCAACCATTCGGGGAAAGAGATGTCCGGAGTGCAGGCCGCCCTGTTGTACAACGAAACGGGAACCATGTATGGTGTCCAGATTGCAGGATTTAATGTGGCCGAGAGGGATATGCAGGGTGTCCAGATTTCGCTCTGGAATGAAGCCAACAAAAATGTGGTTGTCCGGCGGATGCCGGTCTATCAGGGCGAACTGGTCACCACGTCGGTGACACCGGGCAAAATGGAAGGATTCCAGATCGGCATTTTTGCCAATTCAAGCGGTATCATGCAGGGTGTTCAGGTTGGCCTTCTCAATCTAGCGTATCAGCGCATGAGCGGCGTCCAGATAGCCAGTGCCAATGCGGCCTGGGAAGGCGAAATGCGGGGAGTCCAGATCGGTCTGTTTAATGGGGCAAAAATTCTCTCCGGTGTCCATCTTGGTGCCCTCAATTACGCGGGAACGGTGCGAGGTGTCCAGATTGGTCTGCTGAATCTGGCGGATACCCTTGAAGGGTTGCAGATTGGCGGCTTGAATATTGCTGTTCACGGGGCTGTTTTTCCCCTGATGCCACTTGTGAACTTTCATGCTACACTGTAATCCGTAATTGGTGCGGTACCCTGCCGTGCTCCAGGCGTGAACATGACGCGTGAGTCTTTTGACTCCCGCAGGAGGGGTGTGTCCTGATGCAACAGGTCAAGCGGTTTGGTACGTTCTCGGGTGTGTTTTTACCCAATGTGCTGACCATCTTTGGAGTGATCCTTTTTTATCGCGAAGGCTGGCTTGTCGGAAATGCCGGGCTGGGTGGTGCGATTCTTGTCATCCTGCTGGCCAACGCCATCACGTTATGCACATCGCTCTCCATGTCGGCGATTGTCACGAATATCAGGATCAAGGGCGGTGGAGCGTATTACCTGGTTTCGCGCAGTCTCGGTCCCGAAATCGGGGGCGCGATCGGGGTCTCCCTGTTTTTTGCGCAAGCCTTTTCAATCGCGTTTTATATTATCGGCTTTACAAAAGCACTTGCCCTGTTCGAGCCGTTTTCAGCCATCGATCCTGTTGCCCTGAATATGGCGACCCTTGCCATATTGACCGTTCTTTCCATATTCAGTGCAAATATTGCCATCCGGGCGCAATACCTGATCTTCCTTCTTTTATTTGCGGCAATAGGTGCGTTTGTTTTAGGGAACACAGCCTTCGATACGAGTCCACAATGGTTTGGCGATTTCACACAGGGTGATTTTTGGCAGAGTTTCGCCATTTTCTTCCCTGCGGCAACCGGTATTTTTGCCGGTCTCTCGCTTTCCGGGGATCTCAAAGAACCTCACAGAAATCTGCCACGGGGGACCATCGCTTCGGTAATCGTCACCGGAGTGGTCTACCTTGTGTTGGCTGCCATCTTTTCAACCAATCATGCTCCAGCGGTTATGCTTGCCAACGAGTCACTCATGCAGACGAGTGCCGCCATTCCCGAACTCGTGATCGCCGGTGTGTTTGCGGCCACTATATCGTCCGCCATCGGGATGCTTTTGGCCGCTCCCCGAACGCTGCAGGCGCTTGCTTTGGACGGGATGGCACCCGGGGTGTTTGCCAGGGGAAGAGGTCCGGCCAATGAGCCACGTCTGGCCATGCTGGTCAGCGTTCTCCTGGCGGCTACCCTGCTGGGGGCAGGCAGTATCGACTTTGTTTCACAGATCCTGACGATGTTTTTTTTAACCAGTTACGGAAGTGTCAATCTTGTTGCCGCCCTTGAGGCACTGGTGGGTAATCCGGCCTACAGACCGAAGTTCCATATCCACTGGATTGTTTCTTTTTTGGGGGCGATCGGCTGTTTTTTGGTCATGTTCATGATCGATGCACTGGCAACAACGGTTGCCCTGCTGGTCATTCTCCTGCTCTATGGCTGGTATGCCCGGAGAAATCTTCAAACAAACTGGGGGGATATCCGGAAAGGGTTTTGGGCATCAGTCATTGAAACAGGCATGGTCAATTACCATAAATATGACCTGCATCCCAGGAATTTCAGACCACATATTGCCATCCTCGAAGGACAGCGGAGGGGGCGCAAGATCCTGGTGGACACTGCTGATCTTTTAGTCGGAAAGCACGGGATAATCTCGGACTATGTGTTTTTGACAGAAAAAAACCAGCAGACTCCCGAGGCGGCCGCCGATGAATTCGGCCGGATGCGGCAGTTTCTCGATGAAAACAGGACACCATATATTTTTCCCGAGATCATTCGATCGAGAAACATGGAACAGGCGCAACTCCTTGTCCTCCAGGCTGACGGTGTCGGGACCTTCAAGGCCAACACGATCCTGGCGGATATCTATTGCGATGATGATTCGATTGAGGAACAGCTCCGTCTTGTACCGGACTATCTCGGTCTTGGAAAAAATGTCCTCCTTGTCAAGGCAGCAGCCAACGAGCAGGTGGCACAGAGCCGGATCGACATCTGGCTTTCGGGGTTTACGTCCAATCTCTCCATCATGCTCCTGATTCCCTATCTGGTGACACGCAATCCTGACTGGACCGGGACCAGGATCTGCTTGCGGATGATTGTCCATACCGAGGATGAACGGCAGAGGGCCCAAAAGAATTTTCAGGCCATCCTGGCTCATGCCAGGATTCCGGCAGAGGCCGAGATACTGGCGTTGCATGACGGGCATGGCCTTGGACAGGGGAGTGTCAGGGAGGGCGTACCGACTGGTAAAGGCAAAAAAAATGTGTTTTCCCGGATCATGGATTTTATCAGGGATTTTGCCGTCGAGTCATATACGGATGATGAACATGCCCGGATCAACGGGATTATAGCCGAACGTTCGGCTGATGCCAGCATGGTTGTGCTTGGCATGAGGATTCCTGAAAAGGGAAAAGAGAAGCGCTATGCCAGGGAAATCAAAACACTGATCGAAAAGCTTCCGATGACCATTCTCGTCAAGGGACAGGATATGGTCAATCTCTTCAAATAGGCTGGCTCCAGAACACAGCGAGCCAGACCGTCTGGTCTGTTGTGTTTTCAACCCGGTGTTTGAGATGCGGCGGGATCTCGAGGGCCTCGCCGGTTTCCAGGACGGTTACCGTCCCGTCTTCCCAGCGAAGCGAGGCAGTCCCGGAGAGCAGCATCACCCACTCATGCTCGTCCTGGTCATACCAGAATCCGGGAGGGGAGGCCTGTCCTCCAGAAACGATCCGCTCGATCCGGACTCCGGGAGATTCCGCCAGGATCTCGATGACCTCGGCGCTTTGTGCGTCCGGAAGATCCTCAAGGAGGTGCAGGAGAGACGGAATCATCTTCCGGCTCCGCATGTCCGCCCGCCCGGGGCGCTCCGCATGGCAATCCCCATCATCCGGTAGACGAGTTCGCTGGCCAAAAACGTCGGGGCCACCAGGTCCGCCAGCGGCGCCAGCTCGACGAGATCAAACCCGATGATCCGGCGCTGGCGGCCGATGCTCTCGAGGAGGGAGAGGGCCTGATACCATCCGATTCCTCCCGGAACCGGCGTACCCGTGGCCGGCATGATCGAAGGGTCCAGGCCATCCACATCGAAGCTGATATAGACCA
>DAIREN010000131.1:0-3381 GCA_036795535.1 Spirochaetota bacterium
GATAACTGAATAATCTTTCAGCGCTATCCTATCTTTGACTTTTTGGCTTCAAAAAAGTATAAAGCCTTACCAATATTAAGCGTTTTCATCCCATGACACATCATAATACGTACATCTTCAAAACCAGCCTCAGAAAACATATCCATAATATCCCATCCGAAGTCCCAAAAAACCAGTGAACCTGATTCAGCATCAACCGGATTACCATGATACTCCGGCTTCTCATGATGTATCAACTCCCCGTTACCATCAATAGATGCACGTTTGATGGTTTTTACCATTCCTGAGTGAAATGGGAAAGTAGCCAACAGCACACCACCAACACGCAAAACTCGAAATGCTTCATGCAATGTAGCTTTCATATCCGGAACGTGTTCATAAACATCTTGCGATACAATGACATCAAATGAGCCGTCAGAGAAGCTCAAACTGCATGAGTCTTCATGCCTTATACCATTAACAAAAGAACCCTTTTCAATATCTATCCCGAGATACTCACTGCCAACCAGCTCAACACCAGAAATCCGGGAAAACACCTGATAAAAGTGCGTCACCATTTCGTACATATAAACTTTTGTCAGTCCGTTTTTGACATAAAACAACAAACGATCAAACAGCATACGTTGCCTGTTATTTAATCCACATCTACTACAGACAAAGTGTTCTCTGTAATTTGGCGTATTCCCATCCGAATAAAGCATCGAAATACTAAAGCTTGACTTTTTCCCACATGCAACACAATACCCTTCATAGATACAGACACTGTCTTTTTTTTCTTTGCAGGCATCTCTAACCTGATTCATCAAACGGATCTCATTGGGCTCCAACAAATCAACTGCTTTCTCAAATTCTTCTTTTGTCCGGATTTCTGCAATCTCAAGATCTTTCATTTTACCAAATAAATGAAACAATTTCATAATTTTGACCTTATCATTAGTAATATAAAATCAACATCAATCGAAATAATCTTTCGAAGAAAACAAGAGTATTTTTTTACCGGCTTGAACTTCGATTCCTGTCCTCTTCAGTATTTGCTCAAATATTTTACTTGCAGCCTCAGCCCCCCACAGTCGTTTGGCCGTATCAATGGACTTTTTGCTCAGGGACTCCCAATGCTCCTGGCTTTGATAGACAGCAGCAATCATTTGTACCATCGCCTCGGGATCATCACCAACAAAGACATCGTCGCCGGCTACCAGCCCCATACCCTCAATCGCCATACTTGTCGCGACAACCGGCAGACCGGACGCCATTGCCGTTCCGATTTTACCCTTGACACCTGCGCCATAGCGTAACGGTGCGACGGAAACCCGCATTATATCAAGAAAGGCCGGCAGATTTTCTACAAACCCTTCGACAATAACATCATTGCATGCCATTTGCTTCACTTCTTCAGGCGGGTTGCTCCCAACGGCATGAAAGCGCACGCCAGGCAATACTTTTCGCATGACAGGCATGACCTGATTGACAAACCAAGTCACTGCATCCACGTTTGGCAGATGTTGATAGCCACCAACAAACACGATATCTTTGCGATCCACATACGGGATCCTTGTGCCTGGCACATCCAGAATGAGAGGCAGCAAGGCAAGCTTGGCATCCGGAAGTTGGGGCGACAGCAGCGCCATCTCAGCCTCGCTGACAATAATTGTACAATCCATACTTCGGATCGCATCAAATTCCAGTTTTTTCATCTCGGCTGCTTCACGAGTCAATTTTTTGGATTGCTTGATCTCAGCCTCCCGCTCCATCCGCAGATGATGAAGGTCATGTGTATAAAACAATGTCCGGGCATCAGGGCAGTACTTCTTGATTGCACTTAGATTTCTGCTAACAACAAGTGGTCGAAAGAAAAAAACAAGATCATAT
The DNA here is from genome assembly GCA_036795535.1 of Spirochaetota bacterium. GTDB lineage: Bacteria > Spirochaetota > JAGLSM01 > JAGLSM01 > JAKPMW01 > JAKPMW01. Next base: position 1,870 of record DAIREN010000131.1, read on the forward strand.
CTGGTCCCGTATTCTTTGACATGCGCTTCAACACTGGTGACATGCGGTGCATACAAGACCTCAACTCCAGCATGTTGCAAGAGCGTCGTGTATTTGGGCATATACAAAAAATTATCTTCGGGTATAAACGTGACTTGAAAATCCATCTCACGCAGCAACATCATGATATTAAAAACACTGACAGAGCCTGCATCCGAATCCGGTGTTGGCGTGCAATGCTCGAGAACCAGAACCCGTCTCTTCACACCCCTGTCCTTGGCCGCATCAACGTCAACACCGGAATCCTGATGGCTCGACAACTGATCCTGCCAGCGCGCAAAGAGTTTTTTGCCGTTTTCAATCTGGTACGCCTTGACTCCCGAACCCGTATCCGTACCCGATGTCTTCCCCTCATAATGAATCACAACCGACCCTGGCTGATAGATGACACGGTGCCCCTGGCTCCGGATCTTGAGCGCGAGATCAGAATCCTCACAATACGCCGGACAGTACTCCGTGTCAAATCCGCCCAATTGCTGAAAGAGTTCTACAGGAACCATGATCGAGGCACCCGAGCAATAATCAACCTCTCTGGCATAATTATACACTGGCAGACTCGGATCCTGGCCCCTACCAAAATTCCAGGCGCTCCCATCGCGCCAGATGATTCCGCCGGCCTCCTGTAGCGTCCCGTCAGGATAGACGAGCTTTGAGCCGACCAGTCCTGTCCCCGGAAAAACCGAAAACGTCCGGACCATCTCGTCAAGCCAACCCGGCATGACCTCGGTATCATTATTGAGGAAACAAATATATTTTCCTTTGGCGATGCCGGCACCGGCATTGCAGGTCTTGATAAAACCACTGTTTTTTTCTTTACAAAGCAAACGCAATCCCTGAATCTTTTGCAGAACCGGAACACTCTCATCCGGAGAACGGTCATCAACTACAATCACTTCAAATGAAACTCGGGGCTTGTTTCTCTGGATCGATGCCAGACAACGCAGGGTGTAGTGCAATTGTCCATATACCGGGATGATGACGGAAACCATCGGGTCAGAAACCGGGTCAAAGTGAATTCTTGACGGATCAACATCGTCCAGTATTGCTTTGGGAATCTGCACACTGGGCGCTATTGCAGGATTCCCGAGAGGAACACCTGCAAGCCTGACAATCCATGGGAAAAACCGGATGAGAAATCGCTTATGCCTGTATCTGGTTGATGATTTTCGAAATATCGCCTTATAAAACCTTTTCAATAACCGAAACATCCATTTAACATATCGCTTGAACTGCGCAACAGGATGAAAGAGCCACTGCTTGATTTCCCTAAGTGGTTTGGTCATGCGCCATGAACGACTCTTGATGATCCCTTGATAGGCTGCCTGTGCCTCCTTAAGCTCACGCTCAAGCCCAAGCGCCCATTCTCCCCGACGATAAATCTCGCCATCCTGCTCGGCAATCCGGGTCTCCTGTTCGGCAATCCGGGTCTCCTGTTCGGTAATCCGGGTCTCCTGTTCGGTAATCCGGGTCTCC
>DAIREN010000131.1:3623-8475 GCA_036795535.1 Spirochaetota bacterium
GTCTCCTGTTCGGCAATCCGGGTCTCCTGTTCGGCAATCCGGGTCTCCTGTTCGGCAATCCGGGTCTCCTGTTCGGTAATCCGGGTCTCCTGTGCAGCGATCTTCGCCTCCTGGGCAGCAATCCGGGTTTCCTGGGCAGCAATCCGGGTCTCCTGTGCAGCGATCCGGAGTTGAGTACTTTCTGCACCTGACCGTGCAATAAAATCTCCGGTCAGATCATTTTCCTGAACTTCTTCAGCCACAATACTTCCCTCCATCTTGCTTGGCGCAGAATACAAGATACATCGAATTGAATCGGAAATCATGTCTTGCAGTTCAACTTTTTTGCTTCAGAAGTCCGGCCAGTGTCTCGACAATCTCGTGCAATCCACATTCAGCAGTCCGCACATGCATCTCCGGATTCTCAGGTGCTTCATACGGGGCATTGATTCCGGTAAAATTCGGGATCTCTCCTGACCGGGCCTTGCGATACAGGCCTTTAGGGTCTCGCTGCTCGCAGACCGCCAGCGGTGCATCGACAAACACCTCAACAAAGTCCCCTTCCGGAAACAGGCTGCGAACCATCTCCCTGTCGGCCCGGTACGGCGAGATAAAACTGGTAATCACGATCAGGCCGGCATCGAGCATCAACTTCGCAACTTCCCCGACGCGGCGGATGTTTTCAACCCGGTCCTCTTCGGTAAACCCGAGATCTCGACAGAGTCCATGCCGGACATTATCCCCGTCCAGGACCATGGTCAAACGACCTTCAGCATGCAACCGCTTTTCAAGTGCATCAGCAATCGTGGACTTGCCCGATCCCGACAGGCCGGTCAGCCAGATAACCCTGCCCTGTTGCCGGAGCAGGTGTTGCCGCGCAGTGCGATCGACCGATAGGTGCTGCCAGTGCACATTTGTCGAACGACGCAGCCCATGGAGGATCATCCCGCAGCCGGCAGTCGCGTTGGTTTTTCTGTCGATCAGGATAAAGCCGCCGGTTTGACGGTTCTCCCGATACCGGTCATAGGGCATCGGCCTGGCCAGTTCAAGATGGACCTCACCAATCTCGTTGATGGCCAGGGAATCAGCCGCCAGCCGGAGATAGCTCCCCATGTCGATCCTGTCCTTGAGGAGATTGACATCGGCCAGCGTGCTTCCGTACAAAGACTTGAAAACATAGCGCCGTCCGGGAACGAGCGGTTCATCCTGCATCCAGACGATCCAGGCCTTAAACTGGTCACTCATCTCCGGCCGGTGTTCCTGCAGGACTATCCCGTCCCCGCGCACAATATCAATCTGGTCTTCAAGCACAAGGGCGACAGACCTGCCGGCATCGGCGTACGTAACCTCATCCCTGCCTTCAAGGATACCGGTCACCCGGCTTTTCTTTTCTGAAGGCAGGACAACGACAGCATCTCCAACGCAAACCCTGCCTGAAACAATCCGGCCGGCATAGGCCCTGAAATTGGCCATCGCCGATCCTGCCTTGGGTGACATCCCGGACTGCCAGTTCGCATCCGTCGAGCCCGGCCTGATGATGTATTGCACCGGAAACCGAAAGGGAGCATCAGGCAGAGCAGCTTGATGGGGAACAGCCTCAAGCCACTCCAAAACAGTCTTCCCTGAAAACCACGGCATGCGCGAAGAGAGCCGCGCCAGACAGTCACCGAGCATCGCAGAGACGGGGACAGCAGCCCACCCGGGCTCCACGCCAAAGTGCTCCCGGCAATCCCGAATGATGATTTCGCAATCATGTTCAAGCCGTTCGTACTCCGTCCGTGACCAGTCAACCCTGTCCATCTTGTTGACCGCAAAGAGGACATGCTGGATCCCCATCAGGGCACAGATCAGGGCATGCCTTCGTGTCTGTGCCAGCACCCCATTGACCGCATCCACAAGGATGATCGCAGCCTGGCAGCCTGATGCTCCAGTGGCCATGTTTCGTGTGTATTGTTCATGTCCGGGCGTATCAGCCACGATATAGGATCTGGTCTGTGTATGAAAATACCGGTAGGCAACATCAATCGTAATACCCTGTTCCCGCTCCGAAATCAGGCCATCCATCAACAGGGAATAGTCCGTCAGTCCACCGGCATTCCCGATCCTCCTGCTCTCATCCTCAAGAATGGCCACCTGATCCTGATAGAGATTCCCGGTCAGGGCGAGCAGATGTCCGATCAGTGTTGACTTGCCATCATCCACACTCCCGCAGGTCAAAAACCGGAGTGCCGTGGAGCCATGCGTATCTTCCATCAAAAATACCCCTCGTGCTTCTTGCGCTCCATGCTCCCCGACTGGTCAAAATCGATCAACCGCCCTGCGCGTTCGGAGACCTTCTCTCCGCCCATCTCGACAAGAAGTTCTTCCATAGTGGAGGCAGTTGAAAGAACCGCCGCCGTCAGGGGGTAACAACCCAGGGTGCGAAAACGCACGCTCCGCATCAGGGGAATCTCCCCCGCCTCAAGCGGGAAGCGCTTGTCATCCACCATCAGCAATTGGCCATTCCGCTCAACAACGGGGCGCTCTTTGGCAAAATACAGATCCACAACGGGCAGTCTTTCCCGGGCGATGTAGTTCCAGACATCCATCTCCGTCCAGTTGGAGAGGGGAAAGACACGCACGCTCTCCCCTGGGTTTCTCATTGTGTTGCGGATATTCCAGATCTCCGGACGCTGGTTTCGGGGATCCCAGCGATGCTGCCTGTCCCGAAACGAAAAGATCCGTTCCTTGGCCCGGCTCTTTTCCTCATCCCGCCTGGCCCCGCCAAAAACGATGTCATACTTTCCGGCATCGAGAGCCTGCTTCAAGGCCTCGGTCTTCATGATATCGGTATAGCGCGCACTCCCATGCGTAAAAGGAGTGACACCCTCGTCCAATCCCGCCTGATTGGTGTGCACCAGAAGCCGCAAACCAAGCCGGCGGACCGTCTCATCCCGAAATGCAATCATCTCACGAAATTTCCATGTTGTATCAACATGCAACAGGGGAAAGGGCGGCTTCATCGGTGCAAACGCCCGCAGGGCAAGATCAAGCATGACGGTCGAGTCCTTGCCGATGGAATAGAGCATGACCGGATTGTCGGCTTCGGCAACGGCATCGCGGATGATGGCCAGCGCTTCATCCACAAGTTCATCCAGATTGCTTCGCCCGAGTTTGTTCACCATCCCTACCTCCCCGATCCTGCCAAACCCCATCGCTCCCTGAGCCGTGTCTCCAGTCTGGCAAAAACCAGGCGGTCAATCGTCAGACCGATCATGATGATCACGAGCATGACAGCCATCACCCGGGGCATGTCATTCAGCTCGCGCCCCATTGAGAGCAGTTGTCCCAGTCCGCCGCTGACATACAACAACTCCCCCGCCATCAGCGAACGCCAGGCAAAGGTCCATCCGAGTTTCATGCCCGAGACGATGGCGGGCAGAGCCGCCGGTAAGACAACCCTTGTGTATAAAAACAGGCCATGCGCGCCAAGTGTCTTTCCCGCTTTGAGATACAGCGGTGTTGTATTCCGCACGCCATCGGCCGTCGAGAGAATGATGGAAAATATGGCCCCCATCACCACAACAAACATGATGGCTGACTCATTCAGGCCAAACCAGAGCAGTCCCAAGGGCAGCCAGCAGACACTGGGGAGGGATTGCAACCCGAGGGAGAGCGTCCCGACGGTGTCACCCAAAAGGCGCATCCGCCCAACCGCCAAACCCAGAGGGAGCCCGATCACCAGGGAGATTCCATATCCCAGTGCTATCCGTCCAAGACTCCGGCCGGCTCCTTCAACAAAGCTGCCATCCATACAACCCGAAAGGATCGAGTCAGCAACATCCAGCGGCCCGGGAAAAACCCAGACCGGCCAGATCTCTGCAATTGCAAGAATGTGCCAGACAAGAAGCAGCCCGACAAAAAACAGCCCTTTACCGAGAAGCCGAGACACGTGCCACCTCCTCATCTCTGGCGCGCTCCACCTCGGCCTTGAGATCAGCCAGCACAACCCTGGCCGCCTCGGCAATCCCGGGATCCTCAAAATGTCGCGGCCTTGGAAGATCAAACACGAATTCTTTTTTTATCTTTCCGGGTCGTGCAGACATGAGCAGAACGCGGTCACCAAGGATAAGGGCCTCACGAACATTATGGGTCACAAAGACAATCGTCTTGCCTGTTGTCGTCCAGACCTCCTGCAACTCGCCATGCAGCATGTCCCGGGTCTGGGCATCAAGTGCGGCAAAGGGTTCGTCCATCAGAAGAAGATCAGGATCCACAGCCAGGGCCCGCGCCAGTGCCGCACGCTGGCGCATCCCGCCTGAAAGCTCATGGGGATGGGCATGGGCAAATGCCTCAAGATGCACCATGGCAAGATAGCGGTCAACAACGGGTTTCCGCTCGCACCGGGGGAGTCCCCTGGCAGCCAGACCGAAGGCCACATTCTCTGCAATATTCATCCATGGAAAGAGGGCTGGTTCCTGAAAGAGCAGGAGTCGCTCGGCCGAAGGTCCTGCGATCAGTTTGCCGTTGGCCAGGGCTTGTCCCTGATACTCACGGTCAAGCCCGGCCATGATATTAAGAAGACTGGACTTCCCGCAGCCGGAAGGGCCGAGAATGCAAAGAAATTCGCCATCCTGAACCTCAAGATCAACGCCAGAAAGAGCCGAGACCCTGCCCCTCCGTGACGAAAAGGATTTGGAGACTCCCCTCAATGCAAAATTCATGAAGCCTCCAAGTTATAAGCCTTTGACCGCCGGCAGCGACCGCCTACGCAACACGGTGTTTATCGGTCCAAGATCATAAATATCGTCAAGACCCGGCATCGCAGACAAGATACCGGCTTTCCAGGCTGATTCAGCCGACGCCTTGAGGGATGGTGCGATCGGGTCCCAGG
>DAIREN010000132.1:0-8440 GCA_036795535.1 Spirochaetota bacterium
GGACGGGCTGTTGCAGGTCCTGGATGCCATTGCCTTCAGTTCCCATGGCCGGTTCGGGTTTGTCTATGATTCCGGCGGGAGCGACTCCCGCTACGGCTTTTCCCTGCAGGTCGAAGGCGCCCGTGACGGTCGGGTGACCATGCCTCCGGTTTTTATCGATTGTCTCCGGGATCTTGTCGCCAATGCGCGAAAGTATACAAAGCCGGGCGGGACGATCGAGGCGACCCTCAGTCAGACCGAAGAGGGGTTTTCCATCAAGGTCAAGGATACGGGTCTGGGCATCCCTGAGGACGAAATCCAGCAGGTCGTCGAGTTTGGAGTGCGTGGTTCAAATGTCCGGGAGATCCCGACCCGGGGCGGCGGATTCGGTTTGACCAAGGTCTGGTATGCAACCCGACAGTATGGCGGACGCCTCTGGATCACTTCGGCTCCGGGGCAGGGGACACTTGTGCATGTCCGGGTGCCACGGGCCGATCGAACATGACATGATGGTGCGGAGGGTCAGTTCTTTCCGGTCAGTTCCCCCAGGATCGTTTCGAGAGCGGAGATTTTTGCAAGGATTTCCGGGGCGATGTTGCAGGCCGAGAGTTGTTTCCGTTCCGGAAATTTGTCCTCCCAGAGGATGACAGGGAGGATGTCCGCATTGTTCGCCAGGATCTCCGTGGCGGTGACCGATCGTCCGAGTTTATTGAGATAGATTCCGCTTGAAGTAGTCACCAGTACGAAACCGATATCGCCATAGGCTTCGGAGAATCCCCCGTCGCCGCAGATGACACGCCCTCCGGCACGGACGGCACGTTCGTTTTTTTCGATTTTGACCGGGATATGGCCATTGAAGATTTTTTCGATTTTCGAGGGAGAGCCATCGCGTTCGAAATCTTCCATGATGGTCCGGGCAAGGGTCTCGGCAGTCTCGGGGTTGGCGAGGAGGACGTAATACGGGGACTTTTCCTCCGTGTGCGTCGTCTTGTCGGCGACCAGAGCCCTGGTAAAAGTCTCCATTCCAGATTTTCCGAAGGTCCAGGAATGCGGACCCTTCCAGCCCAGGTAAAACAGATCCAGAATCTCCTGCCTTGGGCGCTTTGTCGCGAATGCGGATTTGTACAATTGGTTCAAGCGGTCAAAGAGGGCTTTCCCGGAAAACAGTTCGCCGAGGACAGGGATTGACCGGAGACTTCCGTCCGGGTTGACGGGAACGGTTGCATGGAAGCTGAGGATTCCATCCTGGATATGGTAGAGAGAGCCGCGTTCAGCCAGCATGGACATGTGCTTTTGGAGACGGGTGCTTTTTTTGAACGAAGAAACCAGTGTGTCGAGGACGGCATTTTCCTGGCGCGTCAGTCGCGAGGGATGGGCGAGGTCAAGTGTCGGAAAATCCTGGTCGAGGAGCTCGTGGGTCACGTCACCGATTGTCACACACAGGGTGCCAGATGCATTTGTACGAAGGAGTGCAAGGTATGGGGTCACGCCCAGGCAGGCACTTCGCTCCGCTTCGAGTTTCCAGAGAATGACTGCGACGGCTTTCTGCATCTTTGCGACCAGATCGGCACTATAGTGTCCGTTCCCGGAAAAAACGGAGGGAGCAAAACCCTTGACTGGCCGGGAGGTATAGGTGGACTCAGCAAACTGGGTCAGCGGCAGCAGGGGTATCCCGTACTCCCGTTCAAGAATGTCGTAGTTGTCATAGCGGAGCTGGACCCGGATCAGTTCCGCGACGAGTTCATGGCTTCCGGCTGCGGCACCCATCCACATCAGGTCATGGTTTCCCCAGTTGATTTCGACCCGTGTGTCGGTCATCAGGTATTCAAGGATCTGGGCGGTATCCGGTCCTCTGTCCGGTATGTCACCATTGATGACATATTTGTGGATCATCAGATTTTTTAGGATCCGGACCATTTCGCAGACGAGTTCTTCCTGGAGCCCTGCCTGACGATACTCGGCAATCAGTGATTTTTGGTACGTCAAGGAGTTGTTGCGGATGATTTTGTCATCATTGGAAGCGGTTACGAGTTCGAGGATGGCCGCATGGTAGAGGCTGGATTCGATTTGCTGATAGAATTCTTTTCGGGTTGTTTTGGAGCCGACGTGGCGGATCATCCGCCCGATCGAAAAGAGATAGCCCTCGACAAGTTCGTTGTATTGTTCGCGGCAGTTCTCCATTTCCCATGCCAGCTCTTCCTGGGGGTAGTAGCAGATTTTCAGGAGCCTGATCCGTTCATCCGCGGTGAGGTCTTTGAGAACGTCATCGATCTTTCGTTTCAGGGTCCCGGCTTTGTTGTTGATAATGTGGAAGAATTTGTCTCCCTGACCGTGAATATCGCAAAAGTAATAGGTTGTGCCAGCCGGAAGCTCCAGAAGACTTTTGAGCTCACAGATGGCGATGCGGCAGCGTCTGGCATCGGTAAACTGAGGCCGAAGCTGACGGAGCAGTTCGTCACTCATGGTCGTCTCCGCTGAGGGCTTTATGTGCGGAGTATAGCATGGATTTGAATTTCGAAGGGGGGAAAAAAGTTCCGAAAAAATTAAAAAAAGACTTGACAAAAACAGGCCATTTTTAAGACATTTCCCGTAATGATGAAAAAGTATTGTAGTCGTTTCGTTCGTTTGACTGTTTCACTCGGCCTTGCACTCAGCCTGTTCCTCACAATGACGGTCCATGATTTGCGTGCGGTATTGGTTCATGGCGGTGCCGTTTTGGCGGGAGTGATAGCAGAACCCTCTCCCGAGGATCCCCGCTCCGCCCTTCTTGATGGCGGGCCCAAGGTTGACCGGGAAATCTCCTTTTACACCAATGCTGGTCGGTCGTGGATGCAGAAGGGGCTCTTGCGTTCGACCTCCTATCTCCCTGTGATCCAGGAGATTTTCGAGCGGCATGGTGTGCCGGCCGACCTGGCCTGTATCGCGTTTGTTGAAAGCGGGTTTGACAACAAGGCCACATCACCGGTTTGGGCTCACGGCATGTGGCAATTCATGCCCGAGACTGCCCGGGCCTTCGGCTTGCGGATTGACTGGTCTGTCGATGAGCGCCAGGATTATTGGCGTGCCAGCGAGGCAGCAGCCAAATATTTGGCCGGTCTGTACAAGCAGTTCGGGGACTGGTTGCTCGCCGCAGCCGCCTACAATGCTGGCCAGAACTATATCAAGAGCAGATTGGAAGCAACAGGCTCGACGTCATTCTGGGAGCTTGTTGAAAAAGATGCTCTCTGGAAAGAAACGACCCATTATGTTCCAAGGATCCTGGCGGTCATGCGGATTTTTCGGGATCCACAGCGTTATGGATTCACCATGGATGGCGCTTCCGAACCGTTGACGGTTTGTCGGGGCCGGATTGCCGCATCGACTCTGGTTGAGGCCTCTGCGATCTGTGGCGTGCCTGTGTACCGTTTGATCGAACTCAATCCCCATCTTGAACGGGGTGTGATTCCGGATGACGCCAACGGGTATGAGTTGACCTTGCCCCATCCTGGGGAATTCTCCGATCAGGATGATTATACCGGGATGACCTGACCACCCGGGCTGCGAGCCAGACGGACGACGTCCGGTTGGCGGGAGTTATGTATCCCGGTCTCGACATGATACAGGATGGTTGGTCGAACGGATTCTGCTCGACCGGTCTTCGTACCATCCGGGTGCCTCTTGTCCGGGAAGCATCGATGTCGGCCTGCCGTCTTCCGGCCCGCTGCGCTGACGTACCGGACTCGCTAGGCTTTTTCCCGCGCTGTGAGAATGCGTTGCCGGAATCCATCAAGATTGGAATTGTCCGGATCGAACCGGGCAATATCTCCCACAACAAGTTCCGCTTTGTGAAGCTTTTTCAGCCGGAGGGCCGACTCGGCCAGAATCACGAGATTGTTGACATGTTCGGGGTAATACAGCCGGAACCGTTCGGCATACTCGTGAGCGGCAACAGTGTTGCCGAGCTGGAAGGCCGTGTAGGCCCGCAGGTACATGTACTCCTTCTCCAGGGGAAAGTAGATGTGGGCGTCCTCCAGGATTTCGGCCTGGACCCGCAGAATGCCCGCACCCAGATCGCTCTCGCGGATTTCGCTCTTCAGCCCCCGATAGATCCGCTGGCAGCATCCGATGGCAGCCTTGAAGGCGTCCCGATCAGGATATTCGGCGATCAGGATGCGCAACTCATTGAGGGCTTGTTCCACAGATCCCTCGTGAATCATGCTGATGGCTGCATCCCTGCGTACTGCGTAGTCCCCGGGCATCATTCTGGCTGGTGTTGTGTATGCGATGCGCATCAGCGAGAGGTCGTCCGTAATCTCGCCGGCTTTGTTGAGATGGTCCAGGATTTTGTCGAGATCTCCGTCCCCTTCTTCGACAAAGCGCAGGAAGAGTGTCTCGTCTTCATTGATCAAACGTGCGCCGGTGAGGGCATCGTGCCCCAGGAGAATGTCATCCCGGCCATCCGATCCGAGAATCAGGACGTCGCCGCTTTCGACCTGCATCGTCCGGAGCTTGAGGTTTTCGATCGTTCCGAAGGAACCCAGTTTTTGTGAGGAGAGTTCGCAATCGGCAAATGAAGCGATCCCGCCGCGATAGAGCACCGGGTAGGGATGCTCCGCGTTGAAATAGTAGAGCATCCCGCTCTCCTCATCCAACAGTCCGACGATGACGGACATCATCATGCTTCCGTCAAAGGACGTAAAGACTGTCTGGAGTTCGTTGTAGCATTGCCGGAGCCATTTTTCAGGGTAGGGGTGGTTGGCTGTTCCAAAGACGTGGGTTCTGTTGACATACGCGTTGAAGATGACGCTCAATACCAGAGCCCCGCCCGCACCCTGAAGGGATTTTCCCATGGCATCCCCGTTGACGAAGGCCGTATATCGCTTGTCATGCATGCTGACCTGTCTCGCAATGCAGACGTCTCCACCGATCTCGCCGTCATGCGAACGGAAGCGGAATTTCTTTTTTTGCGAAATCCGTGCTTCGAGGAAGACTTTCTCGGTCTGGACGCTGTATTCCAAAAGCGGGTTGATCAGGAGCGAGGTCAGGAAATAGTCACCGTCCTGTTGCACCTTGAGACTGTGGACCTCGTTGAAGGCCATCTGCAGTTCTTTTGTCCGGGCTTCGACCAGAAGCTCCAGGTTCTCGGTGTAATTCCGGATGTTTTCGGTCATCATGTTGACGGTTTGGGCTACGTCGCCAAACTCATCGCCACTCGCAAGCGTGATCTGGCTTGAAAAATCTTTCTCTTTGATCCGGTCGAGCCCGCTTCCCAGGATCATCAAGGGTTGCAGGACCATCCGCTTGATGAAAAAGAAGAGCACAATGGCGACCACCAGGAGGCTTGCCACCAGGGTGATGATAAAGGGGAGGAAGATTGCCGCCAGAATCTGGTCAACATCCATGGTGACCAGCATGTACCATCCGGTTGATTGAATGAAGCTGAACGATCCGGAAACCGTCTCCCCCTCGTTCTTCATTCTTGCATTGATGATCAGACTTTTGTTGGTACTCTCGCCGAGGGTCTTCATCACATTGGTGATGTCCACCCCGCGTACCAGATCGTAGACCCTGCTGGACTGGATATGGCGTTCATTCTGGTGGGCTTTGATATATCCCCGACTGTCGAAAACCATGACACTCGCTCCGGTACTGATTTTTCGCATCAGGTCATTGACGATGCTGGAGATATCCAGTCCGGTTCCGATTACTCCCAGCTTATTCTCGCCATCCTGGACCAGGATATTCACCCAGAGTTTTGTCGTACCGAGTACGTCGTTGTGGTCAATGTTCAGATTGAAAGCGCGACCGTCCCGTGTCATCCAGTACCAGGAATCATCCGGCTTGTCCTTGGACAGCTTGCTGATCATTTTTCCGTTGAGATAAAAATTGAGGCTCGCGTCCGCAGCGGCAAAGATGTCCGTTTCCTTGGTGATCTCTTTCATCTCCCGCATCAGTCCGAGGGCCAGGGCACCAAGTTGCGGATCGTTTTCGTCTTTGAGCCATTCCCGCATCAGGCTGCTCTTGGAAAGAAAAACGGACGAATCGATATTTCGGGCAAATGTCCTGTCAAACTCGACCCGTTTGGCCCGGAGGATTTCCTCGGTGTATTGCAATCCGAAACGGGAGAACATCTGGTTGGCGATGACATAGTTGATGAGTGTTCCGACAACAACCATCAAGAGGAAAACACCGCTGATGGAGACAAGCAACCGTCTTCGCAAACTCCGCCGTTTCATTCTGCGCTCCTTCGTGACCCTGCGAGAAGAATATATCCCGAAAATGCCTTCAATTCATGCCGGTGGAGTGGGGTGACTTGAGTGCGGCCGCAATTTCGGCGTCATCCATCTCCGAGATCCGTTTTTCAAGCGCCTCCAGTTCCCGTTCCCGGTCCTGGAGGAGTTTTTTCCGCAAATACCCGTGCAGACAGGTCCGCTGCTGGTCCGGAGTTGTACATTCAAGGGGTGGGACGGTGAGGGGTTGCCCGCCGGAGATGGCAACCATTGTCGCGAAACACCGGCAGACCGTCCGTCGTTCTTCTCCGGCAAGGTTTTCGGCAAAAGCCTCGATGCTGATGGTCATGGAAGAACGGCCGACGTGGAATACCTCGGCATGGACACTGACATATTCGCCGATTTCGACCGGGGAAAGAAACGAAACCTGATCGAGGGACGCAGTGACACACGGCAGGCGACTCCAGCGGGTTGCGGCCACATAGGCGGCCTTGTCAACCAGGGAGAGCAGGACACCCCCGAACATGGTTCCATGAACATTGGCCATCTCCGGAGCAACCAGTTCGGAGAGTATCGCATGCCGCTTTCGCTCCATAATCGTCCACCTCCGGGCTGTACGCAGTTCATCAATGATATCCTTGGTCATGGTACCATGACATCCCCGGAAAAAGGCCTGTATTTCCCAAAAAAAACGCATGTTTGTTCAAAATTCTGTATCTCGCGGGGTCATCCTGCGTAATTAATAGGGACGAGAGTCTGTACAAATACACAATTGTGAGCACCCGCATGACAGAAAAACGCATCCCGCTTTCCCGCGAGCAGCTTGAAGCCATTGCGCAGGAATACCCGACGCCATTCCATATCTATGACGAGGCCGCCATCCGGGCCAATGTCCGCCGCCTGATCAAGGCATTCTCCTGGGCGCCCGGTTTCCGTGAATACTTTGCCGTCAAAGCAGCGCCCAATCCGCATCTTCTGGCCGTGCTCAAGGAGGAGGGGTGCGGGGCGGACTGCAGCTCCCTTCCGGAGCTCCTGCTTGCCGAACGGACCGGAATCCTTGGCGAGTCAATCATGTTTACATCCAACGATACACCGCTCAACGAGTTTGCCGCAGCGGTTCGGCTTGGTGCCGTCATCAATCTCGATGATCTTTCCCATCTCGACTATCTCCATAAGGGACTCGGGACCATTCCGGATCTGGTCTGCTTCCGGTACAATCCCGGCCCGCTCCGGAACGGAAATGCGATCATCGGAAATCCGGAAGAAGCCAAGTACGGCTGCACCCGGGATCAACTGATCGAGGGGTATCGCCGCGCCCGGGATCTCGGTGCCAAACGGTTCGGGCTGCATACCATGATCGCCTCCAACGAATTGAATCCCCAATACTTTGTCGAAACGGCGGTCATGCTCTTCTCCCTGGTCTCCGAAATCTCGGAGACGCTCGGTATCCGGTTCGAATTTGTGAATCTTGGTGGCGGGATCGGCATTCCCTACAGGCCGGACCAGCATCCCGTTGATCTCGAAGCCCTGTCGGCCGGGATCCAGGATGCCTATCAGACACACATCGCGGACAAAGGGCTCGATCCGGTTTCCATCTATATGGAAAACGGGCGCATGGTGACAGGTCCGTACGGGTATCTTGTCAGCCGTGTTCTGCACATGAAGAAGACATGGAAAACCTATGTCGGGCTTGATGCCTGCATGGCAAACCTGATGCGGCCGGCGCTCTATGGTGCCTGGCACCACATCAGTGTTCCCGGCCGCGAGCATGAGCCGGCCAGCATGGTCTGTGATGTGACCGGTTCGCTTTGCGAAAACAATGACAAGTTTGCCATTGACCGCCAGATCCAGCCAGTCCAGCCGGGTGACCTTGTTGTCATCCACGATGCCGGCGCCCACGGGCACGCCATGGGCTTCAACTACAACGGGAAACTGCGTTCAGCCGAACTCCTTCTCCGAGAGGACGGGAGTGTCAAGTGTATCCGGCGCGCCGAAACGGTTGATGACTACTTTGCCACCCTGGATTTTTCGAGCCTGGCAAAATAACCGCTCTCCGGGTTTTCAGCACGCACACAGCCCCACGACCGGCTTCCGGGTGGGGCTGTATTGTATCCGGTATTGGCAAAGGGGTCAGACTTTTTTGATGACCGAATCCGGATCATCCGGCTTGACAAAGCGCAGTCCGAGACGTGACCGTTCTCCATCCAGTTGCTTGACCCAGATCAGTCTGGCCCGGCGGCTGATCAGCTCGC
>DAIREN010000133.1:0-8327 GCA_036795535.1 Spirochaetota bacterium
CTCTGGCTCGGACTGGCAGTTGTCGGCTCCGGGTATCTCCTGCGCTTCCACAAAGCCCTGGCTGTGGCCGCGGGCGTTCTGGCGGGAACGATAGCCTGTGGCTCCGGGTTTTTGCGCGGACTCTTCGGAGGCAGCAGGGAGCGTGCCCCGTGAGGCAGACTTGGCTGACAGGCCGGTCCGCACGTCGGATCTGGACACCGGCCCTCTGGATCCTTGCATCCGGGACACTGCTCTCAAACAGTCTCTCGGCACTGGGACGTGGACTGGTGACGCTCTCTCTCCCTCTGGCCGCCCGGGAACTCAGGAGGGCGCTTCCGCTCTGGCTCTGGGTCATCTTTCTGTCCTGCATGAGCTGGCATCTCGCCACCGGTATTCTTGCGGGTTCTTCTGCCGGTCACCTGGCTCATGATCTCTCGTTGATGCTTCTTCTGCCTGCCGGGGCTGTCCTGGCCGCCGAACAGCGGCTCCCCGGGCTGATGCGCCTCTTCATCTGGTTCGGGGTGCTCGAGGCTCTGGCCGTGATCTGGCATGCCGCGGGCGGGACAAGTCTCGCGGCGCTTTGGGAGCCCGGTGTGCGGATCTGGGCCGAAAACAGACCATCGGGTTTTTTGCGTTCGGCGCCGACAAGCGGACAGGTCCTGGCCCTGATTCTACCCCTTCTGGTCGTCTACCGTGTCCGTTCACAGCGGGAGTTGTGGGGTTTTCTTGTTGCCGGAGCGGTCATGGGGCTGGCCCTGATCCTGACCGGAACGCGGAGCGCCTGGGTCAGCGCCGGGATCGTGCTCTTTGTGGTGGCCCTGCTCCGTTTCGGATGGAAGCCGGTGCTGCCTGCTTTTTTCATCGGCGGGCTCCTGATCTGGGTTCTCCTGCCGGCCAATCTGCGGGAACGGGCTTTGACAATCACGGATACCGGGGCCGGCTGGGCGCGTTGTCGGACCGTGCTCAGGGAGTCCGGGATCATCCTGGGACAGCAGCATCCCCTCTTCGGGATCGGGCCGGGAAGGTTCAAAGATGTCTATGTCCGGGATGCACTCCCCATCGCGCTGGCGGGTGAGAGCGGACAACGCCTCACGCCGGAGGATCTCGGGGATGTGCGGCACCATGCCCATCCGCATAATGATTTTATCCAGGCATGGGCGGCCAGCGGCTGGCCGGGACTGGGGCTGATGGTGCTTCTGGTCTGCGGGGTCTTTGTTGTCGGAGCAGGGAATCTCCGGCGCTTTGTTTGGAGCGGACGTGAACGATTGCAAACGAGTCTGGCCGGACTTGCCGTGTTCAGCGGAGCCGTTTTGGTCGGGTTGGTTGATCAGACGGCCTTTGATCCGATCCGGGGCAATCTCTTTTGGCTGGGCGCCGGGTTGGCGGCCGGACGGCTCCAGATGAGTGCCTGAGCGATTGCTGAAAACGGGGAATGCATGCTTTTTTCGTCTTGAGGTACTCCAAGGCTTGGTGAAGTCCTTGATGGGGAACCGCTGTTTTCGTACAAGCCCGGACACAGGCCGCATGGAACAGTCCTGTCTGCCCTGACTCCCGGCAAAAACGCTCGCCAAGTCCTTCAACGGCAGGCTGTCCGTGTATGGCTTTTTTTGGTGAACAGTGGGCTGGCCTCAGCGGGGGCCGGGATCGGCGACGGGAAGATCGATCAAGAAGTCCGTACCCTCGGCAGGGCGCGTTTCGAACCAAAGACGCCCGTTGTGCTCGAGAATGATACCGTAGCTGATAGCCAAGCCAAGTCCCGTACCGTTTTCACTGCCCTTGGTGGTGAAAAACGGGTCAAAAACGCGGGTGGCGATTTCGTCAGGGATGCCACCCCCGTTGTCATGGACGCCGATACGGACAAAACTCCCGCGATCCGTTGTGACCCGGCCGGCCGTGATCCGGATCGTCTTGCGCGGGTCGTACTCGGGGAAACGCAGGTTGAGGGCATCCCGGGCGTTTGTCAGGAGATTGAGGATGACCTGCTGGAGTTGGGGCGCGATGCAGGTGATGGGCGGGATGCCTGGATCGACCTGCATGGAGATTTCAATACAGCTTTTTTCGAGGAGTCGGCCGGCGAGCATCATGATCCCGTCGAGAACGGCCTCGACCCGCTCGATCCGGGGCGCCTGTTTGTCCTGGCGGGAGAAGGTCAGGAGGCTGCTCACGATCCGGCTGATGCGCAGGCTCTCGATCGTGATCTGGTTGGCGAATTCGCGCTGCTCGGCAAACTCGACGGGGAGCCTGTCGTATATCAGCTGGGCAAAATTGATCACCCCTGTCAGCGGGTTGTTGATCTCGTGGGCCACCCCGCTCGCCAGGGTTCCGATCGAAGAGAGTTTTTGTTCCTGGCGAAGCTGAATTTCGTTTTGGTGCCGGGTGATGCGGTTGGAGAGGAGGTCTGCCGCCGTGCGGAGGATAGCGATATCCTGATCTACCCAGACACAGGCGTTGAGAACCGAATCGAATCCGATGAACCCGTACATCCGGTTGGAGGCGAAAACCGGAATGACGAGGAGGGATTTGATCTGCATCGAAGTAAGGAAGCCGCGGACCGAGGCCGGATAGTCATGCTCCGTACACTGGACGACACGGTTGGCTTCAAGATCCGCCCGCCAGGGTGCAAAGACCGGTTCCCAGGGGACGTGCTGGAGCATGGGATTCGCCGCTTGAGGACGTGCCCGGGTGGAACAGGCCTCATAGAGCTGGCGGCTGCAGAGTCCGTCCAGCGGGTCATGAAAATTTTCAAAAAGGTAGACCCTGTCGAGGTTGATTGATTCACGCAGGATTTCCAGGGCACGGGGAATGGCTTCATGATCCGGCTGGTTGGACTGGAGATGGCGGGCACAGGCGACGAGTCCGGTTTCGTAGGCCAGGCGTTGTTTGAGATCCTGGGTGGCCTTGTGCCGGCGCTTTTGTTCTTCAATCACCATCCCGATCACGATGGTGGCCAGGGGATAGGCTGTGACGATCGCCAGCCCGATCCGGTTGATGACATTCCAGGCCGTTGCCTCCGGCAGGGTGAAGGTGAGGAGGAGCATGGCGATGTGGACGAGCAGACCAAGAAGGGCAAAACGCAGGGGATCGTAGGGAAAACGCCCCCGCTGGTGCAGCCAATAGCACAAGGTCCCGAGACCGGCGGAGGCGATGATGACACTGACTCCCATGACGGTTCCGACGCCACCCTGGAGGATCCGGCAGAGGATGGCCATGCCGGACGCGATCACGGCCGTCAAGGGGCCAAAAAACAGGGCCGCCAGACTGAGCATGACCGAGCGACCGTCAAAGACGAGACCGGGCTGAAAGACGAGAGGGAAGAGCATGACCGCGACAGTTGTCGCGCCGTAGAGGAGTCCCTGAAGGATCGAGTTTTTGAGGGTACGAGTCTCGAAGCGGCGCACGAGAATCCCGCTGATCAGGCTGACGACGATCAGGACGGAGAGGTTGTGGATGATCTCGATGACGAGCACGTCCGCCCTCCGTTCATGGCCTGTTTGGTTACAATACATTCCATACTATACCGTATCTCCCTGTTCGTCCAGAAGGAACATGACAGAATTGGAAAATTACGGGATTCCGCCAGGATCCCGCGAGTTCGGACTTGCATCACGATTCCGGAATGTGGCATACTGTGGACAGAGAGATGTGGAGGGATTGGATGATCGAACACGAGGGTGGGACGGAATTGCTGCTGATGTTTGTCGAGCAGTCATACGAGCTGCTGGACAAGGCGGAGCGTGCCGTTCTCGAGCTGGAACGTGGCCTTGAACCGGAGGTCGTCAACGAGATCTTCCGCACCTTCCATACCGTCAAGGGTGATGCGACGGTTTTCGGGTTGAGCACAATCAAGGAGTTTGCCCACAAGCTGGAGGACGTGCTCAGTCTTGTACGTGAAGGACGACTTGTTCCCTCCAAGGAGCATTTCAACCTCTTTCTCGACGGGATTGATGGCTTGCGGCGGATGATCGGCGGGATTGAGAGCGCCAAAGAAATCTCGGTGGACGGAGTCATGGCCAGGGTCACCGCGCTCTTGGATGCGGCCCAATCACCCGGGAAGCCGACGGAGTCTGCCCGACCGGCAGGGGATTTCGTGGCGGGTTCGGCCTCCCCCGCGGGTGTGATCGTCGTTCCTCCAAAAAAAAAGAAACCGGATGCCGAAAAAAAAGCGGACAAGGCCCCGGCTCCACCGGATGCGCCCGTCAAGCCTGACGGGACGGTCAAAGCGCTTCTCGTCGAAGACGAGTTTTTGGGGAGGATGCTCCTCCAGCAGCACCTTGCAAAATTCGGCTTTGAGCCCCATATCGCGGTCAACGGCTACGAGGCCGTCGGTGCCTTCGGCATGGCGCTTGAGTCCGGAGAGCCGTACAGCCTGGTCTGTCTGGACATCATGATGCCGGATATGGACGGATTGACGGCCCTCCAGAAGATCCGGGAACTCGAAGAGAAACGGGGCGTGATCTCCTCGCGTGGAGCGCGGATCATCATGACAACCTCGCTCAGTGATCCGGCCAATGTGCGGACAGCCTACGGGAGTCTCTGTGACGGGTATCTGGTCAAACCGATCAGCCGGGACTCGATCGAGGCAGAGCTGCGGCGGTTGGGGCTGGTGCCCTGAGAGGAGAGCCGGGAACGGATGCGGCCTGCGCGTATTGCCCGGCTTGCACTCCTGCCTGATCCTGCATATACTTGAAACCGGAATGCCTCAAGCGCAGGACAACGGGAAGAGGTGGCAGGCGTGGCCCATCAGGAAACAGCGGCGGAGCAACTCGAACGATACAAGACGATGCCAGCCTTTGCCCGGGATTTCAGGAACAAAGCGCTTGACCAGCAGACAGAGGTCTATCAGGAATTCGGGATCAAGCACGCCGTGCACCGCAAGATGTTCGAGTTCCTCTGTGTGGTGATCCAGGATGCCCTTGTCCGGACGGGCCGTTCCTTTACGACGTATAAATATTATGCGGATGCGGTCCTCAAATGGGCCTCCAACCCCAACAACCTGAGGAGCATGCCCGGTTTCCCCCGGAGCGAGGACACCCTCAAGACCAATTTCGAGCCCCTGCTTGAACTCCTTGTCGAGAAGGGCGTGTTGATTGTCGGGCAGGACCCCCAGTCGGATGACGGACGGCGGACGATCTCCTTCGCGTTCGAAAACAGCATCAAGTCCAATGCCGAGGCACAGGAGCACGAAAAGATTGCGGCCCTGCTCGAGGGGGAGTATGCCAAGATCAAGGCCGGGGCCCTGCTGCCCCTCCCGTCGCGGAGGCAGATCGAAAAAGTCCTTGAGCACGAGATCGGTCCCAAGATCCGTATCCAGCCGTTGGCTCCGCAAAAGTATACCAAACGGGATCTGGCGGCACTCAATGCCGCGCAGACGGATTTTTTCGAGATCGATTTCGGGAACCAGTATCTGGCACTGGTGCCTCCGCGCTTTCTCCAGGATCTGCGGGAGATCGGGGCCAACCGACTGGTGGGGATGATGCAGGATGTCGCGCTCGTGCGCAGGCTGGATGCGGTCCTGGCCGCAGCGGTCGGGGGCGAGAAGCCGCCGACGGTGACGGCCCTTTTTTCGGAAAAGAGCGGCCGACTGCCGGCGTTTGAAAAACACCTTGCCCCTTGGCTGGTGGTGATCAAAAGAATCCTCGATGACGTCCGGGAGAAGGAAGGAGCGACCCCTGTCGGCAGGGCCAAGTTCTATCCGGTCTTTCTGCTGTACAACTGGCTGATCCAGGAGCAACGTGAGGAACAACGGGCTGCCGTCGAGATCCGGGTTTTCGAAACACTCTATGCCCACCTTGTCGCCCAAAAGCGCGCGGTATCAGCGGACGAGATGCGCTATCTGGATGCTGCGCAGGCCTATATCAACGAGCACTCTCTCGAGGAATACGACGGACTCTTCGAGCGCTTTGTCCAGGGCTGGTCGCTTCAAACCAATCCCGGCAAGCCGGAGACCATCATCCAGATCAAGGGGAGCCCGCTGGGGACGGTGTACATCCAGTCGAAAAATGGATTCGAAATTTTCGCCGCCTGGCCGGTGCGTGAGGAACGCCATATTGCCGAGATGGTCGAATCGGTTTGGGTGCGCCCCCTGGTGGACCGGCGCGCCTCCCCGGAGCTCAACCAGTCGATGAATGCGGATGAATCCTTCGAGACGCACTTTGCCAGAGCCCTGCACGACAACTTCGGGCAGGACAGCTCGTTCCAGCTCTTTTTCTCGCTGCTGGCGGTGTTTACCAGGAGTCCGGCCGCACTGACCTCGCTTGCCGGTCGGAGCGGGATTGCGGCCGGCCGGTTTTTGATGCAGGGCGGGGACGGCAAGCTCCAGATGCGGCCGGTCTCGGCCCTCTGCGGGTGGAACAGGCAGCGAATCCTCGAGGAAGTCGAACGGCGGATTCCCTTCATGCGCAAGCTGATTGCGGCCATCAAAGGGCTCTTTGGCGGGGGCGGAAAAAAAGAGACGCGCGCCGGACAACCGAAAAAAAAGGGTCCGGCCAGCCACGGAAGCGAGAGCAAGGGCCAGACAGCGGAGCAACACAAGGCCACGAAGGACGGGGGCGCGCACAAGAAGGCTGCCAAGAGCGGAGATGGCGGGACTGGCCCGGACGCGGCCGCCAAAGCCAAGGCCGCACAAAAGGCTCTTCCCAAAAACCTCAAGCCGGTCACACCGGATGAAATCCAGGCGCTTTTTTCAAAGGGCAAGACCAAGTCACAGCATCTTGCCGTCTGGAACCGACAGATCGGTCAGGCGGCCGACGAAAACAAGCGCATCGTGGACGAGATCGTCGCCGAAAAACTCGGACCGATCAAGCGCAAGCTCAAGGCCGGGGAGAAGACCGTCGAGGTCGGACTGCACGCCTATTACATCCTGAACAGTCCGAGACTGGATGGCCTGCAAAACAAGGAATCCCTCTACGCCTATGTCGGACTCTCGATGATCGAGGCGCTTGAGGAGTTCCGCAAAGCAAACCGGCTCACTTTTACCTACCTGGCAAAAAAATAGGGCTGCGCCTGATCAGGGGAGCACATCCAGGGTGCGGACCGCAATCCGCTGGGGACTGGTCTGTGGCCCATAAAACGCAAACACAGAGATTTCGAGACGGCCGGGAGTCAGGGCGGTCAGGATGGCCTGCCGGTCGTTGGTGCCTGTCCGATCCCCGCGGAGATTGGTTGGCCATTGGATACGGGCCGTGTTCGTAGGGGCAAGACTCCACACCATCCGGCGGAGTTGTGCCGAGATGGCCGCAGGAACCTCAAGAGTCAGTCCGGTCGGGATACCGACCCGCAGAGGGGTGTCCGGTGCATGGACCCGGCAGGAATTGCGGACATCGGTCCGGTCACAGGATCCGGCCAAGGAGAAGAGCAGGATCAGACAGAAGACGGGAAACGTACTCCGGGACATGGGCAACCTCCAGACGATCTCTGTCTCCAGTATGGAGCAGGCCGGGTCCCTTGGCCAGGGTTTTTTGGGGAACAGCCTCGGGCCGGGTACGGGTGCCCTTGCGGGGCGTGGAAGGGGTGCTTAAAATTTAAGCAAATCTGCAATCCGGGATTACATGAAAAAATATATGTAAAAACACATATAAACAAAAAGCCCAGTAAAAACGCATATTTTTGGCAGAAACACGATTTTTGAGCACAAGCCAGTTGCTTAAAATTTAAGCAATTGGCTACTATCCCTGCGGGATCTTTGCCGGGATTGCATTGGATTGCTTTCATGAGTCGTTCTGTCATGTGGTAGACTGACACCAACACAAGGGGGCAAAGATGTGCGGCCGGTTTGCGCTCAGTATTGCCAGTTTTGAACAACTCGAGAAATTTCTCTTTGTCCTGCTGGGCCAGGAGGCGCACCCGGGGTGCGTATTCCCATGGCCGGACGGGTGTACTCCGGACCCGGCTGCTGTGACAGGCCGGGATGCGATTCCCCCGCGGAGCACGATCCTGGCGGTGCTGGCTGTACCTTCCGCTGGCGTTCCGGTCGCGGGATTCCCGGTTTGGGGGATGCGCAGGAATCTTGCTGGCCGGAGCAGGACACTCATCAATCTGCGGAGCGAAAAACTGGCAGCGCATGAAGCCGGCGCCGGCTTCATGCGCTGCCTGATTCCCGCTGACGGGTTTTACGAGTGGAGTCCCTGCGGGGAGGCCTGGCTCTTCCGGCGCGAGGATAGCGCCCTCTTCGCCATGGCCGGTCTCTGGAGTCCGCTGGACGGAACCTGTGCCGTCCTGACCAGTGAGGCTGATGGCACAGTCGCGCCGGTGCACCACCGTATGCCCTTCATCCCGGCGGCTGGCGGGTATGTGGCCTGGCTGGCCGGTCGGCCAGATCTTCCGGTCGGGTGCCCGGAGCTCCTTGTCGG
>DAIREN010000134.1:0-8302 GCA_036795535.1 Spirochaetota bacterium
AACTCCTGCGTGAAGCCGGTGGAGATGCGGACAAGTTCCAAAAGAGTCAACGCTGGCTCCAGGAACTCTATACAAGTATCCAATTATATGAAGCGGACGAGGATGTCGAGAGACATGATCTCTTTGGTTATCTCGAACGGATCTCCCTTCTTGTAGATGACAAGAGCGAAGATAAAGAACGACGCCGTGATGCAGTGACGCTCATGACGATGCATTCCTGCAAGGGGCTCGAATTTCCCTATGTCTTTGTTTCCGGCGTTGAAGAGGGGAATATCCCGCATACACACAGCATCGAGGCTGGAACGGTTGAGGAGGAACGCCGGCTCTTTTATGTTGCGATGACAAGAGCGATGAAGAGGCTCTATCTGACTTGGGCGGCCGAACGTCGCCGTTACGGTGAAAGCAGCGACTGCGAACCATCCCGTTTTATCGACGAGATCGATCCGGCCTGTATCGAGTGGATTTCACCTGGTTCAACCCGTTCTGCGGAATCGGTCGATCTTGTCGAGGCTTTCGAGCGGATGCGGCAGCAACGGGGCGGGTGAACGGGGTGAACGTCAGCGTTTACGTTTGTTGGTCACTTGTTGCTGGAGAAACGAGTTTCCCCGTTGCTCATCAGGGACCCAGGAACGGACTGATGCTATTTTCCAGGCCGAGCGTGTGCGGATGAGGAGTGCTTCACAGCCTTCTTCAACAAGAATCTGAGAGGGACGCCCGGATACCCGTGATGGGGGTACGGTCCGTTTATAGCGCCAGGCGAACATGATCGCGGCGACATTGGTATGGATCTCCTGCCGGTAGATCCGGTAGCTGTCCAGTTCGTGGGCCTGTCGACGGACAAGATGTGCGGTTGTTCTGTCGCTGCCAAGTTTTGCAAGCAAGGTTTGAATGCGTTTTTCTTCGGGCCCGGTGGTGAACTCCAGAAGCGGCTTGTAGTTCGCCTGTTTGACGTGTTTGAACAGGATCTCGATGGCGTTGTCGGGTGTCAAGACGGTTGGCTCGGGGCGAGTTTGTCTTGGTTGCCAGATGGCTGATGCCGCCAGCGGCAAGGCCAGTGCAATCGCAGCAAAGGCAGGAAGGACATATTTTTTTGACAGCACTGGGGTTCCCTCCAATGGACAAGGTTGTACCCACAGTATCGGCATATCGGAGACAACCGGCAAGAGAGAACTCCTGCCAGTGAAATCCCGACCGGTATCTTATGAAATCTGTGACCACTGAAGCTGTGTGCTGAGGAACATCCCGAGCGTGATGTTTTCAGTCTGAATACAATCCCGCTACTGACGTTGCTTCCAGGAAATGAAATTCTCTTCTCGAGCCACCATCAAGAGACGTTGTCTGAGGAGTCGCCTGCCTCTGGCCAGACGGGACTTGATGGTTCCCTCATAGACCTGTTCTGCTTCGGAGACTGACGCGCAATTCATCCCGAGGATCTCGTGCAGGATCAGCGGGCGTCTGTACATCGGGTGAAGTGTCCCAAGTGCCTTTGCAACATGCTGCTTCCATGGGCGAAGGATCTGGTCGGTATCCGGGGTATTGTCCTCCTTCAAGGGGTCGGTCATCCTGTGATAGAGACAAAAATTTCTGTATTCCCTGCGTTCACAGCGATAATGCCTTGACCAGGCAAAGCGGATATTCATGAACATCCAGGCGCGGAAGCTGATTCCGGACGGGAGTGCATCGAGGTGCTTGATGGCACTGACGAGGGCATCCTGGAGAATGTCATCTGCTATCCAGGATTCTCCGGTTAGCCATGAGGCAAACCTTGAAAGTTCGGGTTGATACTGATGGTACAAAAGCGTGAAGCGTTGGATGGTCATCACGACTCCTTGCGGGTTCATATATATACAGGCCGACGAAGCCAAAAAAGTGCCAAAAATTTGATAAAAATTTGCGTAATTTTACGGTTTGAGGAGCCGCCTATGCGAATAGCTGCCTATATCATGCTTGGTCTCTCGATCGGGGGGCTACTGACCATCATCATCGACGGTTTTGCACCGGGGACCAATTTTTTCCACCTGTTGGCCTTGGGAATTTCTCTTCTGATGATGGGTCTTGCCGTGGCTCTGTGGTGGGGGGCCCGAAAAGGGCCCTGGATTCGTTCTCTCCTGATTGTCCTGATGGTCCTCGTTGTCGCAGTCTGGGGATTTGTCGGATACCGGTGTTACCGGATCTCCGTCATGCCTGCCGAAAACGATCAGGCCGCCGGAGATGCACTCAACAATTCAGGATTGTACCAATAGTGTTCAGTGGAATCATCAGTGCCGTGGGGAGCATTCTCGCGTCGAGACAGACAGGCGCCGGACGCGAGATCAGCGTCCAGGCCGATCCTGCCTGGCTGGACGGGGTTCAGCGTGGAGAGAGTATTGCGATCAACGGGGCCTGCCAGACCGTGACGGAATTCCGGACCGGAGTCTTTACGGTCTTCGCTTCAAATGAAACCCTTTCTTGTACGAACCTGGGAACTCTTGGTCAGGGCGGCAAGGTCAATCTCGAACGTTCCCTCGTCGTGGGCGGCAGAATCGACGGGCATCTGGTGAGTGGCCATGTCGATACGCGTGCCAGGATCGTTTTTCTCCGTCGGTATGACAATACGATTGAATTGGGTGTCGAGCTTCCCCTGTCGGTGGCCCCGCTGGTTGCCCCCAAGGGTTCGTTGGCCGTGGATGGCATCTCGCTGACGGTTCATACCGTCCGCGGGAATACGGCAGGGTTTGTGCTCATCCCGGAGAGTGTCGGGAGAACAACGGTTCCGGACTGGGAACCCGGCTATGAAGTCAACCTCGAGGTTGATCTTGTCGCCCGGTACCTGGCACGGATCATGGAATGTCGTGGCATGACGGGTGATGCCCGTTTTGCAGCCGTACTTGAGGAAAGTGGCTTTGGCCCGGGAATACGGAGAGAAGACTGATGCTTGACAGACTTGAAGATGCCATTGAAGCAATACGGAATGGCCGGATGGTTGTTGTTGTCGATGATGAATCCAGGGAAAATGAAGGCGATCTCGTCATTGCCGCAGAAAGGACAACGCCGGAAGCTGTCAACTTCATGATCACCGAAGGTCGTGGGCTGATCTGTGTGCCCATGGATGCGGGGATTGCCGTCGGGCTTGATCTCAGGCCGATGGTTTCGGATTTTGAAAACTCCGATCCGAAGGGTACGGCGTATACGGTTTCGGTCGACGCCGATGCTCTTGTCAGCACGGGCATCTCCGCGGCTGACCGTTCCCGGACAATCCAGAGACTGGCCGATCTTGGCTCGAAGGGGAGTGATTTTCGCCGACCCGGGCATATTTTCCCTCTGGCGGCCCGCAAGGGCGGGGTGCTGGTCAGGGCAGGCCATACGGAGGCTTCGGTCGATCTCGTCAGGATGGCCGGGCTCAATCCTGTTGCAGCGATTTGCGAGATACTCAATCCCGACGGGAGCATGATGCGCCTGACCGGCTTGCGCGAGTTTGCTGACCGGCACGGTCTTCTCTTGATCTCGGTCGAGCAGATTATCCGGCATCGACGCAGGAATGAAAACCTTGTCCGGCGCGTTGCTGATGCAAAACTCCCGACGGATTTTGGGGAGTTCAGTATCGCGATCTACGGAAACGAGATTGATGCACTGGAACACGCGGCTTTGGTGTACGGAGACATCACGGGTGCCGAAGACGTGATCGTCAGAGTCCACTCGGAGTGTCTGACTGGGGATGTGTTTTCGTCCCTCCGCTGCGATTGCGGCCAGCAACTCCACGAGGCAATGCGCATGATTGCGGAAGCGGGCCGTGGTGTGGTCCTCTATATGCGACAGGAGGGTCGGGGAATCGGTCTGGGCAACAAGATCAAGGCCTATCATCTGCAGGATCAGGGATACGATACGGTCGAGGCCAACGAAGCTCTCGGGTTTGCCGATGATCTCCGTGATTACGGAATCGGGGCACAGATCCTCAGGGATCTCGGCTTGACTTCGATCAAACTTGTCACCAACAATCCGAGGAAACTGGTCGCCCTCGAAGGCTACGGGCTTTCCATTACGGGCAGGGTTCCCCTGGTCATCAAACCCGGTGAAAAGAACCGTTTCTATCTCCAGACAAAGCGGGACCGCATGCAGCATATGCTTCCAAAAGATGACGACGAAAAATAATGGTGGCGACCGGGGGCTCCTCGAGGATTTCTTGGCGTGGGAGGGTGTCGAAAAAGGACTCTCCCCAAAGACCCTCGAAGCCTATGCCAGTGATCTTCTCCTGTTTTCCGCCTGGTGCGATACGGCCGGTCGAACCTGGCTGGATGCGGACGAAGATCTGGTCGTGGCCTGGCTCTGGTCGCTCAAGCAGGCTGGATCTGCTCCGACGAGTGTTGCCCGGAGACTGGTCACGCTTCGTCAGCTCTACAAATTTCTTTTGCTTGAGGAACGTATCGAGACCAATCCTGTCGCGTTTTTGGACTCGCCACGCACCGGACGACCGCTTCCGGTTTGCCTGACACGGGCCGAGGTCGAACGGTTGACGACCTGGTATCCACCTGACACGGTACGAGGACTGCGTGACCGGACCATCCTCGAGATTCTCTATTCTTGCGGTCTGCGCATCTCCGAGCTCTTGAACCTGCGGATGGGGAATATCGATCTTGCCAACGGATTCCTGACTGTCGAGGGCAAGGGCTCCAAGGAGCGGATCGTGCCGGTCGGGCAACGGGCCCTCGGTTTGTTGCGCGACTATCTCG
Source organism: Spirochaetota bacterium (assembly GCA_036795535.1). Taxonomy (GTDB): domain Bacteria; phylum Spirochaetota; class JAGLSM01; order JAGLSM01; family JAKPMW01; genus JAKPMW01. Next base: position 4,707 of record DAIREN010000134.1, read on the forward strand.
GGATGGCAAGATCGGGTTTGTCGGGGAAAGCCGTTACCGACATCGTCTTTCTCAATGCCCGTGGCGGTCAACTCTCGCGGATGGGTGCCTGGAAGATCGTCCATGCTGCTGTGATCGGTGCCGGGATCGACAAACTGGTTTCACCACATACGCTCAGACATTCCTTCGCCAGTCATCTTCTCGAGAATGGCGCGGATCTGCGCGCCGTCCAGGAACTCCTTGGCCATGCCGACATTGCCACGACCCAGATCTATACGCACCTGGCCCGGGAGTATCTTGTCCGGATCCATGCCGAGTGCCACCCGCTCGAGATCGGCGGGTCTGCCGGGCCATCCTAGAATCTCAAGTTTGGGCTGATCACGAGATGGAAGCGCTGGTCCTCGGGGACAAGCTCTCCGGTATACGGTGAACGGAAATTATACTGGAAACCGATATTGAGCTCGGGGAGGAGCGGAGAATCGCGGAGCGGGAATTTTTTCCCGAAGACAAAGCGGATACCCTGCGGCCGTGCTGTTTCATTCTCTAACCGCAAGAGGAGTTCGGCAAAACTGTTTTCGAAGAGTGTGAAGTCGTGGAAATCAAAATCGGTATGATCCCGGCGCAGCCCGAGGTAAAACCAGGACTTGATATCGTCGTTGGAATGCAGCCGAGTTCCGATTTTATAGCTCCAGCTAATGGTCTTCTTTCCGTCGATAATCTCGCCCTTGAGCTTGAGTTCGATCTCCAGCCAGTCGTCCCGGATCATCTCGTTGTCGCGGATGTGCCAGTTTCCGTAGCTGGTGACGAGACCGCTGTAGCCCTTGCCCTGGATTGTGTCAGAGTTGGTTGCCGAGGCGGGACGGCCGGCAGGAGCGTACGCGACGACGTTTCCGAAAAATACCGACGCGGCCCAAGGTTCTTCAAAAAATGAGGATGTGATGGACTGGATGATGTTGAAGCCCTCAAAAATCTCGCAATCAGCATAAAATTCGGGGGCATACTTCCGGATGCCAGCACCGAGGAGGGGCATCGGGTAGATGCTCCCTTCGATCACGATCGTTCGAGGGAGAAAGAACCGTGTCAGGAGATAGCCGTAGATTTCCAGTTCGCTGTCTGTTTCCAGCCTGGGAATCGAATCGCTCGCCAGTGGCAGCACCAGACCCAGCGGCAAGTAAAAAAGCTCGAACTCCATCATCAGGACCACCGGACCGATCTCTTCCTCGAAGACCAAGGCGGCATTGGCCTGGTGGTGTCCAGGAGGGATGATGCTTGTCAGGATAATGGCGATGAGCGCGATCAGAAAGCGGTGAGTCTTTGTTCTCATGACAGTATGCTAGTATCGAGCCCGGACATGGTCAAGCGGATTGACAGCCAGAGATCCGTTGACTAACATTTTCTGGCGAGGTATGCAAACATGGTTCGGCAGCAGGTCATGAATTTTTTTCACACACGGGTCTATGAAATCGGACACTTTCGCTGGAAGAAGTGGAGTCTCGGGCTGTTGCTTGCCGTACTGTCCGGAGTCCTCCTGGGTCTGGCCTTTCCGCTGACAAGTTTTTTCCCGCTGGCTTGGGTGGCCTTCGTGCCTCTCCTCGTCATGCAGCGGGGTGTCCCCGTCTGGCGGATGTGGTTCTATGCGTTCATGGCCGGGCTTTCCTTCTGGCTGGTCCACGCCTCCTGGCTCAAGGTCTTTCACCCTCTTTCGCTCGTCACGGCCACCCCGGCCCTGGCCCTGTATTTCTCCCTGCCTTTTGTCTTCATGGCGGTTTTTCGTCGAAGGATGAACAACCGGTTCCCCTTGCTCCAGGCTTTTTTGTTTGCGACTCTCTGGATTGGCGTTGAATACTTCCGATCGACCGGGTTCCTTGGATTCTCCTGGGGTGTGGTCGGGTATTCCCAGCAATACTTTCTTCCAGTTCTCCAGATCGCCGATATTGGAGGGGTCTGGAGTGTTTCATGGATCGTACTCTTTGCCAATGCCGTGATTGCCAATTGGCTGGTTGAGGGATACCCGATTGTCCGCAAACGGCTTCTGGTGCTGGCCGGAGTCCTGGTGTTCGTTTTGGGCTACGGCGTGTTCCGTCTGACGGAAGAGCCAAGCGGGCCGGTCAAACGTGTGGCGCTGGTTCAAGCCTTTGTCGATCCGGCTGTTGACTGGAAGCAGGCGCGTGCAGACGCGACCATGCAGAAGATTGAAGAGATGACCATCGCAGCGGGGCAGCATGAACCCCGGCCAGATCTGGTGGTCTGGTCCGAAACCTTGAGTTCTCCATCGGCTCTCTGGTATTATACCCATCTGCGAAAAGCGGCTGCCGGGAGCAGTCAGCGGGCGATCGGTGAGTGGTTCATGGGGATGCCTGCCCGGGCCGGGAGGCCCGTTCTCTTGACCGCACCCCACAAGGAGTTTGTTGCCTACACAAACGAGAAGGGCCTGCTGCGGCACGAGATCGAGTCCTACAATGCTGCTTTTTTGGTGACCGAAACAACCAACATTGTCGACCGGTATTACAAGATCAATCTGGTTCCTTTTGGAGAATGGTTTCCCTACAAGAAAGAATTTCCCTGGATTGCAAAGATCCTCGAGAAGACGATCGCCAGCGATTTTACACCCGGAAAGCGGTATACGGCGTTTTCCATGCCACAGGGGCGTTTTGGCGTGCTGATTTGCTTTGAGGATATCTTTGGCGAGATTTGTCGCCAACTGGTCCTGGCCGGGGCGGAGTATCTGATCAATACGACCAATGATTATTGGTCCAAGAGCATTCAGTCACAGGAGCAGCACGCCGCCATGGCTGTTCTGCGTGCCGTTGAAAACAGGCGCTTTCTGGTTCGTGCGGCCAATACCGGCGTGACCTGTGTTGTTGATCCCTGGGGACGGATGTTGCAACGCCTGCCCAATGAGGAAACCGGAATCCTTCATTCCGGGATCAGTCTGATGCGTGGTCGTGGTCCGACATTCTATACCCTGCATGGGGACTGGGCGGGGATAGCGGGCGCTTGGGCCTGTGCGTTGGCGGGAGTTGCCGGAATGGGTGTCTGGTTGACTGCGTCTGGACGTCGCATCAAAAAGCTCATCCTGAAAAAGTGAACTCCGTCTCCTGACATGGCCGGGATGGGCATGCCAGGAGACGGCCATTCCAGTACAGGGTTCCTTCCGGCTTCCTTGCGCAAACCGGGTTATCTGAGGTATTGTTGCAATTTGAGGAGATTGGGGTTTCCGGGAAACTCCGCCAGTCCTTCTGTAATCAGTCTTGAAGCGCGATCGTACTGCCTGGTATTGATAAAGGTCAACCCGGCGTTATAGTAAAAACTGACCAGGTTCGTTTCAAGGGCGCCGTCCCCCGGGAAGAACTTGAGGGCCCTTTTCCCGATATCGATGGATTCCATATATTCATCCCGTTTGGCGTGGAAGACACTCCAGTTGAAAAGGATCACCCGGTGCATGCCGGCCAGCTTGTTTCCGGATTCTCCGGTGATTCCCAAATCACGGGCCTTTTTGACAAGGACTTCGGCTTTTTCAAACTGTCGGATCTGCAGGAGCCGGTTTGACTCGCGCAGGGTCCCGTTGACCAGTTCGTCCAGAAAGACCGGCTCACGGTACTTCTGGTACATGCCAT
>DAIREN010000135.1:0-8275 GCA_036795535.1 Spirochaetota bacterium
ACCTGCCGGTTGGTGCCGTTGTCTTCGGCCAGGAGGAGACGGTAGCGGCTCCGCTGTTCGATGAGTTCCGGTGTGGCCAGGGCCGGTTTCGAGAGACGCTCTGTCAGGCCCTCGCCCGAAGTCTGCCCGAGGCAGAGCGTACACCAAAAGCGGGAGCCCTTTCCCACGGTACTCTCAACCCCGATCTCGCCGTCCATCATGGAGACAAGGCGCTTCGAAATGGCGAGGCCCAGTCCGGTCCCGCCAAAGCGCCGGGATGTCGAGGCGTCGACCTGCTGGAAGGATGAAAAGAGGAGGTCGATCTTGTCCCTGGGTATTCCGATCCCGGTGTCCTCAACGGCGATAAACAGGCGTATCCGGGAGGGGTCACTGGATCTCCCGAGCCCGACGGTAATTGTAACCGAGCCTTTTTCGGTAAATTTGATGGCATTGCCGGCAAGGTTCAGGACGATCTGGCGTAATCGTCCAGGATCACCCTGTGCCCAGCGGGGGACATCCGGCGCTACCACGATCTCCCAGCCGATGGACCGGTCCCGTGCTCTCGGTGCCAGGATTTCGTCGCAGCTTTCAAAAAGTTCGTGGATCGAAAACACGATGTTTTCGAAATCCAGCTTGCCGGACTCAATCTTGGAAAAGTCCAGGATGTCATTGATGATTTCTAAAAGGGCGTGCCCGCTTGCCTGGATGGAACGCAGGGTTGCGAGCTGTTTCTCGTTCAGGTCACTGTCCAGCAAAAGGTCAGTCAGTCCGATGATTCCGTTCATCGGGGTGCGGATCTCGTGACTCATGTTTGCCAGGAAACTGCTCTTGGCCTTGTTTGCCGCCTCTGCTTTTTCGGCCAGTTCACGGGCCTGCTTGTTTGCGATCTCAAGCTGGCGTGTTGATTCGCGCAACCTGTTCTCCGTCTGCTTGAGTTCGGTGATGTCCACCATGACAGTCAGGAATGCATCTTCAACCTGATTGTTGATGATTTCTCCTGAAAAGAGTCCGCTTAACAGTTTCCCCGTTTTTGTCCGGACAAGCAGTTCGATATTCCTGACGTGTTTTCCCGACGCCAGAATCCCGGCGATCATCTCCTGTTTTTCCGGCTCGGCAAAGATTTGCAAATCGGCCGCGGTCTGCCCGATGACATCCTGTCGGGAGTATCCAAGATGTGCCAAAAAGGCTTCGTTGACTTCAATAAAGCGGCGTTGTGGAAGACTGCTGACCGCCATCAGTGCCGGATTGCTGTTAAAGAGTTTGTGGAATCGGTCCAGGGCGGCATGCTGGGCTGAGAGGTCTTTGGAGATTCCGAAGATGCAGACCTGCCCGTCCCATTCGCCAAACCAGACCCGGGTTTCAACCGGAAGACGTTGGCCGGTGGATGCAACAAGTGGGACGGGACAGAAATCCCGTTCCCCGCGGAACATGGCAGCAAAGATCTCCTCGGCTTCCTGCCTGTGTTCGCCGGGGTGCATTTCGAGGACATGCATCTTGCCCAGTGTGGCGTCATCGTATTGCAACTTTTTCTTGAGGGCCGGATTGGCATACAGGATTTCTCCCTGCGGGGTTGCGACCACAATGATGTCATTGACGGTTTCGAAAAACGTTCTGAAATTCCGTTCGCTGGATGCCAGTCGTTCCTGGTTTCTGATACGTTCGGCATCCGCGCTGCGTTGCCGGGAAATATCATGCCCGATGAGATAGGCGTGATCCCTGTCCGGTGAGATATGCCATTCGACCGGAATGGTGTTGCCATCGGCACAAAGAAGATCGCTGACGATGTTGCACCGGTTGTCACCCCCGAGGGAGATGCAGGCTGCGGCAAGAGCCTCACGAAACCTGTCCCGGTGAGTCTGCGGCATGAAATCCGTGATCAGATCCTCGCCGGGACTGGCGACTGCCTTGCCTGTTCGCTGCGTCCAGGTTTTGTTATGGTACAGGATGGCGCCAGTGCGTGATACCAGGCAGAGCAGGCTCGGTGTCAGTTCGGTAAAACGGGACAGGACGGATTGTTCATCATATTCGTTCATGACCGGCACCCCTGTTCCCTGATAATCCATCTATCTTGGCACACTTTCTCCGGACCGGCAAGGAGCTTCAAGGGGATGTCGAATGCGCCCGGAAAGAAGGATTGTCCACGGCAACCTGCAGTCCACCGGGTTTCTCGCTGAAAACCGCCCTGAGGGGGGTGGACAGAAGGGTCGATTCAGGATAGCATCAAGGGTATGACCGAGACACAAAAACATGCCGCCGCATTCAAGCAGATCATCAAGGAGAACAAGCAGTTTCTCCTGCTGACCCATCTCGATCCGGATGGCGATGCTCTCGGCTCGGCCTGCGGCTTGGCCTACATTCTCAAAAAGATGAAAAAGCAGGTTGCGATCGGGCTCTCTGAGCCTTTTCCGGCCCGCTATGAGTTTCTCAATCGGGACGAGAGCCTCAGGTTTGTGCAGCATGAGCGGGTCAATCCGGCCAAGTTCGATGCCGTCATCGTCCTCGATGCCTCGACTCCGTCACGTCTTGACAAGTTCGAAGGCCAGATCAGGAATCTTGCGCCGGAGAGCGTTCTCGTCAATCTCGATCATCATGGTGACAATTCCCGCTATGGAACTTTGAATATCGTGGACACGGACGCGGCCAGTGCCTCCCAGATGGTCATTGAACTTCTGGGGGCACGTGCCCTGGATGTCAATTCCGCATGGTGTCTGTATTCCGGGATTGTCCATGATACCGGTTCCTTCCGCCATGGAGTCAATATCAAGCGGGCCCACGAGGCGGCGATCCACTGTCTGGTCTTCCCCATCGACTCCAAGCAGGTCTATAACCGGCTCTTTTCACTCGAGACCGAGGCCGCCCTGCGCCTCTTTTCCCGTGCGCTTTCGCGCTTGACCGGAGTCGAGCGCGGCCGGATCGTCTACATGTATCTCACCGACGAGGATTATCGGGAGCTCAAGGCTGATCCCGATTCGGCAACCGGATTCATCAATCGGCTGGTCATGCTTGAGGGCGCCGAGATCGTGCTCTTTTTCAACGAGACGGAGAGCAATATCATCAAGGTCTCTCTCCGCTCCAATATTGAATACTCGGTCGGTGATTTTGCGTCCATGTATGGTGGTGGCGGGCATACGCGGGCCGCCGGTTTCCGGGTCGAGGGGATCATGGACAAGGTTGTCGAGCGCATGATCAAGGCGCTCCGGCTCTCGCTCGAAATCTGGGACAGACAGGGTACGTCCAAACCCCAGAACTGAGAGGTTTGACACGTTTCGGGCCTGCATGCGGTTCAAGTCTGTTTTTTGATGAACAACCCCGGATTGGTGGGTTCGCAGTGTTCCCGGAAAAATGGTCCGTCAACGCAGCCGGCTCTGTGTGCGGTATTTGGCCCCGGTGTTTCAGTCGGGCCGGATTCCGCGCAGAACATCCATGACCAGGCCGCAATCCTCGGCGAGACGATTCCAGGTGTACCGGGTTCGGAAAAGATGTTTGCAAAACGGTTCGAACCCGGTGGCGATCTCGTGGCAGTAGCGGATGGGGAGTGCGGCATCCTCAGGCGGTGGCGGTTCAGTTGCGCAGAGCGCTGCCGCACCGGCCTGACCGAGAAAGAGCATGGTGTCGTCGCGGATCTCCGCGAAGGAGAGGGTCTTTTTCTGGATGCGGGACTCCTGGACAATACAATTCCCGATCGCCTGTGCTGAAAGTTCCGGATCCCATTCCCCTCTCGCCAGCGAGGCGACATCAAAGACGTGCTTGAGCCGTTGGGCTTCCTTCCCCTTGCCCAGCGGAATCCCGAGGGTGGAGGGACCGAGCGTCAGGAGTTTGTCCGCGATCAGCCCGGAGCGAGAAGGGATTTCGACATGGACATCCGAGGCGTAGATATCAGAGCAGACAACCCGCTGCCGGATTCCGGGGTAGGGCGCTTCCTCGAGAACGGCATCGAGCATGACGAAAGCGTCTTCGGGCTTTTGCCAGAGCGATTCGAAAAACAGTTTGAAGCTGATCATCGGGAGCCAGGGCTTGGTCTTGTGGGGGCGGATCTCGCAGCCCGTGAAACGGGGACAGCCACCCGTCCCGGCGATCGTTTCGACGGCCTCGATCAAGGCCTCCCGGGAAACCGTGGTCACGATGTCGACGTCGATCGAGAAGCGTTCCGGCTGGTCAAGCAGGAGGAGGAGGGAATTCCCCCCCTTGAACCGGAAGGGGATCCCGCTCACACCGAGTTGGGAAACAAGTTCCAGACAATGGACCACCAGTTCAGTCAGGGCAGGGTCGGCCAGTCCGGTCACGGATGTATAATGCTCTCTGGTAAAATAGGTTGGATTGGCTGCCAGCATGGTCCCCGCTCCCCGAGATCGATTCTTTCCGGATCCATTCTAGCACAGGCATGCATCGGACAGCAAGGCAGTCAGCGCGAACGGCTCCCTCAGTCGTAAGGAGGAAACCGATACCCGGCAGGAATCGGTGTGGCATTCCGGTGAAGACCCCGCAGGGAGAGTGCGCACTTGCTTGAATTTTCAGCAATATGAGTGCGCCAGCCTCCCGTAACGTGATTTTCAGAGCAGTCGTTCGATCTTTGCCCCCGCGCCGGCGGCCCAGGTCTGGAGTGATTCCTCCGGCCCAAAGACGGCCATGGCGGGCGAATTCGCCAGATCGGCCAGGGCTTCGGCAAAACGGTCAAGATCGGCCTTGGTCGTCGAAAAGACTTCGTCGCGTTGCCTCTGCCGCATCTCGTCCGTCACTCCGGCCAGGTGCTGCGTCAGTGTCGAGAATCCGCGGGCGTCCGGCATCTGCCAGGCATCCAGTTCTCCGATGGCCCCGATGATGGCGCGTTCGCTCTCCCGGCCGGTGAAGGCCTGCTCGCGCAGCCAGTCGGCGGTTTCCCCGTACCGTTTGAGCGTGTTTTCCAGATTCGGGTCGCGGTAGGAGGCCATGGTCAGGATTCCCGAGTACGGTGAGTACCGGCAGAAGGCCCCGTAGGCGCCGCCTTGTACACGGACACTGTTCCAGAGCCAGCCCGTCGAGATGGCCCGGCACGCAAGGATCGCTGCGCCATGCGGTTTGTATCCTGCGGCGGCCATGTTCAGACCCCGTCCGACATAGTGCACCTTGAGGGGGCCGGTCAAGGCCAGAGCGGCTGCACCGGTGGCTGGAAGGCCACCCTCGCGGGGCCAGCTTCCCTGTGCCGGAAGCCTGTCGAGAACGGACGTGACCGTTTTTGCCGCGCTCTCCGCCAGTCCCGGTGAAGCCGTGATGGAGAGGGTCACTCGCTCCCGGACGGCCAGGTTGGCGTGAATCTCTTTGAGAAGCGTGTTGTCCGGGGTACTTCCCGCAGCGGAGAGCGCCGCGAACTCGCCGAGCCCACGGATCGCTTCGCTGATTGCGCCTGACGGGTGGAGCATGGCGCGCACCCGGCTGTCGACAACAAGATGGCCGGACGAGACGAGGGATTCCTCGATCCGCGCCCGCCGGGAGAGCACGATCCGGGCGAGGCGTTCGACATCCCCGAGTCTCGGAGTGAGGAGCATCGCTTCGAGGATGGCCGCCAGCTTGTCGACGTTCTGCGCAAGGACCCGTGCGCGGACGACCAAGGATGAGGTTGTTCCTCCTGAAACTGTCGGTGCAATAATGTCCGATGTCCGTATTCCGCCTGTTTCGGAAGCGATCCGGGTGGCAAAGGCGGCGTAGTCCTCGGATTCCGTTCCGATCTCCGTCAAGGCATGGGCCCAGGTCCGTGCCCAGGGGAGCAGCCCGGACGGCATGCCAGTACAGTCGAAGGCCAGATCGACATAGACGATGCCCGATGTCTCGGGAATGTTGATGAGGAGATCCGGTCTGCCGCTTGTCCCCCGGGGGAGTGTTTTGGTTTGCCGGTCCAGATCCCGCACTCCGAGTGACGGCAGGCCGGCAAGAGCGGCCGGGTCATCTTCACGCTGTTGACGCTCTTCGAGGGCCAGGGTGGTCGCGATGATCCGGTCCACCTCGGCCGGGACCAGGCCGGCACGGATCTCTGCCAGCTCGGTGGCTTCCTCGTGAGCCTGCCGTTCGGCAAGACCGGTATCAGGGAGGAGGCGCAAGCCGACGCGATGCGGATTGTTGATGAAGTGTTCCCGGATGAGGGTTTCAAAGACGGGTTCTCTGGATGCGATCCGCGACTTGATTTCTTCCAGTGGGCGCTCGAAGGGAAGGAGCATCAGCGGGTCCCGGCTATAGAGCCAGGTTGTCAGGGCTGTCAGCATCATCGAGAGTCCCTGGGGGAAGCGCCCGGTGTTGCGTTCCCTGAGGGCGAACTCGACGGTATTGAGTGCCGCATGGACGATCTCCTGCGGGACACCGCCTGCAGCGAGTGCTTCGAGGGTTTCGAAGATGATCGCCTCGGCCGCGGGAATGTCGGCCGTACCAATTCCGCGCAGGCCAACCGAAAAATACATCTGGCGGAGTTCGCTCTCCAGGCCGATCCCGGCCAGGGCCTCACCGAGTCCGCTCTCGATCAGTGCGCGCTTGACCGGCGACGCGGCCTGTCCGATCAGGATCTCTTCGAGGATATGGAAGGCGAGGGCAATCGAGGCATCATGTTTTTCGGGGAGGAGCCAGTTCAGGGTGAACATCGCCTTCGGGTTGGATTCCTCCGGGGAAGCGGCATAAAACATCTCCTCTGTCCGCGGGGCCGTCAGCGCGGGTTGCGGTTTGATCACGGCTTCGCAGGGCTTGGCGTCGAATTCCGAAAGCCGTTCATCCAGCCAGACAAGCCTGGTCCCGGGATCGTCATCTCCCCAAAACCAAATCCGGGCGTTGGAGGGATGGTAGTAGCGTTCCCTGAAGGCGCTGAAGGATGCGTAGTCCAGGGAGGGAATCACCCGCGGATCGCCGCCGGAATCATTTCCGTAGATCGAATCCGGGAAGAGGATGCGCTGCGAGAATTCGTGAAGCAGACTGTCGGGCGAGGAATAGACACCCTTCATTTCGTTGTAGACTACCCCCTTGCGCGTCAGCGGACTCTTGCGGTCGGTTGTCTCGTAATGCCAGCCTTCCTGCATGAAGGTCCACTCGTCGATCAGGGGATGAAAGACGGCATCCATGTAGACATCGGCCAGGTTGTAGAGGTCCTGCGTGTTCTGGCTGGCTACCGGGTAGCAGGTCTTGTCGGGGTAGGTAAAGGCGTTCAGGAAGGTATTCAGTGAACCCTTGATCAGTTCCACAAAGGGCTCTTTGAGCGGATATTTTTTCGAGCCGCAGAGGACGGAGTGTTCGAGGATGTGGGCCACGCCGGTCGAGTCGCGGGGCGGGGTCCCGAAGCTGATCCCGAAGACCTTGTTGTCGTCATTGTTGGAGATGGACACCAGCTCGGCTCCGCTCTTGACGTGGCGGTAGATCCGTGCCTCGGATCCCAATTCTGGAATCTTCAAGGTTCTCAATATTTCAAATCCGTGTTCGAGCTTCATGAGTTTGCGTTACCCGTCCTAATTCTGTTTTTGGGGAACAGTCCTCCGGCCCCGGCGGGCTTCGGTCCTTCCCCGGATGCATTGTACCTGCTCCGGCTCTGTGCAATCCAGTAAAAAAGTATTTCAATCGGGATGGGGGAAGTGAATGGAAAGTTATATGCTCAAATAGATATATTTGCGGAGCGAATATGCAGAATTTGAATGATAGAAGGCCATGTCCCACTGAATGTTGAAAATGGGTAGCTCCCCTTCTTGCTGGCATCGTAAGATGTCAGTAGGCAATCACAAAAAAGGAGAGTACCCATGGCCAAGAGTAGCAGCAAAAGAAGCAGGAAGCAAGCCCAAGTCTCAAGCACGAGCACGATTAGTGATGAAAGCTTACAGACAGAGCCGGAAAGTTTCATCCGGACAGATGCGATGGACTTCATCTTGTCAGCCGGTATTACTGCCCTGCGAGAACTCGTTGAAGACGAAATTCGGAATCTATGCGGAGACAGGTACCGTAATGTCGCAGATCGGGCATTGACCCGATGGGGAACGACTGAAAGTCCGATTGTTTTGGGAGGCAAAAGAATCCTGATCGAACGAGGACGGGTACGGGACGTACACAAGAGAAGCGAGGTGCGGTTGAAAACCCTTGATGCTTGCAACTCACAAGACTTATTGGCAGAGAGGCAGCTTGAAAGCATGTTGATTGGTGTATCGAGCAGAAAATTCGTTCGCTCAGAAGAAGCCCGCGCAATCGGTATGAAAAACTATGCTGACAGTAAAAGTTCTGTCAGTCGCAACTTCGTTTTGAAGACCAGACAGAAACTGAATGACTGGTTGCATGCGAGAATTGATGCAGACTACCCGGTACT
>DAIREN010000136.1:0-8273 GCA_036795535.1 Spirochaetota bacterium
TTGCCATCTACGGGATTACCAATAAAGCAACCTGGGCAGGGGTGCTGGGTGTGGCCGGTTTTGCCGTCCTGACAGTCGGGTTGGCTATCTCGACCTTGGGCCGTATCCTCGATGGCCTTCGTGAAAGTAATCCCCTGCTGGCGATCGGGCTGGGTATTTTGGCATTTGTCTTTTGGCCGGTCAGCCTGACCCTGCTCGGTATCCTTGCAGTCTTCAGACCCTGGATCGAGATTCGTGAGGCGCTTTCCAGCCGAAACCCTACTCTTTGAGGACCGCGGCCCAGCAGACAATGGTGATCACGAGACTGATGATCAGCGAGAGTGGCGTGTTTCCGTGTGTAACCGAACCGAAGATCGAATGTGCCGTGATAAAAATTACAGCCGAACCCAGTCCCTCAAACAGGAACCGACGGAAAAACGAGCGTTGCGGAGCGTCAACAGGTTCATCATCCGGCAGTTCTGCCTGGTCCGTGTCTTGAACAAACGGATCTGGTTTTACCCATTCCGGTCTGATACCTGACCCGGACAGGTCGGGCTGGTGATGCAGCAGTTCAACCTCGATCTGGTCGGGAATTTTTTGTGCTGGATCATTTGCGTAATCAGAACTCCGGTTTTTTTTTACCGGTCTGGCGGCCCCTCTGGACCGCCTCAGGACACGCCGCAGCGAGTCCGTTGTTTGCGAGGGGTCCAGACTGAGGAGCAGGGCGTCCAGCGCCGTTTCCCTGTCGCCCGTTTTTTCAAGTGCTACCCTGGCGTTGGCCAGGGCAGAACCGAGTCCGCGGGACTCAAGCCAGACAACAAGTTCGTGGGCTTCGTGATGGTTCATGACATGGTCCTAAAAGATGCTGATGATTACGGCAGCCACCCACTGAACGACGGAGAGAACATGGTGGAGAAACAGTCCGCAGAGAAGTATTGACACAATAAGACCTAAGCGTGCAGCCTTGGGGAATTTTTTGCGGGCCAGCCTGAAGAGGACGATCAAGAGAATAATGAAGAGGACAAGAAAGAAAATATTTAGAATGTACGAAACAGTGATACGGGTACTGATGCTTGATGTGACATCCAACCGGTTGATGGCCGTTCGGCGTTGTTCGTCAGTTTTAAGACCATCACCAAAATTTCCGTCCCCGATATCGTAGACCTGCCAGCCCTTTCCAAAGGCCATACTCCGGGCATAACTACCCAGATTCCGTTTTTCACGTTTTACCGAGTATGGATTAGGGTCATCGATTCCATCACTGACGAAGACCAGGATCGGAACCCGCCCCGGGTATTCCTTTTCCATGCCGGACAAGAGGGTTTTGGCAGAATTGACAGCCTGCTCGATATCGGTCCAGGCCCCGAGAGCCTGGCTTTGGGAGATCTTGTTGCGCAGGGCATACAGACTTGATTTGGTCGCCGGACCGTTATGCAAAATGTCCACTGATTCGTGAAACGTGGCAAAGATCAGATTGTCCTTTTCGGAAAAGAGCTGGATGAACTCGTCCGTGTTTTGCTTGACGTTCTGGAAATAGGCTTGCATTGAACCTGATACATCAAACGCGACAACACAGTTGAGTGAAAACATGTTTTCAATGGATTGAGCTGATTTTTTGAAGTTGTCACCGAAAAAATTGACGATCGATTCAAACAGAGAAACGATGGGATTGTTGTCTTTGGCATGAAGTCCGGACGAGGGAAGAAGGCAGAGGATGATGGCCAGCGAGATGAATAGATGTTTCATGTCAGGACTCCTTGAGGTCATGTTGATGGCCCAATCCATATACGAGAAACAACCAGTTGCTGATGCACATCAACCGTCAGTGCCAATTCTATGCCTGAAACATGGATTGGAGCAAACACTATTGGAAAATAAATACCAGACAGATCGTCTGTTGCCTCCCGAGCGGTCACTATCTTCCCGATTCAAGTCATGGTACGAGTGCTCCGGTCTATCCGTTGCAAAAAAATGTGTTTCGGGGCCCTTCCCCGTGCAATACGGTATCAGCCAGATACGTAGCATAATGCATACGGGATGGACCCGAAAAAATCTTGTCTGGAGGTTTGTCATGCCACGAAAAAAAAAGGCCAAAGAATCGTTCAGCCGCATCAAACGCTATCTTGAGGAGGCAGATCTCGAGTACAGCGTAACTGACGAAGGAATGATCTTCCTTTTTAACGGCAGTGCCATTGTCTGTGTCGAAACGGAGGTGCACAGTACAGGTGAAGAGTTTGTTCAGGTGTTTTCGGTTGTTGTCAGCGGAGCCCGCATGGGCGAAAAACTTTTCAGAAAATTACTTCAGCTCAATAATGTGATTCATTTTGGTGCTTTTGGCATCGCAGACAATCTGATCATCTTCAGGCACAAACTCCTTGGCGGCACACACATGGACAGTGACGAGTTTTTGTATGCCCTGCGCAGTGTTGCTGTCATTGCGGACGAGTATGACGACAAGATCATTTCTGAATTCGGTGGTCGAACAGCAGTCGGAAGTCTTGAAGATCATCGCAGGGAATTGGATGGATCATCACTGATCTGGTAAATATGGAAAAAATATGTAGGCAAATCCATGAAGGTATGATATCATCATGCGCAAGCATACCCGGGAAGGTTCAGATGGAGAATCACATGTCAATGCGGATTCAGGATCTTCCGGTCCTGCGGATGGACTTCAGGCTGACTTTCAAGACCGATCCCGCCAGGCTGGATTGGCCAACTTTTACGATCAGGGGTGCGCTCGGCTACGCGCTCAAACGACTCTGTTGCACGATGTCGATTTCGGACTGTGCAGCCTGTCCCCGGCGGGCCGGGTGCATCTATTCCTACCTTTTCGAGACACCGGTTGCCCTTGAGGCCCGAATGTTCAAGGCCCATGACCGGGCACCGCACCCCTTTGTGCTTGTCCCCGGCGCCCGGTTGGGGCAGGAGCTCGGTTTTGGCGTCGTCCTCTTCGGAGAGGCGGTGCGCTATGCGGGCCTCTTTGCCAGCGCCGTGCTCGAACTGGCGGACGACGGACTGGGGTCGCGCAAGGCCAGGTTTGACCTGCAACGGATTACCGTCACGGGACAGGAACGTCAAATTTGGGAACCGGGCATGGCCGAGCCTATAATCCTGCCCGGCAGGCTGGCCGAATTCCTCAAAAATGGTGCTCCACTCGATCCATCCCGACCGCTTGAAATCACACTTTTGACACCGCTGCGACTCCAGGTCCGGCGGACCCTCACGCGCCAGCCCTCATTCAGGGATATCCTGGCCGCCGGCTTGCGCCGTATCTCCTCTGTCTGTCTCTATCATGGCGGGCAGACCCTCACGCTTGCCTGGCGCGAGATCCTCGAAGAGGCAGCCAAGGTTCAAACGCTCGCCACCGCCCTGAACTGGCAGCCGCTTGAGCGGCGTTCAAGCCGGACCGGCCAGATCATGCCCTCCGGCGGCATTGTCGGCAGTATGACCTTTGCCCCGGAAGCACACAATTTTGTCGAGTACCTCCAGCCACTGACCCTGATGGGCCTGGGCAAGCAGACCGTCTTTGGCCTCGGCCGGATCGGGGTGGGGTAGGGGGAATGCAATATATGCGTTTAGATTATCGTATCAACGAAACGAAACACTTAAAGGAGGCCACATGGTCATCACAAGGTTTTACAAACAGGAAAGGCTGGAAGCTACGTTCGAATTTCTGACTCCGGCATTTCTTGGAGGTGCAGACCAAAATGCCGAATTGCGCTTGCCGCCATTCAAGAATTTATTGAGACAATGGTGGCGTATCGTCAACGGTGGCCTTTCAACTGACGAACTTCGTTTGAAAGAAGGCAGGCTTTTTGGGACAGTCAATGATCAAGAGACAGACAAAGCCACAGCAATGGCCAGCAAGGTGCGTGTCGAACTTGTTGAATCCTCCGGCATTGCCATCGGAAACAGTCCGTTTAACATTGGTAGTTCACGGCATACAGAAGTCAATCATGGCGCAGGAATGACTGTCAATAATGATTTGTATCTTGGTTTCGGTCCAATAACGATTCAAAATCACAACAAGATAGTAAGAAATTATATAAAACCTGGTGGCAAGCTCAAAATTGCATTTACAATGCCAAGTGAGGAAGTTGATACGATAAGGCAAACACTGGCGTTGATGCACGCGTTTGGTACGATTGGGGGGCGGTCCCGCAATGGATTTGGCTCATTGGCGGTGCATAATTTGCCTGATTATTCGCTTCCTGTTGCTACCGAATTTATTTCTCTCGTAACATCGGACAAAAAATATCCTCATGGGTGCGGGAGGGATGCAAATGGTCTGTTGGTTTGGGAAAAAAGTGCTTCAAAATGGGAAGAAGCTATGGGGTTTCTTGCTTCAACATACATGAAATTGCGTCTCTCCCTCAATATTGCGCCGCAGGGTTTGCAAAAACGGCACATACTGGGTTATCCGGTTACACATCATACAGTTGGCAGTTGGGGTGGGCAAAACGGCAGGATGCCGTCACAGATACGGCTGATGGTCAAAAAAAATGCAGGAGGAGAGTTTGTCGCGCGTATAGTGCATATCCCGCATGGCCTGCCGAAGAAATGGGATGCCAATCTTGGCAGTGAAAGTGACGTTTGGAGAATAGTGCATCAGTTTCTTGATAATAATGATACAGGATTTACAAGAATGGAGGTAACCTGATGGGACTCCGCAATGATTACTGGCAACACAAGGTCTCAATGTTTTTGCATGATCCGGTAGACAAGGCATTTTCGATACCTGGTCACGAAGAACGCGCTGCAGCAATTGCACGTCTGCTCAAGCAAAGTGTTGCCGATAAAGAACAATACCAGGCCGCTGACCGGATAGCATCCGGATTGACACGGGCCGCTGTTCCTGGCTATTCAACGGATGGCAATGAAAATGGTGCGGTTGATTTTATAAAACAACCTGCTCTGACACATCCGATAGCTGCGGCCGTCCTTGCAATTGATGGAATTGCAGGTGTGTCTGTCAGCAAGCTTCATGAAGACATTCTGGCATTATTATGTCAGGATCTTGGTGTTGACAAGGATGTGGCCCAACTCAATGCCTTGCCGGAGGGAGAGCGCCCACTCAACGCGTTTTACAATCACGTGCAGGATCACGAGGCCTGGTCCAAGGCGTTGTATCATTATCTCTTTTTTGCACTGCGCAAACGCCTGCGCAACGCAAAGACCGGCGGACTGTGCGGGGTTTGGGATCATCTGCCGGCTGATACACGGTTGCCTGACCATTCAATATGGCAGCACTGTGCGCTGACATCGGCTATCGGCTCGTGTCTGGCGGATTCACAAAAACATGCTGTCTCACTGGTCGTGTTCTCGATTACGCCTGTGCAGCAGTTCATCGCCAAGGCGCGAAAACTTCGGGATTCATGGACGGGATCCATCCTGCTCTCGTACCTTGCCTTTATCGGATTGCGGACCGTCATGGATCGTCTCGGACCTGATCATGTCGTCTATCCATCTTTGCATGATCAGTCTCTTGTTGAGGCTTGGGTTGGCAGGGAGTATCACCTTGAGCAGTTTTTGTATGAATCTGATGACACTTTGAACAAGCATGTCAAGGATGGCAGCATCATAGCATCTTTTCCAAACAAGTTCGTATTTCTCTGTGCCGGAGAAATGGTGCAAGAGATGGTAAAGACGATCGAAGCATCTGTCCAGGCTGAGTGGCTACGACTGGCGTCTTTGGTTACTGATTACATAAGTAACGATGCGTCTGTTAAAAAGATGTTTGCAGATCAAGTGGATGATTACTGGCAGTATTCCTGGTCGGCGACACATCTTGTGGGGCTGGATGCCAGTGAGGTATTGTCAAAAGTTCTTGCCGTAAAAAAGAGGGAGACTGAGCAGGCTACAGTGACCGAGTTTGCAAAGGCGTATCCTGGTGGTCATGCTATTGCCCGCTTGTATGGTGCGACACATTCCCTTGTCAACGGATTGCTGGCTTCTGCCAAGCTTGTGCCAATAAAGATCAGAAAGTCGCAGGCAGGTGAAAAATGTCCGCTTTGTGGAGAACATGAAGTACTGCATGACTTTACAATGGCCGGGAAAACACCAGCGCGGGAGTATAGCGCTGCCGTGCGGCGTTTTTGGGATGTTTTGCGCAAGCGGATGAATCCGCAAGGCTCGACAACCCAGGTAGGTGAAAACGAGCGCCTCTGTGCCATTTGCACAATCAAACGATTTTTACCACAACTCATGAAAAAAGCAAACCTTGCAGGTGAGCTTTTACATGGTGTTTTCAAGGACTCAGAAAAATTTCCGTCAACTACCGAGATTGCAGCTACACGGTATCTGAAAAAACTTGGTGCTGCACTCGGTACTGATCGCATGTCGGCTATCAAAAACGATTTGATCGGGGCATTGCACCAAGCCGAATTGGCTGATGAAGAGACCGATATAGGACGTTGTGTCAAACAAATCGTGCAGGACGGGGAAGCAAAGGATGTCCGCTTTGCAAATCGTGACAAGTACTATGCAGTTTTGCTCATGGATGGTGACCGGATGGGCGATCTGATCAATGGTGAAACAATTGGTGCCCGCTGGCAGGATGTTATGCATCCAGAGTTAAAAAAGCGGTATGAAAATAAAGGATTTGCACGCTCATCAGTTTTCAGGAATGACATTAACATTGCCGGCGCGTCGAGACCATTGATCACGAGCACACGTACGATAAATCCGGCCATACATGCGGCAATATCTGATTCTCTCAACAGCTTTGCGCGATTTGCAGTCGCACCGGTTATCAAAAAATATCGAGGTCGTTTGATCTATGCCGGTGGAGACGATGTGTGTGCAGTACTGCCATTGGACAGTGTGCTTGATGCTGCGCAGGAGATTTCGCGGGCCTGTACGATGGCCTTTGTCGGATATGGCAAAGATGGAGCCGAACCAGTAGACAAGATTGGTGTGGAGAGCGGGAAGATCGGCGTGCATCTTGGGAAAACAGACGGGATTTCGATTTCTGGCGGAATTGTCATAGCACACCACAAAACACCATTGCGTGAAGTGATGCGAGATGCCCATGCGGTACTGGACGGGATAGCTAAAAAGAAGGCTGGCAGGAATGCATTGGCAATCAGGCTAAAAAAGAGATCGGGCGGCGATCGGGATGTTTTTTTCAAGTGGAACAAGGAAAACCCGTTTATGACTGGTGAGACCTTGTTGGACTCTTTCCGCATGGTAATGGCACATATTGCTGATGAGGCAGCCAGTTCACGGTTGATGTACCGGCTGGCCAGTCTTGAAGAGGTTGTGCGCCCACTGGTACCTGATGCCGCCCGGCTGGCCGAAAATCGCGAACGTATCGTCAGCCTCTTTGTGTATGAGGTTGGTCACTCGGGAAGCATGCCTGCGAATCTGACCAAAGACCAAAAAAAAGACTTTTCACTTGAGATGGCGCGGCGATTGGCTGGGCTGTGTGTGCAGGCTTCAGCCGACAATCATGACTGGTTTAATCCCGAAGGGCCAGTTATCGGTCAATTCTTCTCCGGGGAGGGCGCATAATGAGCGAATGGTATGAAATAACACCTTTGGACACGTTGTTTTTTCGCGGGTCCGAGCCACTTGAAGCTGGACAGTTGACCGCTGAGGCATTATTCCCGCCACCAGTTTCGGTTATACAGGGCGCTTTGCGTACGACTGTTTTGCGACAGAGGGAAATCCCTTTTGCTGACTATGGCAAACATGGCGAACCAGAAGAAATCACTGCATTGATCGGGGCAAGTGGCAACCCGGCCCCGTTTGCAATCACCGCCATCTTGTTGCAAAAAAACGGGAAGCTCTATGCACCCGCACCATGGGCTTGGTTTGTTGATGTTTCCGAAAAAGCTGACCGTGGTGCCGAGTATGCCGGACGTGAAGTGCTTGTGGTCGGGCGCCCGGATCCGGTGGCTGTCGAAAAACTTGGGCTTGTGGCATCATCCGGGTCATTGCCGTTTGTGCTTGCGCAGCATGAGGCTGTTTCACTTGGCGGAAGTTGGGTGCGCATGGATGCGTTGTGCAAGCGGCCACAAAAGCTGGGAGAAGGAGATGTCCTCATGCCGCGCGAACTGTACATGACTGAAAGCAGGACCGGGATCGGGTTGGATACAACAAAGCGCACAGTAAACAAGGGGCAGTTGTATTCGGCAGGACATATCCGGCTCGCTGAAGGTGTGAGGCTCGTGATAGGTATTGACCGTGGGCTTGGATTGGCGCCGTCCGGGGTGATACAGTTGGGCGGTGAGCGCCGCATGAGCGGATACCGGAAAATTGATCCTGTTACGGTACCAACAACTGATGCA
>DAIREN010000137.1:0-8271 GCA_036795535.1 Spirochaetota bacterium
GTCGTCACGCGCCAGAGATCAAGTCGCCACCTGACGCACACAAAAGCAGCGACACCCTTTGAGTTGTAATCGTCACTGGACGGCCTGTTCCCTGCCCAGTTGAAGCGCATTCCGCCCCCGAGAAAAATGTCAGGGTAGTTGTTGGCCTGCTCAAGTGAAACACGGGCATCTGCGGCTGCAAGTGCCGACCGAATGGCCCTCAGCGAGGGGTGCCGCTCGGAAGCGCGCCTGACAAGATACTCATAATTTGTAATAGATATTTCCACTGCCGGCAGCGGTTCATCCGCCACTGCAAACTCCCGCGTCTCGGGCTGTCCCAGCGCAATATTCATGGCACGCATGAGGTTGGTGCGATCCTCCATGGCCGTTGTGTAGGCCTGATAGACCTGCCAGGATTTGACCGTCACGTCGAGCTTGTCAAGATCGTCAATCGAGGCGTTTGTCTTTGCCAGCTCCTGCTCGACCTGGTTGGTCAGTTTTGTAAAGTCACGCAGCATGTCCCGCGCAACCAGCTCGGCCCGCATGGCCGTGCAGAGTCCCCGGTAAAGCCGGATGACCTCAAACGCCGCCCGGTCCCGGGTATCGGAAAATTTGTCACGCTCGTGTTCAAGACCGAAGCGGGCCAGCCGCTCGGCGCCCGAGACCTTGCCAAAGGTGAAGACCGGCTGCACAACAGCGATCTCGCTTTTCAAGAATGGACCGAAATTCTGAAAATAGCTTTCCGTATCCGACCCGGGAATCGCTCCGGTTGCAATATTGACATCAAACCGCGTCAGAAAACCCAGGTATTCGGCCTTTTCCACCTGCAGCCGGGCCTTTTCGATACGGGCCTCAGCCGCTTTAAGGCCGGGGTTGTTGCGCGCGACACCGGAAAGGGCTGTTGCGATTGAAAGACGTTCGGATTGAGCGGCTATGGACGGGAGAGACAGAATAATGAAGGCTGCCACATATGCGCCGGGACGAATCATGAGTACCTGCTCTGCGGACTGGTTTTATGGGGAACAGCCTCGACACATCCCGGTGCCGCCATTCCCCGGACACGGGCAAAACCTACCGTTGGAGAATCCCAAAGTCAACGAAAAACGGACTGGCCAGTCCGTTTATGCGCGTACCCGTCCGGTTCCCAGATTTCAAAAACCTCATTATGCCAGACTTTCGCATATCTGCCCGCCTGCATCATAGCCCTGGTCAAGTCATCCAGTCTCCTTCGTCTGTCCTGACCGCGGGAAACTGTGCGAAGACCCGGCTCCGAATCTGGCCAATACCTCCCAGTCGTTGGAACCAGCGCCCGTACAACGAGGGGATATTCAGGGTATCGCTTCCTTGCCCAGGCAAAAGCCTTTTCCTGCCCCTCAACGGGAAGCAGGGATGGCCAGGAGATTCCAAGGTAGGGCAAACTCCCCGTCGCATATACCAGCATGGGAATACCCGGATACGCCAGGAGTGGGCGACCCTCGAGTTCGTACGCATCAAGCCGCAAGGTCAGCTCGTTCCACACCCTTGCACGGGCTTCACTGGTCAGCACTCCCTTGAGACGCTCCCCATGAAGAGTGTAAACCAGGCCTGTCCGATCAGGCAGATCCCGATAGACAAAGGTTGCCGCGAACAACACGGCCAGGCCAGCACAAGGCACGACAATCACGGCAAACAGGGCGTGTCTCTTTCGGCTGTCGAGATACGACTTCGCACCCATTCCAAAAACAAGATGCAAAACATACGGAAAAGCGAGCCACAAGCCATACACCGAATTCCAGAGCCCACGATCAGACCCCTGGGGAACAAGGAATGCAATACCGAAGACAATCACCAAAAGCCATCCCTCGCGCCTGTCAAGAAACCTCCCAGGCAGATGACGTAACACTTCCACCCCCAGAAAGACACAGACGCCCAGAAAATAGAGGGACCAGGTAATGATCGTCTTCCCGATCTCCAGCTCAATCAGGTACATTGAAATGTGAATGCAGGCGGCAATCATAATCCCCGAGAGCAGCATCCTCCATTTCCCGCGTGCAAATCGCACACGCGACAACAGCCATGTTAGAGCATACATGAACAGCATAACTCCCGCGACTTTCGTGGCATCGGCAAGATTTCGTTTGAGCAAATACCCAACCTCGTGCGACTCCCCCGGTGATCCGCCAAAAACCGCCTGCATCCCAGTGACAAACTCCTGCCCATGTCCGAGAGAGCAAATCAATCCGGCCACAACAAACAACCCGGACATAAAGCCCCCCAACACCATCCCTGCCCTGCGAACTGCCATTGCCAGGCCGGATGTATACATGACATAGGCAAGAGGAACAAGAAGAAGCAGCAATCCTACAAGATTTGGCAGGCGAAAAAAAACAGTCACCGTCTGAGCAAGGGCTGCCAGAAAAAAGTCAGCAGGCTTGCCACGCAATACCGCCCGGATCAAAAAAAGGCCGGCCAGGGCAAAGCCGAGGGCCGAGGTATTATTGTAATTTACCCACTGCATCTCCGGGGTAATGGCAAGCGTTGCCAGCACAAGACCCGGTACAAGGATGCGGGGCGCCACAATCCCCTTCAAGGCAATCCAGGCAATGCCCTGTGTACACCAGACAAGCAAGACGAACAACAATTTGAATGACACGACACCCGCACTGCCCGCCAAGGCATGCCAGCCCCCTGCAAGCACCTCTGTCAGGTAAAAAGAGGTAATCGGCCAGACCCCGCCCCCTGACTGGAGGATATCCCGGTATTTGACAGCCAAAAACCCGAAATCGGTGACATCAAACCCTTGAAAAATCGTCGCCAGAGGATAGAGCAGCATGAAGAGCCAGGCAGCTCGCATAAAACCGCTTCTGTGTTTGCAGATTGTGACGGTGTCCACTCGTTACCCCTCATACTGTGACGCATGGATTGAGCGGGGACAGGACTTCCAATAGTCAGGGTCAATTTTCCAATGGCTGCCAAGTTCAAAATCAAACGAAACCGGATCAAACCGCTCGGTCCCCGCGCCTGGATAATTTGTGAGCTCCCCGAAGTACACCCGTCCCTGATGCGAATAGAGATCAACCCGGATAAAATCGAAATCACGTGAAAGTTCTTCTGAAAGCGCAAGCATCTCTTCAAGATTGCCCGGCCGGGTCACCTTACCGTCATGCGGGAAGGTCAACACCACATCAAGCATATTCCAGTCCCGATCATACAGATTGACCTTGTGTCCCTCAAATCTGTCACTGTCAACCTCAATCATCCGGCAAACCCCATGGATCATGAAAAACTTGTAATCAGCAGGCGGCTTCCCGTATTCATCAAGGAGAAGCTCCTCAACAAGAAGCCTCCGATGTGAAACCGTGTAGGCCCACTGGTGATCAAAAACCCCATACGGTCGCTTGAGCCACCCCCTGGCCAGCCTGACCAGACCTTTTCTGTCCTCAGGTCGCAAATGCCGGACAACCATATTCATCCCCGAGCCATGACTGGCCTTGAACATAAAACTATCCGGAAGAGAATCAAAAGGGATATCCCGCGGATCCTCAGTTGCATACAGCAACGGGATGAGAACCTGTGCCGCCCTTTCCGTGCCAAGAATGTCCTCAACATACTGCCGGACAGTAAACTTGTCCGCAACAACCGACAACAACGGATTGCGGTCAAAACGACGCTTCCAGACCAGTTTATGGCTGAAACTCTGCGGTTCTTCAAGATCAAGGGGGTATCCATGTGCACGTTTGAACAGATACCGTTCAAAAGCCCAGCCAGCAAAGAAATCTATTATGTAAAAGGCAACCAATCTCGCCTTGTATACCGGCCTTGAGCGCCAGATGCGTCCCGGTATCGAGTGTTTTGTCATCATCCACACCTCTGTTTTCTGCGCCAGGGCATAAGCACCTTCGTATCCCCTTCCTCAAAGCCAAGCAGTCTCACCACAAAAAAGTACAGTGACAGTATCAGGGCAATCACCACCAGCCGGACCCAAAAACATACTTCCAGATTCATTGCCGGAACCATCACCCCTACGACAACCATTGCAGCCAACCAGGGTTTGTATACCAGTTTCCACCGCAGTCTCACAGACAGCAGCATCTCTGATTCAATGAGCTGAATCGCCCTGATCACCACAGCCGCCAGCGCAGCCGACAGTGCCGCCCCATACAACCCAAGACCAGGAATGAAAAGAGCGGCAAACAAAAAACTGAGCCCGGCCACAATGGCGGAGTTGAGCAGACTCCAGGCTGACTTGCCGGTCATGACAATCAGATTTCCGGCAAGACCAATGCCACATGAAAGCAACGGCACCGTCAATAACAGAATCATGAACCCCGTCTCCCCCATCTGCTCGAGGTACCCCAGATCGAGCAGCCGGATGAGCGATCCGGGCATAACCTCCACCATGGGCAAGGCAAACGGGACGCCAAAAGCAGGGTGAAACAACTGCAGCAGCTCACGGTGAAAAAACGCGACAATCATACCGACTGGAAAAGCCACCAGCATCGTCCAGCGACTGACCTTGTTAAACGATGCATTCATTTCTTCGATATGCTTTTCCCGATACAAACGGGCAATCACGGGCGCATAGGCCCCGGAGAATGCCTGGCGCACCTGCTCGATGTTATAAACAAGTTGCGCTGCAATCCCGTAGTAGCCAATCAATGCTGGCTGGACCCCAAAAAAACCAAGCATCATGATGTCGAAGCCGGCAATCATGTCGATAAAAGTCAGATTCAGACTTTGCGGAATCACAAATCCCACAAGATCCCGCATGGGCTTGAATATCCCGGCGGTTGCAAACAGCCGCTTGATGGAAAAATGTCCGAGAAAAATCAGTACGCCCGAAAGACTCATCGCCAACCCGGTAGCAAAATACCCCCAGGCCAGCCCATCCATACCCATGTCCAGCCAGTAAAACACAAGGGCAAAGAAAAACAGCCCGAATGGCCGGATGAATCCACCCATCAAGGCATCCCACTTCATTTCTACATGGGCCTTGGTTGCAGAAACCAGCAAAACGGGAAGGGCATGCAAGGGCAAACCAACAGCCATGATTCGCACCAACCGCTGGACCCCCTCTGCCTCGTACATCGGGAGGAGGGCAGACAAACCAAGCTCCAGCGCAACCACAATCCCGCCACAAAGAAGTAGCGCCAGAAAGATGCTATTGCCGATTACCCGATATGCTATATCCTCGTCTTCAGGACGGACAAGGTTCCGCGCCGTATAAATCATGATGCCGTCGTTCAAACCGCCGACTGCCAGCTTGCGCAGCATCTCGATAAAGGTAAAAACGAGCAGATAGACACCCAAGGCGTCCGCACCATGGAGACGCCCGACAAGAATGAAAAAAACAGGAGTAAAAGCCTTGCCAAGCGTGCCGAGGAGATTAAAAAACAACCCGCGCACAACGGCATGATCGTATGATGTAGAACTCAACCAGCACCCGCCACAGTTTCAGTCTCGTATTGACTGAAGTATACTGCGCTTTCAGTCCATCTGGCGCGGTTCAAGAACCTCGAAGTAGCCATCTGTCCAAGTCACTTCATAATGGTTCCGCTCACAAAAGTCGAGGAGCAATTGGCGCTTGGGTTGACTCCCCTTTCTCTTCCGGACAGCCCTCCCCCCGTCATCATCCCGCGCCGGCCATGAACGATCCTCTGCAGGCGATGTATGTCTGACTACAAGAGGCAATCCCCCGGAAACTGTTTTCCCGAGTCTCAGAGCAAGATCGGCTTCCGCGTGAGTCTGATACCAGAGAATTCCGGCAAATGGCGGCAGCCCGACAAGGAAATGGACAAGCGGCAAATCATTGCATTGCAAGAGGCTTGTGTACTTCTTCCCCACGCTTCGCAGTTGTGCCATGAGTCCATCAACCGCAGATGCCCGCTCCCTGCTGGTAAACACGCCCGAAAACACAGCATCCTGCATGGGGCAGGTCAAGTTCTGCCTGTGCGGAGATTCACGAAAATTATGTGTCCAGGCAAAAAAGATCGCCATACACAGGGCAGGAACATATATGACCGATGCCACACACCTCGCCAGCACCCCAATACCGTATGCCTTTCTCAAGACGGCCAGACCAAAATACTGGGCCAGTGGAACCGCCAGCCAAAACCCGTACATCATCACAGTCAAGGCCCGGTTTGACCCCAAGGCAGAAACAAACATGACAACAAGCGAGAGGACCGCAAGAAACCGTGCCTCAGGTCGAACACTTTTCCATCCCAGGAAATACGCGAACAGCACAAACGCGACAAGGTGGTACACAGGATAAAATTCCAGATTGACAAGCGATCCGCCCAGCGAGAGTCCGATATATGCGGCAACCGCCACAACATGGGGCAGTCCTATGAGGAACACTCTGAGCGGAACATGCCTGATCCGCCCGGCAACATGCCATCCGGCAAGCATCAGCACGGCCAGCCCTGCAGCCCGGAGGACTTCGCCAGTCAACTTGCGCATCAGCGCAACAATACCGTAATTGCCACTGCCGGCAGCAGTTCCGGCCAGACCGGTGATCTGGCTGACAAAGGGTTCAAACTGTCCGCTCCCGGCCAATGCGACAAATATCAAACCAATTCCGAGGCAACCTCCGGCCATGGCGTGCATCAGCACCCGTGTTCCAGAAAAAAACCGTCCGAGTCTGAAAACCGCCACCACCGGAAGACCAACAATCAGCAGATTGGGCAGACGCACACTTCCCGCCACGACAGACAGAAAAAATGCAACCCCAAGCCAAACCAGACTTCGCCTCCAGACGGACAGGCAGACGGCACCTGCCACAGCAAGCAGCAAAATGCCCGTCAGGCTGTAATATCCGAGCCACTGCATGTCATAGCCGGCAATCAAAATGGCCAGACACACCCCACCCATGATGCTCCCGGTCAGTTTGATTTTTAGAAGCCTGACGGCCGGGTTGGCCGTCAGAAGGGTGAGCACGGCAAAGGCCAGCTTGAAGACAAGCACAGACTCCCAACCGGAAAACAATCCCACCACGCCCCCTACTATCTCCGACAGAGCCAGCCCGGCCGAAAACGTCCCGCATGCCGGTTCAAACACAAACCGGTACTTTGACAGGCTGTATCCCATATCGCTGAAATCGAGACCCTGAGATACAGATACCATCAAGACGGAGGCAATGAGTATACTTGACGCGACGGAAAAGTGCTTCCGGGTGACACAATGCCGCATGGGTTCCCTTCTTCTCTTCGGCGCTCACCTGAAACAGCCGGGCAGGAACGAGGATACCATGACCCTCAAGGCAACACAACCATGATCCCTTTCAACAAACCCTGCCAGACAGGGCGCGAATCCTCCCATATATCGGCCGCACTCGCATCAGGCAAACTGAGCGGAGACGGAGAGTACACGGCCCGCTGCAGCGCCTGGCTGGAAGAGCGCTTCTCCTGCGCCAAAGCGCTCCTGACGACAAGCTGCACCTCGGCCCTCGAAATGGCCGCCCTGCTGGCCGGAATCAGTCCCGGTGACGAGGTCATCATGCCCTCATTTACCTTTGTCTCAACTGCCAATGCCTTTGTATTGCGTGGTGCACGAATCGTCTTTGTGGATATTGACCCACTGACCATGAATATCGACCCGGCCTGTATAGAGCAGGCTATCACCCCCAAGACCAGGGCCATTGTTCCCGTTCACTACGCCGGCGTCGCCTGTGATATGGACGCACTGGACGCCCTGGCCCGGACCCACAACTTGATCATAATCGAAGACGCCGCGCAGGGCGTCATGGGGTATAAAAACGGGCAGGCACTGGGAACCTTTGGCACATTCGGCTGCTACAGCTTTCACGAGACGAAAAACTATGTCATGGGCGAAGGCGGGGCTCTGCTGATCAACGACCACTCCTTTGTCGAGCGGGCCGAAATCATCCGCGAAAAGGGCACCAACCGTTCCCGCTTTTTCCGCGGACAGGTCGACAAGTACACCTGGGTCGATACCGGGAGTTCGTACCTGCCATCCGAATTGAATGCCGCCTGTCTCTGGCCGCAGCTCGAGGATGCAGAAGCAATCAATGCTGCCCGACTTGAAATCTGGGACAGGTATTACGGGGCATTTGAGACACTGGCTGCCAGCGGTCGAATCCAGATCCCCCATGTGCCTGAAGGATGTGCTCATAATGCGCACATGTTCTGGATCAAGCTACGCGACCTTGCCGACCGCACAGCCTTTATCGAACACATGAAACAGCACGGAATAGCAACGCCATTTCACTATGTCCCGCTCCACAGCTCTCCCGCCGGACTCCGCTTTGGCGAGTTCAGGGGAGAAGACAGACACACAACCTCGGGCAGCGAC
>DAIREN010000138.1:0-8227 GCA_036795535.1 Spirochaetota bacterium
CGAATGCGCTTCTTGGATTGTTAATGTCAGGGTGATGGTGTTCTGCCTCCTGAGACTCTACCCGAAGCAGTATGGGGACAACACCGATTGAATATGCCGGGGCACTCAAGTGGATTTCGGGAGAAGAGATCCTGCGGCAGTTTGGTGCGAGGTGAGCAGGATACTCTGTGAATGGCAGTATCGTTTTTACAATTCGAGTTGCAATGGCTTTTTGATGGAAATTCGCTTAGGTTTGCCGATCTTTTTGAGCACATGGAAAAAAATCGTTGTGTTGATATAGAGTGAACCTGCCATCGGAGCATTCAGGGCCACAAAAAATATCACATCGATGATATACCCAATCAAGGCTGCAAGACTGTTGATCAAAGGTACCTCTTTGAGTCTTTCAAAAAAAACTGTCCCTAAGAAGTGCTTGTATCCGAGAGCATCATATACGGCAAAATTCAGCCATACAGCAAACCCAAGGCATACCAGTAGCAGCACGGCAAAAATCCAATTGATATATTTTTTTGCCTGGATACGTGGGAGCTTTTGAACAGAGAAAAAAATTCGTGATGAAAAAAATTCAATGAGTTGTTCTGTCTTGACAGAAATTGTTTCAATCGTGTTGGCAGCGGCAGCGATAACGATCAATAAACCAAATATGGATGAAATGGTAATTGCAGAAGCAAAACTGACGATGGCCATGCCCAGCCAGGCGATGATAGTGACAGCCAAAAATGATGCTATAATCGAAAAAACAGTGCTTGCTACGACTGAAAGAACAGCTTTGGCGCCTGAAGATGCAGTAGCAGTAATTGTTTCAAACAGACCCAGATACTCTTCGGGCTGATTGACAAACATATTCCATTCTTCTTTGTAATATTCACTGGTTTTTGGGTCAGGGGCGCTTCTGGTGGATGTCTTGACATTCTTCTGTTTGACATCAAAAAGTTTGTCATACAACTTTCTTTGAGTTGGATCACGCAGTACATCGTAGGCCTCGCGCAACAGCATGAATTTAATTCGCGCCTTCTCCTTGTTCAGTGAAACATCGGGATGCACAACGCGGGCCTTTTGTGCAAAAGCCCGGCGTAGCTCAGTGTCATCGGCAGTACGGGACACACCGAGAATTTTATAATAATTTTGAACAGAGCGTTTTTCGGACATTTTCCAACCTTTTCTGTGGAGTGGACAGATGGTTTTGTTGTACTGATATAAACTACAGCGACACATGATGATACGGAGATTCGCAGGGAAAGCTTGCAGAGAGGGTAAAAAATTTCGACATGATACAGTGCTTTTAGGGCATAGTTATACAGAGTGTATTCAGTTGATTAACATCTGACAAACTCTGTGAACTCTTCGAAAAACGCTACTTGAGTGTGATTGCAGAGATCGGACCTGGTCTATACTGTACTGCCGGGATTCTTGATCCCCTGTCCCAAATAGCCTATACTAAAAACATAGGGAGAGGGTACAATGACACATAAAGCAGTACTGGCGCTTTTGCAGCAGCATCGTAATGCACTCAAGGACTTGGGAATATCCCGGATCGGGTTGTTCGGCTCTTGCAGCCGCGACGAGGCAACCGGAACCAGCGATATTGATTTGTTGCTCGATTTTCTTCCAGGCCAAAAAAATTTTACCAACTATATGCAAGTATGCCATCTTTTGGAATCCCTCTTCGACGTGCCGTTGGATATCGTTACCAGAGAAGGAATAAGCCCCTGGCTGCTCCCTTATATTGAGCATGAAGTGATTTATGAAAGCGCATAAGGAATACGCCAGACATATTCTTGATGAGCTTGTTTTCATCAAGGCTAATTGCGGTATGTTGTCGTATGAAGCGTTTCTTGCTGATGAGGTCATGAAGCGAGCCGTCACCCGCAGCCTTGAAATCATCGGGGAAGCCGTTAAAAAAATCCCTGAAGATGTTCTGAGCCTTTATCCGGGTGTAGCCTGGAAAAACATTGCCGGTATGTGTGACAGGCTGATCCACCACTATTTTGGTGTCGACTATTACCTCGTTTGGGATGTGATCAGGAATCATCTGCCTTTGCTGGAAAAGGATATTCAAGCCATGCTTGCTGGATCGTGACCCGTTGTGAGTTGATCGCGGATAGAGTTGACCGGAGCGGAGGGCGCAATACACGGACGGCGGGGCCCCAAAGGACAGGTCGACCTTACCAGTGGCGCGTTCGAAAAGTCATTGCTTGGGATGCCAGGTGCGCTCGCGCACATGGGGGCCTGATCCGTAGTTAAGCGCAGGTGTCCCGTCGCCATGATTCCGCTTGTGGTCTATATCGGGGGCGACCTGAGGGACAATAATGCATGGTTTTTGGGAACAGTGCGCCGCGTACAAATCTGGCAACGTGCCCTGGATGCGACTGAAATCAGGAGAGCCGCAGGCGAGTGATTGTTTTTGGTTGGAGCAAGGATGGGTTTCAAGCCCATCCTTGCTCCGCATGGTCAGTCCTTGCACAGTCCGCATCATGGTCGAATTCTGCGAGATACTTCGAGGTATCATGCACATTTGCGGTGCAACATGAAAATAAAGGGTGTAGCATGAGTGAGCATGCCACACCAGTGTTGTTCTGGTACAAATGCAGGTTCTTCTGACGAGCAGGCACAATGAGGTATGGATATGACCACAATCAGTCTTTTTGCCAGTGACACGTCCCTTGGTATTGGCCTGTGTATCCAGCCTGCACGGTGCTTACGGCAGCAGGAAAAAACGGAGGTTGTATGAAAGTACGCGCAGTGTTTTTGATTGTCATGCTGATGTTGGTTGTACAAACAGGTTTTGCCCAGAGTGTTGGAGACATGGCCCCGAATTTTACGGCAACGGATGCAGTGGGAAAGCAGCATTCCATCGCACAGTACAAGGGCAGCGTAGTCCTGCTCAAGTTTTGGGCTGAATGGTGTCCCCCTTGCGTCAGCAGCCTTCCAGGGAGCTGGGCAAAACACAACAAGTATGCCAGTCAGGGGCTGGTCATCTTTACTGTAGGGTTGAGCGAGGCAGCCAAGGACAGTGCATTCCTGCGAAGCAAGGGATACAATTTTCCCGTCATGGTGGCCGGCAGAGAAATCAGAAATCAGATACCGTACTCCTTCAGGGGCATCCCGCACGAAGTGCTGATTTCGAGATCGGGCAAAATACTCTGGACTGGCCATCCTTCCAGTCTGAGGGACTCGGTGCTGGAAGAAGCCCTCAAGGAAAAAGTCCCTGGTTCCCAGACTGCTGACAGCCAGCAAGCGGATACCTCCTGGCAGCGGCGTCAGGGAATGGCACAAAAATCCAGTGCAAGATGGAGAAATGTGGTTCGGCGAGCCAAAAACATCAGCCTTGAGTCTGCAAAAGAGATCGCGTCCAAGGATGCCAGGATTACCTACTTCATCCATGTCACTGGAAGCAGAGTGACCATTCCGGGCAATGGAACGCATAGCAAAGGGGATGCGGTTTTTTTCCGTGGTACACCGGATCTTGAGTCGCGCCGACTCGTGGATACGTACATCAAGAATACGGCAGCGGGGACGACAACAACACCGGCGAATCCTTCCACGGCAACAGTGTGGAATAGCTCGATGTACCGGCTCTATACACACAAAACATTTGGCAACTCTGCACTGGCCAGGCAAGCGATTGACATGAACAAAATCGACTATGAACTCCTGGGTGCTGCAATATTTTATGCCACCAATATCGAGCGGGAAAAAAACAATAAGCCGCTCTTTTCACCATCGATGATATTGTACAAGGCGGCCTATATGCACAGCTATGACATGGTACAGCGAAATTTCTTCAGCCATACCAGTCCCATAGCTGGCAGAGCGAGTCCTTCAGACCGCGTCAAGCAATTTGGCAATTGGCAGCAATCGGTGGGCGAGAATATTGCCAATACCTTTGCCATCCAGTACAAGGCGGGTACAAGGGTCAGCTCGTTTGACAATATACCGCCACACAGCTATTGGTCGTTTGCGCTTTCTGTTGTGGAGAGCTGGATGAATTCACCTGGCCACAAAAGGAACATCTTGAACGAAAGATTTTTGCGTCTGGGTGCAGCAGGCCATCAGTATCGCAATTCCAACAATGTTCCGTACATCAAGGCAACCCAGGTGTTTGCCGGTGGTACGAGCGATTGAATCCGTTGAATACCAAAAAGCCCCGCGAGGGGCTTTTTTTGTGAGCACATTTCAAAACCATGACGTCTATCCCGGATACGCATTGAATAAGCATGAAAACATCATGCGTATCCGGGATTGTGTCTGCCGGGATCTATTCAGCACCCAGATTTTTGAGAATTTTTTTGGCAAGAGGTTCTTTGATCTCATTGTGGCGGGGAACTGTTTCTATAGCCCCGGATTTTGGTTGTACCCAGAGTGAATGAGAAGCACCTTCACGTTTCAAATAGCACCCGGCCATTCTGAGCCGCTGCTTGGGATCTCTCCGTTTCATCCGATACAGATCTTTTCTTCGATTGAGTCTTCAGATACACCGCGCAGCATATCTTCACGTCTGTCGAGAATAACCAACTCGACAGCCTCGCGGAGATTTTCTCTGGCCTCTTCTGCTGTTTCGCCTTGGCCATTGGCGCCGGGTATTTCAGGACAAAATGCCCAGTACCCACTTTCAGGTGCTTTTTCGATAATTGCAGTCAACTCAGCCTTCATGGATTTCCTCCTGGCTTCTTATATACAGTATGCTGCTGTATGCAAACTTGATCAAGTCGAAAACGAGACAGGTTAGTCAGGAGTATTCTCATTTTCCTTCGTACTGAGCTAAAGTCGCCGTGAGCTGATCACGGACAGCACTGACGAGAGCGGGCGGGGCGAGGGCCCTAACACCGGGGCCCCAGGAGAGGACCCAGCGCGTCACTTCAAACAGATGCGTGGCCGGAAAAGACAGGTCGACCTCACCGGTAGCACGTTCAACAAGTTTTTGTTTGGGATGCCAGGTGCGCTCGCGCACATAGGGGGTTTGATCCGCTGTAAAGCGCAGGCGGATCGTGTACTCACGCTGCTGGCAGTTCATGAATATGCCGAAGCGGTTTTCGAGATAGTGCCGGATCTCGGGGTGGTCGTCCGGCGTAAATGAGGTTGCGGTTTTCCTGGCGATCGTCATCCGTGAGAGGGCAAAGATCCGGACTTCCTTGCGCAAGTGGCACCAGGCGATCGTGTACAAATCACCGTCCATGTTGTCGAGATAGAGCGGGTCGATCCGGCGGTCTGTCGTCTTCCCGTCGGGTGCGCGGTAGGTGATGGCAAGCACGGCCTTTGACTCGATCCCCTGCTTGACGATGTCAAAGATTGCCGGGTCTACCGGTCTGAGCGGTTTGGCCAGCGTGGTCAGACTGCGCGCGAGCGCCTGGTGGGTGATCACCGCGATATTGCCGGGGATCTGTGCCGCAATCCGTTTGAGCGATTCCTGCATCTGCACAAAGGCCGGCGAATCACGGTACTGCGAGAGGATGTGGGTGCTCATCAAGAGGATAAAGAGGTCATGGTTTTGCAGGCGGATTTTGATGTCACTCTTTTTGAATTCGTCTCCGGTCACCCCATCCTGGGCCAGAAAAAACGTCTTGAGCCGCTCGTCGTAGTCCACCTGGACGCCGGGGAAATGTTCTCCAAGTGTCTCGAGATCACGCTGGATCGTTTTTTCCGAACAGTTCAGGGCCCGGGCCAGGGATTGCTTGGTGATGCGGGTATCACTATGCAGGGCATCACAGAGTCTGTTGTAGATTTCGACGGCGCGTGTCGCGGCAGCAGTGTTCATCACGACCTCCATACTCTGCGTCAGGATACCTCCCCCGGCAAAAAAACGCAAGCACAAAGGGGGACATAGTTTGTCCTGGTTGGGGACGTACCCTGTCCGTATCGGAACGACGGAGGATATCGAGCATGAGAACGCGCAGAGTAAAAAGAAATTACAGTACCAATGCAGCCAGCATTGTTGTCCATGACAATCCAGGATTCGACACCAGGACAATGGCCCTCATCATGTTTGCCCGTCTTTTCCCCCAACTGAATCTGGTATCCACGGTCCTGGATACCTTTGTCTCCTTGCTCACACCCGGGGAATTTGAAACTCTCGTCGGGAAAATCCGGCCCTACTGGGAAAAAATTCCCAACAGCAAGCGGATGAAGGCCAATGTCGAAGAGTCCGAATTGTCTGCGCCCGATCAACATGGCACTGCAGTCGAGAGCCTGATCGAGTGTGGTGCCATCCACCAGCGCACAGTCAGGGAACTTGTGGGCCAGGTTCTCAAAGAAGCCGTCTCCAACCGCAGCGACCCGCGCACAGTATATGCAAAGCAATTGCAGGAACTGTGCGAAGTCTACCGGATCGACCAGTACGAACTCGAGTGCCTGCTCTTTCTCTACACAGTCGAGGAGCAGTCGGATTTTTCCAACCTCTTTGACAGGCTGAATATGACCGGGATGCTCGGAACATTGGGCAAGGCTATTGGTGCGGGAGCCGGCAAGGCACGGCAACTGCTTTCCAGCCGAAGCCGGCTTGTCACCATGGGCTTGATCGACGATGCACGAAACAGTCTCCGACATTCCAGCTTTCCCGATCTCGATGCGGGCGTCCATGAATTATTGAGCGGGCTGGTCGAGACCGGCCTGCGCGAGCGCTTTGTCAAACGCGACACAGGCAAGCACTATCCTTTGGCCGGATTCCAGATTCCCGCGATGTCACTCTCAATCATGCGGGATCTTCTTGCACTGGAGGCACCCGCGCAGATCCTGCTCTACGGGCGACCGGGCACGGGCAAGACCGAGCTGGCACGGTCACTGGCGGCCAAGTGCAACAAGCTTGTCTACCTGTTCGCGTGCGATGAAGAAAACCTGCCACGACGCGGCACACAGCGCTCGGCCCTGATCGCGGCCGCCGACCGTGTTGCCCGGGATGACGGAATCCTGATCGTTGACGAAGCCGACAATCTTTTGCAGACCGTCCAGCAGGGCTTCAGCTTTTTTGGCCAGAGTCCAAAGGAAGATACGGGCAAGGAATGGATCAACAATTTTTTGGATACCACCCGGACCCGTATCATCTGGATCACCAATGCGACCCGCGGTATCGACGAATCGGTCAAGCGGCGCTTTGGCTTCAGTCTCAAATTCGGTGATTTTTCACGGACTCAGCGTCTGGCGATGTGGCGCATGCAGTGCCGCGAACAGAAGATTTCTCTGCCCCAACGCGAGCTTGAACGATTGGCTGCGGAGTACCCTGTCAATGCAGGCACGATTGCCACGGCCCTCAAGGGTATCGCGACGGTGGACAGCAACGGGACGCAGGCCAGGCTCGAGCGCATCGGCGAGATTCTCTCGCGACAGCTTGAATTGCAGGGACTCTCGCGGCAACAGGATAGGACATCGACCTGTCGAGGGTACGATGCGGACGCCCTCAGGCTCGATACGGACCGCAAGGCACTCGAAACTTCGTTGGCAGGTTTTGCCGAGGCCTTACACACACAACCTCGAGGTTCGATGCTCTCTATGAACTGCCTCTTTTGGGGACCGTCGGGGACGGGCAAGACCGAGTACGCCCACCATCTGGCCTCGGCCCTCGGACGCGAGCTGGTCTTCAAGCGCGCCAGCGATCTCTTCGATCCCTACCTGGGGATGACCGAGCACAAGATCCGCCAGGCCTTTGCTGAGGCCTCGCAGCGTGACGCGATCCTCTTTGTCGACGAGGCCGACTCGTTTTTGCGCACGCGCGACAAGGCATCCCGCAGTTGGGAGCTCTCCTTCGTCAACGAGTTTTTGACAAATATGGAAAATTTCCGCGGCATCCTGATCTGCTGCACCAATCTCAAGGAGGAACTCGACTCAGCCTCGCTGCGCCGCTTTCAATGGAAAGTCGGGTTTCAGATTCTCGACGCAGCCGGCCGCCAGCGCCTCTTCCGACGATATTTCCATCCCCGCGGCACGATTCCTCCCGCTGTCAGTGACAGGCTGGACTCGATGGCCGGTCTCGTGCCGGGCGATTTCCGCGCCGTAGATCTCAGGCTCGGATTCCTCCCCGATGCCGCACGTCGCCCAGAAATGATTCTTGCCGAACTGGACAAAGAGCGCCTGCACCGCAAGGGCAAGCACGAGACTGTGGGATTTGCGCACAATTAGCAGAGACAAAATCTTTTTGGGGAACAACCTCAGGCCATTGTGAGGCAGCAAAGACGCGAGTCAGCGCGCCTCGCCGAAGCAGGTAAAAAAATTCCATCAAATCAAGGAGTTGTCCATG
>DAIREN010000139.1:0-2443 GCA_036795535.1 Spirochaetota bacterium
TCCGCCATTGGTATCGATGCGCTTGGCATTGGCCCCGGAGGGATAGTCGGCCATCCTGAAATCGCCCGGCCCGTTTCCCGAGGCCCCCCAGTAGGAGACCCAGTACATCTTGCCCGTGGCCGGATTGACGACAAGATTGTTTGCAGTTTGGGTGGCACCACTGGTCGTGACCGACACGATGTCGCTCGTTGTCCCGCCGGCAATGCTGATATAATAGAATTTTTCGGCACTCCCGTTCATCCAGACGATCCGTCCATTGGCCAGATCCAGGGACGGCCGGCCTTGCGACAGCAAGTAACTTGTCGCCGAGGACAGAAGGGCGACAGCATTGCTCCCGTTCTTGTCAGAGGCATAGATACTGCCCTTTTGATAGGCATACCAATACACCTTGCCGCCGGCGGCGGGATCGACGCCGATCAACTTGTACCAGGTCGTCTGGTCGGCAAAGGTATGGAAATCCTCTGCATTGGCCCCGTCCAGGTCGGCGCGGCGGATCTTCTTCGTGCCCGGCGATGGCTGCTCGATCCAGTAGATTTTTTTCGCCGTCTTGTCAAGGGCCAGGCAGCCACTATTCATGTTCAGACCGGTGGCCGAGGCCGTGTAAATGGCGCTGGCCGAAGAAGCGTTCAAGTCGATCCGGTACACGGACTTGTCACTGATGACATAGATGCCCCGAAGATCCGGGCCAGCACTGGAACTCGCCACCGCACTGGAACTTCCTGCCACGCTGGAACTCGTCGCCGCGCTGGATCCGGACGAGACGCTGGAACTCGTCCCTGCACTCAGGCTGGATGCCGAGACGGAACTGGAACCGGGACCCGGATTGGTCGCATCGTCATCCGAGCAGGCCGTTGTCACCAGCGCCATCAGAAATACCATCACTACTGCCCATACTTTCATCGTTCTTTCCTCCGAATGCCCGGCCCCCTGAACATGCGGCCCGAGCGAATCTTTGAGTGATAGATACGATGGAAGTGCGAGCAGAGGCATCACCCCAAAGGGTGATTTTGCGGTTTTTCATGACAACGATGCCATTGCGTCATTTTTCATCCTGTGGCTTCGAGCCGCACCGGGTTGTCACATCGGCCTGATCCTGCGGATGCACGCGCGTACGTCGCCTGTGGTACGGACGAGGCAACAAAAGATGCCGGTCGCGGGATTGTCGTCCGTCGACCGGCTTCTTCTGCCAGCCCGAAAAAGCCGGCAATCATTGGTGATTCAGGAACGGGGTCAACGCGGAAGTAACACTTGCCGACGCAGCCCCCCGTCCCGTGGCCATGCCTTGAGCGGAAATCCGGTCGCGAAGGCACCGCCTATTTGCGAGCGAGCCTGAATCCGATATTGTTGCCCCCGAAACCGGGTCCAAGGAAACAGCGGTAGCCAACCTGGGCATCCTCGGGAGGGCGGATGTGGCCGCCGCCGCGGTGGATCCGTTCGGTCCCGGTGGCCGGACCCCGATAATTGGCTTGCGCCGTTGCCGGAAGATCGCCCTTCCAGTCCCAGCACCATTCGGACAGGTTCCCGCTCATGTCATGCAGGCCGAGGGCGTTGGCATCCAACTGCCCGACAGGTCTTAACTCATTGACCGCGTTGAGCCAGGTCCAGGCCAGTCTGTTGATTTCCGCCTCGTCAGTGCTGCCCGCCCCGGAGACGAATTGGTACGACGTCCAGGCATTCCCGTCTATATAGCTTGCGGCATACTGCCACTCGGCCTCTGTCGGAAGCCTGTAGCCGGAGGCCTCCCACCTGGCACAGGCAGCGTCGCACTGGACGGCATTGGCGTAGCGGCTGTCCCGCAAGAGGGTCGTAAAGCCGGGGTCGGCATAGTAGACGGGAGAAAAACCCACCAGTTCGCTGAAGGCATTGCACCAGACGATCGCGTCGCGCCAATTGACATAAAAAACCGGAACACTCTTGGTAGCCTCGACCGGAACGGTACCGCCTGTCGCCGTCCCGGCTTGCCTCCCAAGATTGGCAAAATTGTACCCATTCGTCATGGCCCAGACCTGGACCTTGTACCAGACTTCGTAGGCGACCTCGTACACGCCGATTTGAAACGCGTCGAGGCTGTGCAGGAAGGCGGCCCCGTCGCTGGTCTGCTGCGTGAACTGGCCGGCCGGTACCGTCACCAATGGATACGAGGGCACAAGGGAGTCTTTCGAAGAGGCGGAACTGCTCACCGCACTCGAACTCACTGCCGCACTCGAACTCACTGCCGCACTCGAACTCACTGCCGCACTCGAACTCGCTGCCACACTCGAACTCGCTGCCACACTCGAACTCGCTGCCACGCTCGAACTCGCTGCCACACTTGAAACGGACGCGACACTCGAACTCGCTGCGTCACTCGACGTGGACGCCGGGCCAGAACCAAGCGAGCCGGCCGAGACGGAACTCGCGCCCGGGTTTATCGCATCATCATCCGAGCAGGCCGTCGCTACCA
>DAIREN010000139.1:2543-6449 GCA_036795535.1 Spirochaetota bacterium
ACGGAACTCGCGCCCGGGTTTATCGCATCATCATCCGAGCAGGCCGTCGCTACCAGCGCCATCAGAAATACCGCCACTACTGCCCATAACCTCATCGTCTTTCCTCCGAAT
Source organism: Spirochaetota bacterium (assembly GCA_036795535.1). Classification (GTDB taxonomy): domain Bacteria; phylum Spirochaetota; class JAGLSM01; order JAGLSM01; family JAKPMW01; genus JAKPMW01. Next base: position 2,655 of record DAIREN010000139.1, read on the forward strand.
ACCCGGCCCCTGAACATGCGGCCCGAGCGGATCTTTGGGAGAGAGATACAATGGAAGTACGTGCAGCAACATCACCCCAAAGGGTGATTTTTCAGGCAGGAACGAACATACTGCCCGGATGGAAGACCCCGGAGCAGGAACGCATGCGAAACTGCGTTTTTATGTAGCTATCAGCAGAGAGGGGGAGCGAGAGACCCGGAAGACCGCAGGTTGAGGAGCCACGACCGCACACCGCCATGTCTGCGCCGTCCGCGGCTCGCGCGCGGGGGCAGGCTTGCCCCCGAAATGATGACAAAAAATGGAAGCGATATAAAACCGGCACAGGCCCCCTCCGCTGCTGTTCAAGCCCTGTCATTCAGAAGACAATGTCTGCATGAGGCTGAAGAAATGTTCCGGTTTGCCGGTCCGGAAATACTCGCACCAGGCATCGAGGGTGTCCGCCCGGAATACACCCAGATGATGAATGATCTGTTTCGCCCACAACAGGGCACCGGTGGCACCTGCAGTTATGAGGTTGTCCGTCGCGACGGATGGCTGGTCGACATAGCAGGCCTGTCCCCTGTAACCGGAGGCAACCATTTCGAGAAAGCCCGGTCCATTGCTGGTATGCGGCCGCGTGTCGAGGAACCCGGCGTTGGCCAGGGCAACGGTCGCCCCGCAGATTGCGCCCACCGCAGCCCCCGAGGAGAGCAATTCGCCGGCCTTTGTGATAACGGCACCATGCCGTGGATCGCCCCAGGTATCCGCGCCCGGCAAGAGCAGCATGGCTGTTTCGCCCACGACAACAGCATCAAGGGTACAGTCAGGCACAATTGTCAGCCCGCCCATTGTCCTGACTGGCTCTTTGGAATGGCTGACCGTCCTGAGCGTGACCCGTGGCCCGCCCTTTTTGAAAAACCGACCCGAATACAGCTCCGCTGTGACATGGCCCAATTCCCAGTCGGCCAAGGTATCAAGCACATATACATAGACGAGCGACATGATTTTGCTCCTGTTCAAAGGATTGATGTTTCGCTATTTAGTATATTCTGCAATTGTTGACAGCAGTATGGCCACAATTCAAAATGAGTCAAAATACTTTCAAGGAAAGCGGCTGCCGGATGAAAATTGACAGGCTGGTCAGCATTATCATGCTGCTTCTCGACAAGGAGCGGATCGGGGCGCACAAGCTGGCCGACATGTTTGAAGTCTCCCCCCGCACGATCTACCGCGACATCGAGGCCATCAGTATGGCGGGCATTCCCGTGTGTTCGGTCCCGGGAGTCGGCGGCGGTTTTGAAATCCCGCAAAACTACAAGATCGACAAAAAGGTCTTCTCGTCCGCCGACCTGTCCGCCATCCTGACAGGGCTTTCGGGGCTGTCTTCCGTGATACGCGGGGATGAACTGGCAAACGCGCTGGCAAAGGTGAAGAGCTTTATCCCCGCCGACAGGGCACAAGAGATTGAACTGGAAGCAAGCCGGGTGTACGTGGACTTGCGCCCCTGGCTCGGCAGCAGGAACGTGCAACCCTCGCTGGAACTCATCCAGACAGCAATGCGCGAAAACAGGCTCCTGGCGTTTGAGTATGCGGACCGCCACGGCAGCAGGACCGTGCGCACCGCCGAACCATACCAGCTTGTCCTGAAGGGCAACCAGTGGTACTTCCAGGGCTATTGCCATGAACGAAAGGATTTTCGTCTGTTCAAGATAGCCCGTACATCCGGCCTGCGCCTCCTGGATGAAACCTTTGTGCCACGCGTCTGTCCGAAACCGCAACTGGATTTCCCCGATACCCTGGCAGCCAGGCAGACGAACATCACTGTCCGCTTTCATGCCTCCCTTCTGGACAGGGTGCTCGAGTATTGTGCGGATGAACAGGTTGCTCCGGATGGCGAGGGTCAATACGTCGCGACTTTTCCGTTTATCGAAAACGATTTTTACTACAGTGTTCTTCTCGGCTTCGGCGACAAATGCGAGTGCCTCAAGCCGCGCCATGTCCGCGCGGAGCTGCAGCGCAGGGTCCAGGCTATGGCGGCCTTGTACGAAAACCGCGACGGTGCGGGCTAAGGATGCAGAACGCGCAGCATGGCGGGAGAGTGTTGTTATTGCTGCGGTATGTCAGTCTTGCATTTGAACTTATTTCTTGTGTGTTTTGATTGTATAGCGTACAATTTTTCAGTTGAACACCGCATGCTTGCCAGTCCAACGAAGGATACCCTTCTGTGTTTCAAGGTCTGCTTTTGGTATTGCACAATACCGGTTAATGGGGTAGATTGATTGAGTAGTGTACTGGGTGCACCCTTTTTTCTGCAGAGACTTAAGCCGCTTATCGACAACGGCAGGGTCTTTTTTGCACCAAGAAACCAACCCAAAACCCGGCAATTTCTGCTGGATACGGGTTGGTCGCAGAATGATATTTTTTGCATTCTGAAAAAACTGGAGAGCCAGCATTACTACGCGGGTCCGGAGCCCGATCATGATGGGACCGCCAGCAAGGTGATGGTATTCATTTACCCACATGAGAGCTTGAAGCTGTACATAAAGTTGAAGATATGGACAGATGCGGAGGGTGATGCTGCATCCATCATGTCGTTTCACGAGGAAGGCCAGTATGAATGAGTTAATGTCCTGTTCCTGTTGCGAATCCTTGCAACCATGCGAAAAAACCTCCCGCGAGGAAACAGTCACAATCAAGGGCCGCCCGGTCAGTTATACCGCCGTCTTTTACCGCTGTTCCGTCTGCGGCGAGGAATTCGAGCTGCCCGAACAGATCGACGCCAATCTCGACGCGGCCCGCGAGGCATGGAAGCGGAAATATACCTCGCCATCAAGAGAGGAACTGATCGCATTGCGCGATCACTACGGCGCCAGCCAGAAGGCCTTCGGCCGGATTCTCGGGTTCGGCGAGCTGACGATCAACAGCTATGAACAGGGCGCGATCCCCGATTCGACAAACCGTCTCCTGCTGAACCTGGCCAAAAATCCGGCGATATTCCACGAGATGTACAAGATCAACAAGGATATGATCGGTGCGACCCAGCGCAAGCGGATCGAGGAGTCTCAAGGCTATCAGGAAGGCTTGAAATGGTCCGGGCTGGAAGCACTGTCCGGACAACTGACCACCCTGCAGCACGAGGCGATCGAAGCCTGCGCCTGGCACAGCGGCCAGTCCGTACCGGAAAAAATCATGAACTGGACCACGCAGGCATCGTTTGGGGAATATGACAAGCTTGTCAGGAACGCACGCTGGACAAGCCAATCACAGGGAACCATCCTGGAACAGGAAATTTCATCCTGTGGCTTCGAGCCTGAGACAAGGAGCGCCTGATGCCCGCACCTCATCCGGATATATTTATCCGTTTTATGTCCAGCCTGCAACTGAAGGAGATTCGCCCGGTCAGCCTGCACGCCGAACGCCGGGGTGATCCTGCTCCACCGCCGGGCCAGTCACAGATCAGGATTGAGCATGCGTTTGCCGACGGCGACCCTCTTCCACTTGCAGACGGGATCAGGGTTTTCCGGCCGAAATTCACGGCCACCGTTACACAGGGTGAGACCGAGATCTTTCGCCAGGAATCGGTTTTCATCGTCGTAATTACAGTAACCGATGAAACCATATTTGCTGAGCTCTGGAACGATTCAACGGTACGCAATCATTTTACAGAAAAACAATTGCACCATACGCTCTGGCCCCACTTTCGCCAGCATGTGCATGACGGGATGTCCCGCGTTGGCCTGCCAGCAGTGACGCTACCGTGGGTAACGGGGTGAGCGGTATCTCCCTCCCCCGCCCCTCTTCGAGGACTTCGTGGGG
>DAIREN010000139.1:6549-8142 GCA_036795535.1 Spirochaetota bacterium
GGCAAGTGTCAGGAAATGACGCACACACTTGCAGCCGTGGACAGCTTGACCGTCGGGAATTGTTTTACTCATACTCAATGTCCATTTCACCGGCATCCAACACTACCGATTGAAAAGAAATATGAAAATAGGACTCGAATTCCTGCCAGGTAACCGCTGCGGGCCATTTGCTTGTATCGGTATACCAGCCTTCCAACTCCTCAAAAAATATCTCCCGGAAACAGTGCGCAAGCCGCTCTTTCATGGTTGGCAAATCCGCCTGGTCAGCATCAAGAAGATAGACCGTTGATTCATCTTCGGTGAACGGTGCAGCTTCTTTTTCTGGTGGGTCTCCCGAAAGCCCTGCAATCATATCGAAAAATGATTGCCTGGGCGTGATGATGACGGCAACACGATTGAGTGTTTCAAGCATGAACGTGTCTCCCTGAACGATGATCGCGTACAGCGTCAGATTGGATGTAGTGTACCATAATTTTTATCGCCATAATGGTGGCCGATGCAGAATATAGCCACGTAACCAATCAACGCCAATCCCGACGCGGCCCGTGAGGCATGGAAGCGGAAATACACCCGGAGAGAAAACGGTGATTGTCTGAGCGCAGTCAGACAGGTTGAATTTTGTATATACATGACGTATAGTCATCAGGAAGCCCCGTAAAACAACCTGTTTACGGGAGGTGACATGGGTTTTGAGTGGGACGAGAACAAGAATACAGTGAACCAACTGAAGTACAGTGTTTCGTTTGAAACGGCAAAACTGGCCTTTTCCGATCCAAAACGGGTTATCGTCCACGATCGATCCCACGCCTTGACCGAGGACAGATACTTTTGCTACGGGAAAGTCGACGGATTGGTGCTGACGGTCCGGTTTACGTATCGTCAAGGCAAGAACATCAGTTATCGGCGCCGGAAGATGGCAGGAAGGACGGGATGTCTATGAGTCACACAACAATCCAAAAGCGTAAACCTGTCTTTGGTCACGACGGCTACGCAGAAGCCCCGGCAGAAATCGCCCGGGCCATCCAGGCATCCGGCGGTTTGCGGCCAATCGACAATCTGATTCCGCCTCCCGAAGAGCTGGACTTGTCCACACCGAGGAAGAAAACCATCTCGATCCGGATCGACGAAGATATTCTGGACTGGTTCAAGTCACTGGGAAGATATCAGACAAAGATCAATCGCGTTTTGCGCCTGTATAAAGAAGCGTATGAAAAGAAGCAGGAATTGACGTCGAAGAAAACCGCTACTGTGAATAAAAGCATAAAAAATGCCGCGCCGGCAAAGAGGGATGACAGCGGTCGGCATAAAAATATTCAACGCGCCGTAGCGGAATAAACTGGACATGAAGAATTCCCATCAAGCATATACAAAAATCCGCGAATCTCTTTATACAATCATTGATCACGACCCAAAAGCAGCTATAAAAGCCGTATAGTGGTCCCCTTCTCGTTCGGACCAGATCTTCGAGGACTTCGTGAGGGAGGAGATGTCCTGCAGTATAGCGATAGCATTTTGTACCCCACACGCCTGCACAACTGCCCCGCCCTTGCCGCCAAACATCATCGGCCGGACCGCCTCCCTCCCCCGGAGGGG
>DAIREN010000140.1:0-8141 GCA_036795535.1 Spirochaetota bacterium
GATGGATCTTTCGGTGCGCGAATTTGTCGCCCTGCATGCCGAAAGCCGCATGATCAGGGATGCAGGTTCGGTGGTTGAACGCATCATTGCCCAGGCCAACGAGCTGGCGGGCGAGCCCTTTACCCCGGAGACCGCCATCACGGCCCTCTCCGGCGGGCAGTCCCGGGCCCTGATGATTGCCGATACCGCCATCCTGAGCAAGTCCCCCATCATCCTGATCGACGAGATCGAAAATGCCGGGATCGACCGGCAGCGGGCCCTGGCACTCCTGCTTTCGGAGGAAAAGATCGTCCTGATGGCCACGCATGATCCCGTCCTGGCCCTGATGGCCGACAAGCGGCTGGTCATTAAAAACGGGGGGATTGCCTCGGTTGTCGAGACAACGGAACAGGAGCGTTCGATCCTGGGCGAACTCAGGGACCTGGATGCGAAGGTGCTGGAATACCGGGCCAGACTGCGCCGCGGGGAGCGTCTGGATTCAGCGAAAGAAGGGAAGGAGGCCGTACATGCATGATGGCTGCAGTGGAAGTTTTGGGGATGGCAAGGCAGTGGTGGACAAGATCAGGGCGATGGGGTTTGCGCCCCAGTTCATGCCGATCCCCCTGCAGATCCTCTGCGGAGGGTGCGGCAAGCCATTTGATATGGTACACTTTGAAGAGGCCTGCCCGGACTGCGGGATGGTGCACGGCGTGACGCCCTGCCATTCGTATGACCCTCAGGCGGTGCAGGCCGCCGGGATCGGGTATTGATTGGGGTATTCGGGGACAGATCGCGACCAGGAGTCCCATTTATATGGAAAGAACAGGTTGCAATCCATCCAGAACAATACGGCGCAGTACGGTTTGGACGGGTCTGTGACCCGTCCGGGAGAAAGGAGCATCAATCATGGGAATGTTTTGCTATCAGTGTCAGGAAGCCCTCAAAAATACGGGCTGCACAGTCAACGGTGTCTGCGGGAAAAAGGGAGATACCGCCAACCTGCAGGATCTTCTGGTCTACACGGCCAAGGGTGTGGCCCTGGCGGCGCTTGCCTCGGGCAAGGTCTCAGAGGAGGCCGGGCACTACCTGATCAAGGCCCTGTTTACAACCGTGACCAATGTCAGCTTTGACAATGCCCAGTTGATCGGGTTTGTCCGCGAAGGGCTGCGCCTGAGGGACAGTCTCAAGAGCGCACAGTCCGGGCACGATGCCCTGACCTGGGTCCCGGGTGATGACGCGGCGCTGCTGGCCAAGGCCGAAACAATCGGGGTCCTGGCAACCGAAAATCCCGATGCCCGTTCGTTGCGCGAGCTGCTTGTCTATGGCATGAAGGGGATTGCGGCCTATGCCGATCATGCCCTTGTGTTAGGCTACGAAGATCCGGCCATCGCCCAGTTTCTTGCTGAAGGTCTGGCCTCAACGACACAGGACCTCTCGCTGGACGCGATGATCGGGCTGGTGATGAAGGCCGGTGAGGTGGCCGTGACAACTATGGCCCTGCTGGACAAGGCGAATACCGAAACCTACGGAAATCCCGAGCTGACCCAGGTCGATATCGGGGTCGGAAACAATCCGGGGATCCTGATTTCGGGACACGACCTCAAGGATATGGAAGAACTCCTCAAGCAGACGGAAGGGACGGGCGTCGACGTCTACACCCACGGCGAGATGCTTCCGGCCAATTACTATCCGGCTTTCAAAAAGTATTCCCATTTTCACGGGAATTACGGGAGTTCATGGTGGCTGCAGGACAAGGAGTTCGAATCCTTCAACGGCCCGATTTTGATGACGACCAATTGTCTGGTCCCCCCCAAGGACTCGTACAAACAGCGGGTCTTTACCACCGGAAACGTGGCCTTCCCCGGAGTGCAGCACATCGCTGACCGGCCCGCGGGCGGCGTCAAGGACTTTTCAGCCCTGATCACGCTGGCCAAGACCTGCAAGGCGCCGCTCGAACTCGAAAAGGGAACGATCACCGGAGGATTTGCCCACGCCCAGGTGATGGCCCTGGCTGACAAGGTCGTTGCGGCCGTCAAGTCGGGCGCCATCCGCAAATTTGTGGTCATGGGTGGCTGCGACGGGCGCCAAAACGGGAGAAACTACTACACCGAATTTGCCGAGAAGCTGCCCAAGGACACCGTCATCCTGACCGCGGGCTGCGCCAAGTACCGCTACAACAAGCTGCCCCTCGGGGACATCGGCGGGATTCCGCGCGTGCTCGACGCCGGGCAGTGCAATGACAGCTACAGTCTGGCCGTGATCGCCCTCAAGCTCAAGGAAGTCTTCGGCCTGGCCGACATCAACGAGCTCCCGATCGTCTACAACATTGCCTGGTACGAGCAGAAGGCCGTCACTGTCCTTCTCGCGCTCCTCTCGCTCGGTGTCAAAAACATCCACCTGGGGCCAACCCTGCCGGCCTTCCTCTCTCCGGCGGTGGTGGATGTGCTGGTCAGGACGTTCGGGATCAGCCCGGTTGGTTCGGTGGACGACGATCTGGCCAAACTGGTCGGGTGATGCTGCAGGGACTGTCCCAAGAGGTCAAAAAATCATGCTCCGCCGCACGCTGAGGCCCTTGGCGTGCTGGCGAGGTGCCCGGTTGCGAATCATGCTTTTTCGCACAATGCCTTTTGGGACAGATTCTTGCGTACAACATGGACAGATGCAGTGACCGGCCGGTTCCGCAAGGGGCCGGCTTTTTTTTGGGGGGGGGGCGCGCCTCCCGGCCTGCTGGCGATTGTACATGCGGGTTTCAAACCCGCACCTGCCCGCTCCGAATGGCGCACCTGCGGGCGCCATTTCCGCTTCCGATCCCTGGCGCGGATGCCGGCCGCTGGGATGCCATGCACAAGGGAAAAATATTGCGGTCACTGCCCACGGCGGGTATACTGGACAAGGCGTTGGAGAGATGCTTCCGATTGGGACCTGAAAAAGATCTTTTTCATGAAGCACGGGGATGACCGGGGGTGGGTTCATCTCGCCTATAGCAAAACCTGTCCAATGATGATGGGCGAATTCAAGGCGGGTTGGCGAGTCATCAATTGTGACAGCAAAGAGCGTGTCGGGGAGAATGGTGTCGACGGGAATGTCATTGACGGAGACGGGGATACCTGTTGGCATACGCAGTGGACGGGCAAAGCACCCATGCATCCGCACTGGATCATGATCGACCTGGGTCAGGGGTATCGGGTATCTGCCGCGTCAAAACCGTTATGCGAATGGCGAGTACTGCTACAATGGGGATATCGGCAGGTACGAGATTCTGGCCAGTCAGGACGGCAAGCTGTTTCACGGGTTGCGTTCGGGACGTTCCGAAGGATCAAGCAGCAACAGATAGTGCACTTGAGCTCACCGCTCCTGCGAGGTATGTCAAACTGGTTGCGTTGTCGGAAATTGACGGCAAACCCTATACGGCTGTCGCGGAAATTAATTTGCTTGCGGATTGATGTCTGAGGTGGAAGTTGCCGGCTATCTGAAGGAGCTGGAATTATGATTGAAAAGATACATGCGTTGAAGAAACAGCTCGACGCCTTGCGTCCGCTGTTACCGGAGAAGGTGCAGGCTCTGGCCTCGGTGTTCCAGGCTGAGGAGACGGAGTATATCTTCGAGTCGAACGCCATTGAGGGCAACACGCTGACCCTGGCGGAGACCGAGCTGGTCCTCAGCAAAGGGATTACCGTCTCCGGCAAGCCCCTCAAGGATCACCTGGAAGCCACCAGCCACCAGAAGGCGCTGGCGCGGCTCAAGGAACTGGTCGGCGAGCGGGTGCCGATGGACGAACGTACCCTCCTTGATCTGCACGACCTTGTGCTGCGCGGCATCAATGACACCTATGCCGGACGCTACCGCGATGTTCCGGTGCGTATTTCCGGATCACGGCATATTCCGCCCAATCCCTTGAAGGTGCCCGTACTGATGGAGGGGCTCTTCGCGTGGTTTGCCGGATACGCGGAGTCCGCACACCCCGTTCATGCCGCTGCCGATCTCCATCTGCGCTTGAGCCAGATCCACCCGTTTGTGGACGGCAATGGCCGCACCTGCCGGCTCATGATGAACCTGCATCTCCTGAAGCACGGGTATCCGCTTACCATCATCCGCAGCGAGAACAACCGGCGTGTCGAGTACTACAACGCGCTCGCCGAGAGTGACCGAACGGAGACGCCCGACGCCTTCCGGGGATTTGTCGAGCAGCGGGTGCTCGAGGCGTTGGAAAGGTATCTGGCGGTGATGGAAGAGGTGGCGGAATTCGAGTAATTGGAAAAACTCGAAAAGTCGTTTCCTGCGTTGTATACCCGCTGGCTTTTGTGTATCATCCGGCCATTCTTGCCACGCAACTGATTATTGCGTTTGCCGTTTCAGTGTGATGATACCTTGACAGATACCCTGCAAAGTATTACTCTTACTTGTAGGAGGTGTACCATGAGAATCACAACCAAGGGGCAGGTGACCATTCCGATTGACATCCGTGAGCGGATGGGGCTGCATCCTGACAGCGAGGTTGTTTTTGAAGTCCGCGAAAACCAGGTCATCCTGCGCAAGAGTGAGCAGGGTGAGGGGCGTCTGGATGCCTATCTCGAAAGGGTCCGGGGACGGGCTTCCAGCCGGCTCTCCACCGACGAGATCATGGCCCTGACCCGGGGCAGCGAGCCATGATTCTTGTGGACAGCAATGTCCTGCTTGACCTCTTTACCAACGATCCCGCCTGGTATGACTGGTCGGCCAGGGCACTCAGTCAGTGCGCTGAAACGGATACCCTGGCGGTCAATCCGGTCATCTACAGCGAGGTCTCGGTCGGCTTTGAGCGGATCGAGGAACTGGACCTTTGCCTCCCCGAGACCTTGTTCAAGCGCCTGCCCCTTCCCTGGGAGGCCGGCTTTTTGGCAGGCAAGGTCTTTGTCCGCTACCGGCGGGCGGGGGGCCTGCGGCATTCTCCCTTGCCGGATTTTTTCATCGGTGCCCATGCGGCCGTTTCGGGTCTGCGCCTCATCACCCGCGATCCCAAGCCATATCGTACATATTTTCCCACACTGGAACTGATTGCTCCGTAAAAAAGACAGATCCTCCGGTGGTCGGCCTTGCTCCGGGGAAAGACTTCCTCACCATGCCAATCCGCATCTCTCTTGCCTGAGATTGTTCGCCATGATAGACTGACATGTATGGAAGAGATTCACGAGAACAAAGCGGCACTCGTTCGATTGCGCGGGCTGGAGGTTTCGTTCTCCCTCGGGCGTGCGTCGTGGTTTACCGCGGTTGACCGGATTGACCTGGATATCGGGCAGGGCGAGGCGGTCGGACTGGTTGGCGAATCCGGTTGCGGCAAGACGGTGACGGCGCTTGCCCTGATGGGGCTTTTGCCCGAAGTCGCCTGCCGGGCAGGTGCGGATCTCGCCGAGTTCGACGGGGCCCCGTTTTCGATCAAGCCCGGTTATGGACCGAATGGCCTGGCCCGCGGGCGGGATGTCTCGATGGTCTTTCAGGACGCGCTCGCGGCACTGGACCCCGTCTTCACCATTGGCGCCCAATTGGTCGAAGCCATCCGGGTGTATGCGGAGTGCACAAAAGAGGAGGCCCGGGAACGGGCGGTGACGGCTCTTGACCATGTCGGGATCCCCGATTCCGAAAGCCGGATGCGGGCCTATCCCCACCAACTCTCGGGGGGTATGCGCCAACGGGTCATGATCGCCATGGCGTTGTTGCACCGGCCACGGCTTTTAATCGCCGATGAACCGACAACCGCCCTCGATGTGACCATCCAGGCACAGGTCCTCTCCCTGGTGGACAGGCTGCGGCGTGAAGGTTCCATGTCGATCCTCTTTATTACCCATGATCTGGGAATCGTTGGCCAGTTGACCGATCGTGTCGTTGTCATGTATGCCGGTCGGGTGGCGGAGTCCGGCCCATCGGAGAGGGTTTTGACAAGGCCGCTCCATCCCTATACAGCCGGACTCCTGGCGTCGATGCCCGGGATGCATCGCCAGGGCGGCCGCTTGGCCGCCATTCCCGGTCGTGTTCCCTCTCCGGTCGAGTTTCCGGGGATGACGGGCTGCCGTTTTGCCCCCCGCTGTCCCCTGGCCGATGAACGCTGCAGGCTCGAAGTCCCGGTCCTTGCCGACAGGGACGGGGTCGAAGTGGCCTGCCACCATGCGGGGAGGGCGGCTGATGCTTGAAGTTGTCCAGCTTGAAAAGCGTTTCCCGGTGCGCAACGGGTTCTTGCGCAAGCCCTCGGCCTGGGTCCATGCCGTCAGTGAAGTGAGTTTCTCTCTCGGACCAAGGGAGTCCCTCGGTCTGGTTGGCGAATCCGGCTCGGGGAAAACGACCATCGGCCGCTGTCTCGTACGGATGGAGGACCCGACGGCCGGGAAGATCCTCCTGAACGGGGTGGATCTGGCCGCTCTTGACCAGAATACACTCAAACCCTGGAGGCGGAAAGTCCAGTATGTCTTCCAGGATCCCTACAGTGCCTTGAATCCCCGGATGAAGGTCGGTGCGAGTGTCGCCGAGGGGCTGCATGTCCACACCTCCTTGAAAAAAGGGGAGATCCAGCACCGGGTCGAGGAATTGCTGCAGAATGTGGGTCTTTCCGCTGACGCCATGTCGAAATACCCCCACGAATTTTCAGGAGGGCAGCGGCAGCGGATTGCCATTGCCAGGGCCCTGATCCTCGATCCCGAACTCCTTGTGCTCGATGAACCTGTTTCGGCACTGGATGTCTCGGTTCAGGCGCAGATTCTCAACCTGTTGGAGGATATCCGGGACCAGCGCAGTCTGGCGACGGTTCTCATCTCGCACAATCTCGCGGTTGTCCGTCAGGTCACGGACCGGACGGCCGTCCTCTATCTCGGCAGGATCGTCGAAAGCGGCCCGACCGGGCAGGTTCTCGAGAAGCCGCGACATCCCTATACAGCCTCATTGATCCAGTCCATTCCGGAAGCGGGAAAACCGATTGTCCCCTCAATCGAAGGGGAGGTTCCGTCCAATATCACGCTGCCCTCCGGGTGTCCCTTCCATCCCCGTTGCCCACAGGCCAGAACGGGCGTCTGTGACCGGGAACTCCCGCAACTCTCCGGTGATGCCGGACACCGGACGGCATGCCACTTTCCTCTTGAATAAAAAAATATTCAAAAACACCAAATGGAAATTTCATTGAAATGTGGTATCCTCGATCCAGTATCCGGCCTGTTGCCGGATGAGAAAATCGGCGAATCAGGGGGAACAGGGCATGGGACGTTTGGGCAGTGGTGTAGCGTGCATGGCAGGTATGGCATTGGTTTGTGGTCTGGTGTTGACAGGGTGTTCCGAGGATGAGGCCACTCCGCTGTCTTCATCCAGTCAGTCCAGTCTGCTCTCCTCCCTTGGAAGCTCGACCTCGTCGGTGTCTGGAATCTCAAGTTCTTCTCTTGATGCGCTCTCCAGTTCATCATCCAACACTCTCTCGTCCTCGGCTGCGGCATCTTCTTTATCCGTGACTGCATCGTCCGTCCAGTCGTCGTCCCTCGCTGTGGTATCCTCGACTTCCTCGCTGGCCAGTGCTTCGGTCTTTACGATCCCGCGGGGTATAAAAAATGCGTCACTGCTCTGCAAGGATGGTAAGGCCTGGGTAGCCTGGCAATCGACCAATGACAACGGATTCTATCTGGCCGAGTACAATCCGGTCGGTCCGAACTGGTCGGATGCGGGGGGAAAGATCGCCGACGGGAGTCCTATGGGTTGGGTGGCTCCTTCGCTTGTGTTGAATGCCGCCGGCACCCTTCTCGTGGGTGTTCCGGTGTATGTAGACGGGAGCACGATCAACAACAAGGTCTGGACGTGGAATGGATCTGTTTTTTCACAGCTTGGTTTGAGCCTCAACACAGGTATCAGTTACCATGTACAGCTTGAGAACCGGACCAACGGCATCTTTGCCATCTGGAACGAAGTCGGGAACGGAATGAAGGTCAGCCTGTCATTGTACAACCAGGGGACAGCCTCATGGCAATCAGTTGGTACCCCCCTCTTCAGTGCTGGCGGGGCCTATACGCCCTCACTCGCCTTTGACTCAAGCAACAAACCCTGGGTTGCTTTTCAGGATTATACACTCGCACCATCCTATGATGCGACTGTGATGGCCTATGACGAGTTGCATCGCAATTAATGTAACCGAAGGGGGTAGTCCAAAAGGGTCGTTG
>DAIREN010000141.1:0-8100 GCA_036795535.1 Spirochaetota bacterium
CGGGCCGTCTTCATGGAGGGGATCCGGCCTTCGATCTCAAGCAGCACAGCTATGACTTCGGAATAGCGCTTTTGCGCCGTTATCGTGTCGATCTTCCGCCCATCGACATCACTCCGGATTCCATCCACCAGTGCGAGACAGGCATCCAGTTTGTTGCGATACACCTTGTCCAGCTCAACATCGGCCAACACTTTGCCGATGTCGCTCCGGGCAGCATCCGTATCCCGTCGCTGGGCCGCAAGCTGCTCCGCAGTGATTGTCCCCGTCAAAAACATCGAGGACCGTCCACGCTCCCGCTGGAGATGGTGGATCACGGGCGAGACACCGGCCATGATGCGCATATTGTCCCGCATCACACTGGTCGTTTCGGACTCTGTCACTGTCAAGCGAATTTCTATTATTGATACCACCAGGTACGCGACCAGGGGGATCGCAACAAGTGCCGTGATTTTTCTGCCAAGCCGGTTACGCACAATCTGGATCTGCATGCTGTTCTCCGTCGGGATTCAAATACTCTGTCTTACCACTCCAGAGAGAGTATACCGTGTTTTCCATATGCTGTATACTGCATTCGCAGTACGATCCAGAAAGGACCCCACATGGCCACACTCCGAATCGAAAACCGGGAACAGCATGAACTGACCGTCGACGCTTCCGTCTCCCTCCTGAACCTCCTCATCCGGGAGGGCGTCGAGATTCTCAATCGCTGCGGAGGGCACGCCCGGTGCGGGTTTTGCCGGGTCACATTTCTGGAAGGACTCGACCACACCAGTCCTCGCACCCCGCATGAGACACGCCTGGCGCGGGAAGCCGGATTTCCCCCGGAAGTCCGCCTGGCCTGCCAGACCCGCCTGGCCGGCAATGCCCTGATCCGGATCGGCCACAGCGCCACACAAGGGACCAGACAGGCCCCCCCGCCCGAATCAACCGAAACGCCACTCCCCTCGGGAGAGGGTCTTCCCGGTGGCAAAATCCCAGGTCCTCTCTCCGAGTAAGACCCTGACCATTTCGCCCTCGACTCGGAGTACGAGCGGTCCCTCCCCCCGGGCCAGAGCAATGTTCACCAGAGAGACAGCCTTCTCGAACCCGTCACCCGTCCTGAAGTTCCAGACCTCATCGGGTTGGGCGATGCGCTCTTCTTCGTAGATCGAGCTTTCATCCATCGAACGGAGTTCCGCGACAACAGCCTCCAGATCACCCAGACTGGAAGAGAGTTCGAGACTGACAGGGTTGCGCCGGAATGCTGCATGCCAGTACGGTTCGAACCAGTCTCCGGGAAGGCGTGCCGCGTGGAAGGCGAGATCGACCGTCTCGTTCACACTCCTGTTCTCGCCGAGTATCCGCAGGATCGTCTCACGGTCCATTTCAGTCGAGAGATCGATTGCGGGAACCGGTACGGTCCGTTTGCCGGCGACTTCGGGCAGGCGAGGGATGACATGCACAAATTTCTGCAAGGCCTGCAGGATACTGCAACTCTCCCCACACTCCCCGCAGAACCTCGCCTGCAGCCTGAAGCAATCCTCGGGCCGGTCGAAATCGATCTTCTCGTTCCGGATAAAGTCCTCGATATCATTGACCACAAGCCGTCCCTGGATTGGCCGGGGATAGAACTCGTCCCGGTCAATCAACCCCAAAAGCTTTTTCCGGGACTGGTCACTCACCCTGAGCTTGGTGGATTCTTCATAGCGCAGGGCCTTTTCACACTCGATATAGAGATCGCTTCCGCCCTCACCCTTGGCCCGGTAGCTGAAACAGGGCTGGTATTGGGGATGGCATCGGATGAAATTCCCGAAGACCTCCGGTGTAAATGGGGAACGGAGATAGCGCGAGAGTCGCTGCCCGAACCGGCCATAGGCCTCCATGTCGATCGTCGCCTCCGGGTAGATCGTATGGATCCAGCCCGTCCTGTGGGCCACTACCGTGATCTTCTCGTTTTCAAGGGCTCTGCGCGCCTTCTGGGAAAGCTCACTCCCGTTGAAGAACATGACCTTGGTCACGACCCGGCGGTTATTGGTCAGAATCCCGTCACCCGTATCGATATAATTCTGCGAATGAAGCGGTGTGGCAAAGAGCCAGATGTCATCCAGGGGAATCCTGGCCACGACAAAGAGGGCTGCAGCATAGAGGGCCGCAAGACTGACACACTCTCCGCCCCCGGTCCGCCAGCCCGGTTTCCGGACAAATGCGTCCATGGCCTGCATGGTCTCGGTCTTCCAATATGGAATGAACTCCGTCGTGTACTTGTCGAGTCCGAAATGGCGACGGATGTCGATGGAAAAATAGTACTTGTCCCCTTCGTATCCGAAAAGGGCGTTGCTCTCCCTGAGAATCGATTCGTCGATATAATCCCGGAAGCGGGCCATCTCGGCGTCTTTTGTCGTCAGGCCCCATGTCTCCAGATCAAGATTGAAGGTATACCGGTCCATCACAAATTGCTTGAGCCTCATGACCCTTTTTTCCGGAGTCATGGATTCGATCCCGTCAAACCAGGGATCCCTGCGCCAGGCCCAGAGACGCTCGCTCATGATATTAGCCAACATCAGACTGTAGAGGAGCTGAGGAAAAACAAAGATCTCCATATCGGAGAGTGTGTAGGCCGAGCTGTAGATCTCCAGCCGGGCCGGGCCGGATGGAGAGGGTACCGAGAGGTTCTGTCTGTTCGTGTTCATAATTAAAAAGATATATAGTAATGCACTGAGAAACGAAGAGAAAAGCACGGGTGTATTCTCCAGGGGGGAATACCGATACTCACAGGAAACCCCCGCGGAGCGATCAATGATCCACCTGCCCAGGCTTGCAGCCCTTGTTTCAGCCTGCCTGGTACTGGCGGCAGCCTGGCAAGGGATTCCTCCGGGATCCTCTTTCCTGACAGGTCCGGTGCATGGCATCCCTGCACCGCTCCCCGACGAAGCCATGGTGACACTCCCGGCAACGGATGACGACGAGCATGAGCCGGACCTAGCGACCGATACAGGCCATTTCAGGGAAGTGAGCACCGTTCTCTCCAACGGGCCTGTCAACCGTTCGGTGGACATCGTTGTAACGGGAGACGGCTATACCCGGGCGGAGCTAGCCCACGGGGGACTCTTCGACCAACACGCAAGGGAATTCATCCGGAACTTCTTCAATGAACCCCCGTTTTCCGAACTCAAAAGGCTCTGCAATGTCCACCTGGTGCGCGCCATCTCCCAGGAATCAGGCGCAGACCAGAATCAGCACGAGGATCTCAAGGACACCGCCTTTGACGCGGCGTACGGCGCCTACGGTATCGACCGACTCCTTGTCATCCGTCGGCCTGAAAAACTCCGTCGAACCGTTCTTCTCGCGCCGGCCCAGGACATTGTTGTCGTCCTTGTCAACGACGCACGCTATGGCGGCTCCGGCTCGATGATCCCGGCCGGAACCGGATCCATCCCCGCCCCCGTCTATGCGGCACGCAATTCCAGCGGAATCCGGATCGCCCTGCATGAACTGGGACACTCCCTCGCCAATCTCGCTGACGAATATGTCGATGAATCGATCGCTGCCCACTACAGCCTGAGCTATGTTGCCGACAAGCCGAATGTGGACACCACATCCGATCTGAAAAAAATCAAATGGAACGCCTTTTACGAAGAAGAGCCCGCAGCCACAAATCTGATCAAGGCGTGGGAAGGCGGATATTACCGGACGCGCGGGATCTGGCGCCCGGAGGAACACTGCATCATGCGCAGTCTCTCATGGCCGTTCTGTCACGTCTGCCGCAAAGAACTCCACCGGGCCATGTACCGGATCGCTGGCCGGGCCTTCAACGATACAGCCTATCACCGGGCCCACCCTGTGGTTACATCACCCTGACCAGTTTCCATGCTGCACTCTCGAGAATCCAGCTTTCCTGCTGCTGGATGATGCGCTTTTTCCCGCCATCCGAAATTTCCAGGAAGAAGCGGCACTCAATCGTCCCGTCGCGCTTGAGCTCGAAGCCGTTCACGCCCCAGGTAAAGGACATCGCGGCCGGATCGATTCCCTTGTAGAGTTTCCACTGGGCATTGACCCATTCCTCGGCCCCCCGCCCCTCGGGTGGCTCGAACTCCTCCGCGAGATGGGCAGCGAAGCCGGCAAAATCATTGACAATGATGCTGTGGATCATCTGACCGCGGTTGTGGGTAATGATCCGGCGAACGGTATCAAGCTGCCCCGCGCCCTGTGCCTGAACCTCTCCGATATCCGAGGCATCAATCGCAACCGGAACGCCGTTCTGGATCCTGAAGTGCATGGGCTGGAACCAGAGTGAATCGGACTGGAAGAGTTCAATCCCTACAAGCTGGGTATGGAGTTGCAGAAGAGAGACTTTTGAGGCATTGACCCCCGTCAGCCAGGGCTTGAGAAAGGGATACCCCTCAACCAACCGCTCCGCTACCGAGTCCACCTGGCTGTTGAATACCCGTCCTCCAAACCGGACGAAGCAGTGATGGTTCTGCGTATGGAACTGGAGCTCCACCCAGTGCTGGTCGCGGACAACGGCATCTGAAGAAAGTGTCTCTGGTACAAGCACAATCAGGGAAAGATTCCGGTTGAGGTGTGCAAACGGGAGGACCGTCATCTGCGGAAGGCCACCGGCATCCGTGCAGGCCATGACCGGATGCCGGTTTGATTCCTGTACTGCCAGGCGAATCAGTCCCAGCACCTGTTCAGTAGACATTTCAACCATGGGTCCCCATCCTTGCATCAGATCTTTCCGAACCTGCACCCGGCCCGGGCACACTCTCTGTCAGTATCGGCATTTTCCGTCAAAATCATTCCGGCGATCCTGTCTCTTTGTTTTGGGGAACAACCTCGGGCAGGACGATGGGCGATTTTCAGCGTTTCCGGAGCTCCTGCACAAGACCTGTTCCGAGAGACCAGAGCACGTATCCCAAGCCAGCCAGGACCATGAAGAACTTGAAGAACAAGACAATGCCGGCCAAAATCAGGAGATTGAGCACCATCACCCACGGGCGGGTCAACATCCGTCGCGAAAGGAAGGAGGCCTGGGGTTTGGAGAACGGAACCTTGATTACCATGAAGAGGGCCATCATGGCGAAAAAGAGTATCAGAGCCAGACTGGGAAGCTGGAAGGAGGCCAGCCCGGGAAAGGCCTCCACGATAAACTCAAGTGACGGGATCTGGCTGAATCCCGTGACAAAGACGACCAGCCCACCAGCCGCAGGAGAAGGACATCCGCTGAAGGTATCACTTTTCTCGGCGATATTGAAACGGGCAAGCCGGATCACCGCGGCCAGGGGGAAGAGGAACGAAAGCGCCCCGAACAGAAGATGCGTCCAGGAGTATTCGGTCACCTGTTTCCAGAGACTCGTGCTGTCGATGAACGGGGCGAGATCGCCATACAGGGGATTGTTTCCGAGAAAGGCGGCATAAAACACGACTCCCGGCACTATTCCGAAGGAGACCATATCGGCAAACGAATCCAGCTCCTTGCCGATAGCGCTCTCGGTACGGATCGCCCGGGCAATCCTGCCGTCAAACATGTCAAGCAGCATCGAGATGAACACAAAAATAACGGCCAGGTCAAACCGGCCTCGCAGGGCAGCCAGCATCGAAGAAAATCCGAAAAAGAAATTTCCGAGCGTGAAGAGATTGGGAATCCAGGAGAGACGCATCATTTCCTCCTCGCAATCACGCTGAGCCCGGCCTTGACCTTCTCGCCCGCCGCGACCGTGATCTCCCATCCCTCGCCAAAGACAATCTCGTTGGCGGAACCGAAGCGGATCAAACCGAACTCCTGGCCTTGGCGGTACGATTCACCGGGACGTGCGCGGCACACGATTCTCCTCGCCAGAATCCCGGCGATCTGCGTCACAACCACGGAGTCATCGCCGTCGCCAAAGACCAAGGTCGTCCGTTCATTGATCGATTCCATCCCTGGACGGTAGGCAGGAACAAATTTTCCTTCAATGTGCCGCACCTCGCGCACAACACCATCGAGCGGTGCAGTATTACGGTGCACATCCAAGGGGGACATGAACACGAGGACCCGCTGCCCACGGCCTCCCTTGTGCAACGGACTCTCGCAAGGCCCCGCCCGTACCACAACACCATCCGCACTGGAGTACAGAAGGGTTGCATCACGGGGCGTCTCCCGCCAGGGAGCACGGAAGAAATACAGGACAAAGAGCATAACCAGAAATGGGGGAATGGAGAGGAAAGGCCAATCCACAAGAATCGCGGCAGTTCCCAGAGAAGCCGATATAAAAAACCAGACCGGCGCAGTCAACATCGAACGCCACAGGGATCGCACTGAATGGAGAATTGGCCGGATCATTCGCGTACCAGACCCAGTCCCCGGCCAACCTTCCGGATTTTCTCAAGCGCCATGGTCATCTGCTCCTTGGTATGTGTTGCCATATAACTCGTCCGTATCAGACAGTCTCCGGGTGAAACAGCGGGGGGGACGACCGGATTGACAAAGAGTCCTTCATCCGTCAGGCCACGCCACATGCGAAAAGCGTCCTCCATCTGACCGATATGGATGGGCACGATCGGGGTCTCGGAGTGACCGATCCCGAATCCCATTCTGGTCAGGCCGTCCTGCATCATCCGGGTGATCGCCCAGAGGTTGGTGATCCGCTCCGGCTCATCGAGCATGATGTCGATGGATTTTGATACGGCAGCCACAGTTCCGGGTGTCATGCTGGCGGAAAAAATCAGTGACCGGGAGACATGCCTCATATAATGCATCACATCCCGGGAGCAGGCACAAAACCCACCAAGGGAGGCCCATGACTTTGAAAACGTCCCCGTCACGATGTCGACATCCTGTTCCTTGATCTTCCCCAACTCCGCCCAGTGCGAAGCGGTCCCCCGGCCGCCCTTCCCGATGACACCGATGGCATGAGCGTCATCCACCATGATCCGGGCACCGTACTTCCTGGCCAGAGGAACAATCCCTGGAAGATCGGCTATATCGCCCTCCATGGAATACACCCCGTCAACCACGATCAGGATGCCCTTGTCCTCGGGGATCTTTGCAAGCACACTCTCAAGGTGGGCCATGTCCTGATGACGAAACCGAAGCATCTCTCCGAACGAGAGTTTGCATCCGTCAATGATCGAGGCATGGTCAGCTTTATCGGTGACGACCACATCATCCGGACCGACCAGAGCCGAGATCACACCGAGATTGGTCTGATATCCGGTGCTGTAGAGGATGGCCGATTCCCGGCCCAAAAGTGCGGCAATCTTGCTTTCGAGCGCCTCGTGAATATCGAGCGTCCCATTGAGAAAGCGGGAACCGGCATTTCCCGTCCCGTACTTGAGGGTCGCTTTATTGGCCGCCGCAATCACCCTTGGATCCGATGTCAAACCAAGATAGCTGTTCGACCCAAGCATCAGGTATTTTTTGCCCTCGATCCAGACCTCGGTATCCTGACCAGTCGAAATCGGCCGGAAATAAGGGTAGATGCCCCGTTCCATAAAATCCCTGGCATGCTTGGCAACCGGGGATGCTGTACATTTTTCGAAAAGATCCATGGATAGGCCTCCACCATCTGTACTGTATTATATGGAAAATAAAATGGTAAAGCCCTGGACTCCAGTGCGTCAAGTACTTCCATTGATACCATGAGACTTGCGCGGGAATCTTCCGTCCGTGCTATACTCCACGGTATGCGACGCATCCTCACAATACTGGCCATCGGTCTGGTCCTGCCCGCAACCGGTCTCTCCGCCGGGATGCTGACCGGCGTTTCAGCCGGCGGGTCGTGGGCCCTTGCCCCCGGGCTCGCCGGTTCGCTGGATGGGGCGGGCCGGGTCACGCTCTTCACAGACTTTCGCGAGCCCCATTGGCCGGCATCCCTGGGACTGGCCCTCGGGTACGCACCCTACACCCTCTCCGGAGTGACCGGTTTCAGCTACCGTCTGACCAGTCTGCTCGCCCGTTCCTGGTGGGCCCCGCCCTTGGGTTTGCCAGCCGGTTTGGTGTTCGAAGCGGGCCTGATGGCTGGTGCGGGCTTTGAGCGACTCGGCGACGAGGATCGGGGGAGCTATGGACGGTCTTTCCTTTTAGGAAGCGGACTCCGTGCCCGGATCGATCTCGGGGGGCTGGAGACCGGTCTCGAACTA
>DAIREN010000142.1:0-7995 GCA_036795535.1 Spirochaetota bacterium
TGCCGTTGGCCAGGGCTTGTCCCTGATACTCACGGTCAAGCCCGGCCATGATATTGAGAAGACTGGACTTTCCACAACCGGATGGCCCGAGAATACATAGGAATTCACCATCACGGACTTCGAGATCAACTCCGGAGATGGCATCAACCATGCCACGCCGTGATGTAAAGGACTTGGATATCCCCTGCATTGCGAAATTCATGAAACCTCCAGGTTACAAGCCTTTGACCACCGGCAAGGACCGCTCCCGAAGAATGGCATTGAGCGGTCTCAATTCGTAAATATCATCAAGAACAGGCATTGCGGGCAAGATACCCGCCTTCCAGGCGGCCTCTGCCGATGACTTGAGGGATCCGGCAACCGGATCCCAGGTAACGCGCATACGCCACCAGGCAATTTCAAGCACTGCCACCGGAATAGCCTTGCCCGTTATACGTGCCAGCTCGTCATTGAGAACCTTTTTTGCCAATTGCCCGTTTGTGCCTATCCATGCAGTGACACCTGCATGGCCGCGCAGCCAGGCAGCAACAACATCCGGCCGGGTCTTCATAAATTCGGTGCGTACAATGACGTGTGCCGTGACAAAGTCGCCTTCCGGCCAGAGTGTGCGTTCATCCAGATAGAGCCTGCCACCTGCTTCAATCTCGAGCCGGGAGGCCCAGGGTTCAGGCAGCCATGCTGCATCAATCTTGCCCTGTCGAAAAAGGTCATACGCTTGAGGATTCCCGACGGGAAGGACGGCAACCTCATCCGGCTTCTCTCCGATATGCAATCCGCGAGCAGTCAGCCAGGCACGGAGGGCAACATCCTGTGTGTTCCCCAGTTGCGGCGTGGCAATTTTTTTTCCGGAAAAATCCTTGTCCGAAACAATCCCGCTTTCCTTCCGGACGATCAGCGCAGCCCCCCCCGAAGTTGCCCCCGCAAGAATCCGGAGCGCCTTTCCATGGCTCTTGACATACCCGTTGATGGCGGGGTTGGGCCCGATATAGCAAATATCCAGCGAGCCGGCAAAGAGTGCTTCAATCGCGGCAGGGCCGGCATTGAACCTCTTGACGTCAATCCTCACATTGGTGCCTATCTCACGGGAAAAGTCTCCTCGTGCCAGACCAATGATGGCCTGACTGTGAGTAATATTCGGGAAATGCCCGATACGGATCGTATTCACACCTTCGCCGGATCGTCCACATGACATAACTGTCAGACACACAATCCCCAAAACAATATAAAACCCTCTCATAAGCCCTCCTGGACAAACGCCAATACCACTTATATATACAATAAAAAACCGGTCTTCTGGAAATTCTCGACTGACCGGACCACCCTGCCTGTTCCGGATCAGGCTCGATACATCCCGGCAATCATCATGTCCCGATCGGCCAACCGAAGATCCCGCTCTGCAAGCAGCCGTTCATATTCGGCGATTTGCCGTTCTCGCTCGCTCAAAGCCTGGCCGAGAAGGGCATGGGAAGCGGCGAGCTCTTTCATCCGCTCTTCGGTATCCACAAACCGCAGCCAAAGCCCGCGGAACTCTTCCGTGGAAAAGAAATCGTACTGGCCCGTCAGCGCAATGCAATCCCGATAATCAAAACCATACTGCTCCCGTACCATTGCCGCTTTTTCGGGATCCGTCACGATCTCGAACAACAGGCCAGCACCAAACAGGGCCGCAAAAGGATAGGGTTTCAGCATGAGGAAAACCCTGCCCAGGACATACTCCTTGACCCAACCGCTCTTAGCTGAAAAGGAAACCGCCTCGGGAAAGACTTTTTCGAGATCAACCCTGTCAAGAAGAAGAAAATTCTTCAGCAGGTGGAAGAACTCGAACTGGCTTCTTGTTCTGACCTCGGGCCGGTCCCCGCTTGTATTCAACTCACCCGCTCGCACACGAAAGCGGGTGAGTTTCCTGTCGAGGATATGAATCTCGTACTTCAGGCAGAGACGGATCCACATGTCAAAGTCGCCAAGCTGCGCCAGTCCAAACCGGTACAATCCGCAATCCTCGTAACACTTTCTGCGGATCAAAACACTTGGATGACAGAGTGCATTCCCCCGCTCAAAGAAAAAACGAAGCCATTCGTGTCTGTTCCGGTTTGGCTGCTCGAAGACGGAGGAGTAAAAGTGTTTCGGATCGGACAGAGGACTGCCATCTTCCGTGATTGGCAAGACCTTGGTAAAAACCGCCCCGATGTCGGGATGTGCATCAAGATACGCCACCTGCTCCGCCAGCTTTTCCGGTTCCCAAAGATCATCCGAATGGTGGATCGCGATGTATTCACCGACCGCGATTTCTGTAATGGCCTTGTTTATGCCCCAAATACCACGGCGCTGCTCGTCATTCCGCACAGCATGTATCCTGTGATCCTTGTATGTATTGATGATATCCCAGGACGTGTCCTTTGATGCATCATCCCAAATCAGCAACTCAAAATCTTCAAAAGTTTGAGTGAGGGCGCTATCGATAGCATCCCGTAAAAATTCCTCATGGTTAAATGAAGATAAAATTACTGACACTTTTGACATACTTACCTTCCGGATCAAGACACACCATAGAGGATGTGTCCATATCAACCTCTGTATCTCCAAAACTGGTAATTTCGAAATTTAACCAATTTTATATCATCGGAATCCCGTACCAGCAATACTATCACCAAAGAATTACAAATACAGGGAATGCATCACTTGACCGACTCTCTCAAGGATGAAGAGTGGTCGAATCAGTCATTCCCAAGGCAACCACGCCCGAATACTGTGGCCAAAAAGATTATCAGACCACACGCACTCATCAATCGCTCCCGTCGCATAGAAATGACTCAAGAGATGTACCTGCAAGCTCATCTCGAACCTGGCGAACTATCTCTTCCGGCAAAACATTTTTCCATTGCTTATCGTCAGCACGAGAACGATAGACCGAATAAGGATCACTGTCATGCCGAGATTTGCTCTCAGTGATAAATTCATTGACCTGATCACACATGGAAAGCCCACAAAAGTCGAAAATACGATTCGTCTCTCCCTGTGGCTGCCGGTTCAAATGATCATATCGCACAAGAAGGAAAGACTCCGGATATTCCTTCTCGAAAAAAAGAAATTTCTCTGCCATCTCTTTCCATCTGGCAAATCCGTAAAACTCTTCCTCTTTGTTCATGTTTTTCGAAGGAGCATCGCGCCATTCAAGCATCAAATCCCAGTCCGGATTGTATTCCTTCGGTGCATTAACCCAAGAAGCCAACACCGAAAGCGGATTGCGCACAATCCCCACGACAAGCGTTTGCCCATGGCAAGCAAGCATATTCTCAATAACATTCAAATACCGTGTTTCTTTAAAAACAATGTGGGTAGAATGTCCGCTTTTCTCGAAAACAGGGAAATTTTTCTGCCAGTCAGAACGCATAGTTGCAAATTCATCACTGGACTGTACAATGCTTTGATAAAATCTATCAATCTCTTCACTGCTGGATCTCTCCGTCAGTGCCCCTTTATGCCCATATGAAAATAGTGGTTGATAACGGACAACGACATCCGGATGGCTGTTGAAAATCTGGCATAGCCAAGTCGTCCCGGAACGCGGCACACCAAAAACAGCAACTTGATTCATCGTCATTCCTCCAAGTTGATAATCCATAACCCACGACACGAATAGTAGCCCATACCAGCAGATTCATCCGATGCCTGTTTCTCCCTGATTATGCAATCACATTACCCCAGAAAAACCTTTCAGCAAAATCTGGTGCTTGATTCATTCAAGGCAATACCTGTCAAGCAATGAAACAATTGCCGCCTGCGAATTGAACATCATCACGTCGATGATGGATAACCATGGAACGAACTCATGAACAAACTGAGGATATTTAACGGGTAAAGGCGTCACAAAATGCAGATCCAGCCCGGAATCTTTGAATAACTGTGGATCATAGAGAGCTTTGCCTCCGGGCGGATTCAGATACACGGTCGCTTTTTCTTTTTTGCAAATATCAATGATCCGATACTGGCCCTGTAATGAAGCATTGCCGTAGGCTCTGCTTGTTGGCTTTATCCCGGCATCAATACCCAGATACGATGCAATGGCGTGTAATTGGTGACAGAGAAACCTGGAGAGGTTTTTCTCCTGGTTCGAAATCACGTTTTCGATCAAACCGATCACAGATGAATAGTATGGAGCACGACGGTACGTATTTGAGACAGTTTTTAACAGCTTTTCACGCCATGGCACATCGGAACAAATGGTTATGTCGCAAATCCTCCTGTTTTGCGATGCTTGGTCAAGCGGCATCGTGAACAATGATGGCTTGCCATTGACAAGGATCCGGTTTCTGTTGATCCAGCCCCGCTGAATAAAATTCACATCATCGAACACCACGAAACAGTCAACAGCACGCATCAAATGCCAATAGCCTATATACGGGAAAAAATATGGTTGCATAATCGCAATCTTCACCAGCCACCCTCCCCGCATCGAACAGCATGCTGCATCAAGCCGGCAATGATTTCTATTTCACTTGACGCGAGATCGACATACAGTGGCAAACTGAGCACGCGATCGGCGATACTCTCGGAAACGGGACAAATCCGGCGGGAAGCGGCATCAAGGTACGGGAGCGTATTCAGGGATGGATAAAAATACCGTCTTGGCCCGATACCGTTGTCAAGCAAAGCCTGTCGCACACGCATCATGACTTCATGCGAGGGAAAAACGACCGGATAGTATGCGTAGTTGTACTCACATCCCGCGGGCAGCAATGGCCGCCGCAACCCACAGTCCCCAAGCAGTGCGTCATAGGTCTGCGAGCATCTTTTACGCTCATCGCGAATCCGGTCGATATGGGGCAGAAGTGCCAGACCCATGGCCGCATGCAATTCGGACAGCTTGGCATTGATCCCGATTTCGAGATACTCATCCTCGCCGATATGGCCGAACTTTTTCATCAGATAGACATGCTGCGCAACAGCAGAATCCCTGCAGACAACAGCGCCCCCCTCTGTCGTATGAAAGAGTTTTGTCGCATGAAAACTTAGTGTGGAACAGTCGCCATACTCAAGCACGGACCGGCCACCCATCCGCACACCGAAGGCATGCGCCGCGTCATAGATCACCTTCAAACCATGACGATCCGCGACAGCCTGGATTCCGTGAACATCACACGGATACCCGTAGACATGGGTTGCCAGAATTGCACTGGTTTTATCGGTAATGGCGGCTTCAATCAGCGCAGGATCAAGACAAAACGAGTTCTCGTCAATATCAACGAAAACTGGCTTGCACCCTTCCCAAAGAATGGCACTTGTTGTCGCAACATAACTATAGGGAGTTGTGATGATTTCGCCTGAAAGACCAAGTGCCCGGATCGCCAACTGAATCGCCAGGGTTCCATTTGAGACCAACTCGAACCCTGTCACTCCAAGATAGGCAGAGAGCCGGGTTGTCAACTCCTGACAGAGACGGCCGTTATTGGTAATCTGCCCGGATGCCCAGATCCCCGTAAGCAGTTTTTCATATTCTGCAAGATCGGGTAAAAACGTTTTTGTAACCGGTATCATTTATGCACCACATAGAGGATGCTCGATTTTTTTAAACCCAATCGCCTGAAAGTCTTTTTACCAAAAAACGCAACGCCGAGCTGACTGACCCGAAAACCCTTGGACTCAATCTTTTGCACATAATCGTCATGAGCATACAAGCGGACATGATCATTTTGGCCAAAGCACCGCCAACGATCGGCTTCATCAACCATGGAGTTGTCCTCGTATGTCTTCTTTAGACGCAGCGCTATTGGGGCCATCAGGATACCGCATCCTCCGGGCTTCAACACCCTGAATAATTCCTCAATGGCCCTGTCGTCCGACTCAACGTGTTCAAGCACATGGCTACAGAGAAAAAAATCATATCTATTATCTTCAAACGGGAGATTCATCAAATCAGCCGCATAATCACAGCCTGACATCAAGAGATCCGCAGTATCAACTTCATCAAACAACTCTTTAACCAGTCGCCCAAGAGATGCCTCTGGTGCGAAATGCAGGACATTGGTTTTTCGTGTCAGCATCCCTGCTTCAATTTGCATCCGCATCCAGCAGGCATACAGCCGTTCCCTGTCAGAAGCGCCACAAGCAACGCAAGTATACGTTTTCTGAGCTGTCATCTCGCACTTGCCAAAATGGGGGTAGCCATGCTTGTTGGCATTCAAACGGTAATAATTATCAAGAGGGAGGAAACCTGCCGGCATCGCCTTACAAACCGGACACAATGCGGCATCCGTCCATATTTTTTTTACAATACCGAACACAATACCTCCTCTGAGCCTATGGCTTCAGATATAAAATTCACCATACTACCTTTCAATCCAGGGAAGAATCATGCCCATCCAAAATCTCTCCCAAGCAAAGCATAAAGGCTCTGGTTCAATTTTTCATAATACTGTTTCAGCAATACTCTTGCATTGTCATGCATTGGCTCGGCATACCCGCCCTCATGAACAAAGCGCAAACCGCAAGACCCCCAATCATGATGCCCAATCCCAAGAAACTCTTCAATCTCTTGCATACCTCCTGGAATATCTCTCTTGAAACTGTCACTCTCGAGAACAAGAACCTGATCTTTTGCAAAAAATGAATAGTATCTCTCCAACTGCTCCGCATATTTTCCATGGGAAAGGATTGGTGCTTCGAATACAACCTTGCCGTTATGCTTTTTCTCAAGGTCGATCTCTTCCTGGAGGCAAACAAAAAAATCCTCAATAGCCTGATCACTCCGGCGGACAACTTCTACGCCATTTCTTTGTCCATGCATTGACAGCCAACCATTCAAATACCACTCACGATCCATTGCATAAAATTTTTTATACATATTCCACGCAGAATAGGCCCGGTCTGCAGGATCACGAAGCAAGGCAATCATCCTGGCGCTCTTGTTCCATTTATATATCCTTTTTGGCGCATCCGGATAATGGAGATAGCCGGCAGAAGCATCAAAAACCAGCTGTCCTTCTCCTTTTTTTGCAAACTGAGACAAATAGAAATCAAAACCTTCTGAATAACGTCTCTCACTGTCAAAAAAATGTATTTCCTTGATCGCATTCGGGATTATCTGCGGATGCATTGATAAGTATTCAAACAAAGCAGTTGTTCCTGATTTTTGAGCCCCAAGAATGAAAAAATCCGGGATTGCGATATTATTTTTCATCGAAAATCGTGAAAAAAAAAGTTTCATTAATCAACTCTCCTGAATTTCAACTTGGGAAACAGCTCGAATTTCCCCCAGACACGATGGGGCCTTCTGCGTTCAACCTTGAACACAACGGCATCCGGAACAACATCAATGAATTCAGGATTGTCATCCGAAGCTCCAGGCTCAGAAAGATGCACCTGAAACGAGAAATTTCCTTCGGCAAGAGGCAGAGCAAGATCATATTCAACAACCCAGTAGTCACCGGCACGAACCTCAAGCAAATGACCCACTGATCCCAAAAATCCTGTGCTTGAAAGGCTGTTTTTCTTGTCATCAAAAAGACCATAGGTCGCTGTCAAACTGAAATCGGCAAAACTCTCAAAAAATATGCGCAAGCGGACATGCTGATTGAAGACGATCTGCTGAACAGGAAGTCCTTCGTCATCGATCATCTCGGCCCAGGTAATCCTTGCCTTCCCGGTTCCATAGCGGAACTCCTGCACCCGCTGGTCAAACGCCTGGTTTCGAACCAACCTGTCCGGCAACTCGTCAGCATTTCCTGTGCCGTCCGGAGTTGAAGCCGCAGGCTTGTCACCGGCAGTGGCAGTGGCAACCGGTTGATCTTGCGAAGCCGGTAGTTCGGCAGAAACACGGATGTGTTTCTGCAACTCGCCATTCATAGCCTCGCGCATATCCCGGATGTACTGACCGGCCACATCCGCAGCCCGACCAGCCGAGTGCACCCTGCCGTGCTGGAGATAGACACATTCCGAGCACAAACTGCGAACAGCACCAATGTCATGACTGACAAACAGGACTGTCGTCCCGCCTGA
>DAIREN010000143.1:0-7771 GCA_036795535.1 Spirochaetota bacterium
TGGCGGCATTGTTCCATCCATTGATATACGCACCAAATCAAAGAATTTGTGCAATCCGGGACACACATCATTGTTTCATGGAATTCTGGTACGAATCCCGGATTCGCATAACGAAATCGTGATGTGCCAAGCCGAAAACAGGCCAACGTCCAATATTTGGCCCATCTGAGACGCGATGAATCGCGTCTCTACGAAAGACAGCATTCCAATATTGTTTTTCGGGACAAAGGCAGCACACCATTATTGGTTATGCATGATCACAACAGGCCCCCGCCGGTAGGGGCGGGTTTGAAACCCGCCCCACGCATGACAGTATTGTGTTTTGTCAGGACGAAATCGGCAGGCGTCATATATGTGGCCCATCCGAGACGCGATGAATCGCGTCTCTACGAAAGACAGCATTCCATCATTGTTTTTGCGGAACAAAGACAGCATTCCATTATTGTTATTGCGGGACCACAACACCCCGCCTCTACGTATGACGGTATTGTGTTTTACAGGTTTTCCCGGCGGGCGAAGGCGCGGCCGACGGCGACGCCGATCAGGGTTCCCAGCGGTGCCCCGGCGATGACGTCCGAGGTCCAATGAAAATCGCCGTCGATCATGGCAACGCCAGTCATGATGGCCGTTCCCCACAGGAGAACCGCCATCGCGATGGCCATTCCGCCCCCGCACCGTAGGGGTGAATTGCATTCACCCCTACGGTCCATGGTATCGACCACGGTCCCTTGGTGTGCATTCGCGTCTCCGTTTTGCATGGTTAGATCGCATGTGACCACGTTTGTCCGGGGGGCATTCGCGTCCACGTTGTGTATTGGTGCATCGCATGTGCCCCCGGTCCGTTGGAGTGCATTGGCGCCCCCGCACCGTAGGGGTGAATTGCATTCACCCCTACGGTCGATGGTATCGATTGCAGGCCTTTGGGCCCGCACAACCATGTAGAAAGCGACGGTCCAGGCGGCGGCGAAGGCAAAGGCGGTGGCCGTATGTCCCGAGGGCCAGAAAAACCGTCCGTCGGCAAATCCGTGGTTCCAAAAATCCAAAGCAAAATCCGATGGGTCGTGCGTTTTTTTGAAGGGGCGCACAAAGGCATACATGGACAGGTCATTCCAGTCGGGAACAAGGATGCGCGCCGGACCGCGCCGGCCCGTCATCCACTTGAGACCATTGACCACCAGTCCGCTGGCGATGATGGCCTGCAGGGCCGCCGCCGCCGCCGTAAACAGGGTGCGATTGTGGCGCACCCGGGCCCAGACAAGGATCAGCCCGCCCATGAGAGGGTGCCAGTAGTTGCCTCCCACCAGAAACGCCCGGGAAAACTCGCGGCCCAGGGGGTCACTCTCCTGGAACCAGGCCTGCAGATCGCGATCCAGACCACTGGCCACCAGTCCCCATGTCGCCAGCGCAGCGCCTGCCAGCACGGCAAGACCGGCTCGTGACACCAGCGCGCCGGACAAGGTTCCCCAAAAAGAAAAAAACACCTGCGGCCAGCGGGCCCTGGCACGCCGCCTGTACGAAACCCAGGCGGCAAGAGCGCAGAGGCCGGCGAACACCAGCCAGAGCTCAAACAATGTCAGACGCGGCATCATGCTTCGTTTTCACTCCCTCTGTGACTGGGAAGCTTGCCGGCGATTGTCTCAAGACCGGCGCTCTCCCTGACGTACTGCTCAACATACCCGCAGCCCAGGCAGATGTATTGTTCGCAGGCCACGGCACTGAGGTACGTCCACCCCGTGAGGATGACGTTGTGGCCCTGTCTGCCGGACCCGCCTGAGACTGCGATCTCACCTGATCCGCACTTGGGGCAGACAGCGTGTGTTTTCATGCATCCTCCATACATTCCCGTCTTCAAGGAATGGACAAGACTCATCCATCCCCGCCGTCTGCGGCAAATCTCCGCCAGGGTTCCCCTGCCGGCAGTGGCAGGCTGTAGCGGCAGAGTCTGTCCTGCACCGGATGCGGGAAGGCCAGCTCGCAGGCGACCAGCGCCAATTGCATTCCAGCCCGGTTGTGTGCAGGATCATAGCGCATGTCCCCCCAGAGGGGGAAACCCCGTGTGGCAGCCTGGACCCTGATTTGATGGCTGCGTCCGGTCAAAAGTCTGAGCCGGATCAAACCGAGATCACCGGCCTGTCCCTCGCCCTTCCATACCAGCGCGGCATGCTGGGCCCCGGGCAGATCCTCAGGCACAACCCTGACCAGATTGGCGGCGTGATCCTTTACAAACCAGTCCTCCCAGCGCGTCCAGCCCTCAGGATCACACGCCGTCGTTGGCGGAAGTCCCCCGCGTACGACTGCACAGTATTCTTTATGGAATGCAGCCTGCTGCATCGCGCGGGCCAGTCTGGCGGCGGCCTTGCTCGTCTTGGCAAAGACCATCAGTCCCGAGGTCGGCCGGTCAAGGCGGTGCACCAGCCCCAAAAAAACGTTTCCCGGCTTGTTGTCCCGCCGGCGGATGTAGTCCTTGAGGAGGGACAAGAGATCCTCGTCCCCGGAGGCATCGGCCTGGGACGGAAGATTGGCCGGCTTGACCACCACCAGGATGTGGTTGTCCTCGTCCAGGATCAGGGGCGTGAATTCGTTGGAGCGCATGCGCTAAAAATACTCTTTCGATCCGGATCCGGCTCGCCTGCACTGCATTGTAAAAAAACTCTTGATTTTATGATTCTTATATAGTATTTTATTTATATATCAATCACCCAAGGAGACAGCCATGGCAACCAATATGACCAAAGATATGTTCCTCAAGGACGTATTTGACTACGAAAACAAGAAGGAATGGGAGTTTCAGGGTGAGCTGCCCTGCGTGATCGATTTTTACGCTGACTGGTGCGGACCATGCAAGATGATCGCCCCCGTCATCGAAGAACTCTCGAAAGAATACGCCGGGAAGGTCAATTTTTACAAGATCAACACCGAGAGCGAAATGGAACTGGCGGGCGCCTTCGGAATCCAGAGCATTCCCAGTCTGCTCTTTGTCCCCAAGACCGGCAAGCCCCAGATGTCGGCCGGTGCCCTGCCCAAGGATGCCCTCAAAAAGGTCATCGACCAGGAATTGCTCGCTCCGGTCTGACCGCTTACAGTTTTATCCATAATACGCACCCGGTCCCTGCGGCCGGGTGCTGTGCTGTCCGGGTCGTTGGCTCTCGCCTCCTTACGTCGGAGCAGGGAGCCAGCGGGCGTAGATGCCGCAGGGCAGGACCAGACCGGACTCGGAGGCTAGCCCGATTTCACCGCACTCGCTCCGGCCAGCCCCCCCGATGATGGCCTGCAAGAGATTGGCATAGACCGTGGCCGGATAGCCGGCGGTATAGCCGTTGATCTGGACAAAGAGCGGGTTCGCCGAGAGGACCGCCCGGCAGGCGACAAGGAGTTCGGGCAGGTCGCGTCCGATCTTCCAGGTCTCCCCCTGACTTCCCCGACCGTACGAAGGCGGGTCCATGATGATGGCGTCGTAGCGCCGACCGCGGCGGGCCTCGCGCCGGACAAAGGCCGTCACGTCATCCACGATCAGGCGGAGCGGCTTTTGCCGGAGACCGTTGATCTCGAGGTTCCGCTCGGCCCAGCGCACCATGCCCTTGGCCGCATCCACATGGCAGACCTCGGCGCCGGCCGCGATGCAGGCCACCGTCGCCGCACCCGTATAGG
Source organism: Spirochaetota bacterium (assembly GCA_036795535.1). Taxonomy (GTDB): domain Bacteria; phylum Spirochaetota; class JAGLSM01; order JAGLSM01; family JAKPMW01; genus JAKPMW01. The sequence continues at coordinate 3,649 of DAIREN010000143.1, forward strand.
CAAAGAGATTGAGGATGGAGACCGGCCGCCCGGCCCTACGGATGGCGTCCTGCATCCAGTCCCAGTTGACGGCCTGCTCGGGAAAGAGGCCGGTATGCTTGAAGTCCGTCGGCCGGACCAAAAACGCCAGATCCCGCCAGTGAATTTCCCATTCGTGGGGAAGCGCTGCCCGCCATTCCCAGTGTCCCCCACCCTCGCCGCTGCGGTGGTACCAGCCGTGGGCCGCTGCCCATTTTTCGGGTGCGGACTTGGGCCAGATGGCCTGCGGATCGGGCCGGGCCAGGAGCCAGTCCCCCCAGTACTCAAGCTTTTCGCCGTCACCGCTGTCAACCAGGCGGTATTCTTTCCATTCACGAGCCGTCTTCATGCGTCATCCTTATTCATAAAATATACCTATCTTTTGTATCTGCATTCGCATCGAAGCGGAGGAACGCATGAACAAGCAACGTTTTGTGACTCTGGCGGCGGCTATCATCTGGATTTTGGCCCTGGCCTTCATTTTCCAGTTTGATCTGGCCGGCGAGATCTCCGACGGCGCGCCGGTCATTTTTTCCGGGACCGATCGTGCCATGGCCATTTCCATCGATACGGGCGACTGGCGTGCAGAGATTCCTCCGCCAGGCATGGGCTCATGGAACGAACCTTTGCGCTCCCTTCGGCTGCGCTCCCGCGTCCCTCTGCTGTTTCCCGAGGATCGTCAGAGCTGGGTTGATGCCTCGCTCACCGGCTCCAGCGCCGAAGGCGGCATCCCGTCCGGGAAACTCTACCTCCAATTCCAGTATACCTCCAGCGAACTCGGTCCCGCCCAGGCCAGCAACGCGCTCACCAATCTGGCGGCCGCCTACCTCGATGAACTGGCCGTCCACGGGATCAAGGCCAAAACTTCGGGAGAGCCGATCGTCCGGGATGCGGATATCCGTCTGCTCTACATTGTCCTGATGGGAGTCAAGGCGCTGGCAGCATCCCTGGCGGCGCTGACTCTGACCCTCTTTCTCCTTTGGATCGATCGTTCACGGCTCTCAGTGCCAAAAATTCTGGGCGTGACCGGCTCGCTGATCCTGACGGGTTTTGCCGGGCTGCTTCTCGTCCAGTTTGAATTCATCACCACCCCGCAGTTTGCCGGGCTGGTCCCCGATTCGATCCTGCTTGCCCAGCGGGTCACGGCCACCAATCATGCGACCGGCCCGGAGGCTCCAACCAATGCCGTCGCCCGAAAAAACCGGCTCGACTGGAAGACGGTCCCGGAGAGCCATTTCTGGCGCAGGGAGATGATCAAACGGGATTATCCGGATATCAGTGACAAGGAGGCCTCGGACCGGGTCGCTCACTATCCTTTTGATACTTCGGTCCTGCGCGGTGAAACCATCGGGCTGGCGCCCGGCTGGTACTTTGCCCTGCGTGTCCCGAAATCGCTGGCCGACAGGATTGACCCGGCTACGAGCACCAATCTCCAGGCCGAACGGGCGATGCGGGATGCCTGGCTCTCCTCCCTCTTTACCCACATGAAAAACGGGTTCGAAAGCCGGCTTGCTTCGGCTGGAACCGGTCTGGCCAGCCACGGGAATCCGGAATTTCTCTACGAGTACCCGCCGGCACCACCCCCGACCCGGCTCCGCGCGGCTCTGGCCTTGCTGCTCTCGGGTCTGGGTCTCCTCTGGTGGCTCCGGCGTCTCCTGGGTTAAACCCGTCGGGCGTGCGTCCCTTTTTCAAGGGATTTCAGGCGGGAGCATCTGGCCTGCGAGAAGCGCCAGGGACACGGCCTTCATCCATCCCGGTGGAGGCCTGCGCCTGTTTCGATCCCGGGACATACCCCGCCTCGTTTCAAGGCAGTTTTCCCGCATGCATTCCCTAAAAAGCGGCACCAAACCGGGCGGCAGGCAGGGCGACCCATTCCTCGCCCGGGAGCGCAGTCCCGGCCGGATTCTTGAGGATGGCGAGATCGAGCGTCAGGAATACTTCCTTGAACAACCGGATCCGCCAGAAGATTTCCGCGGACTTTTCGTTATGGGCGTCACCGTAAAACCGGGCCGTCGAGAGACCGAGTCCGACCCGGTGATCGCCCTGGAGATCCTGCCAGACCAGGCCACCGGAGGCATGCCAGAGACAGGTCCCGAAGAGTGTCGAGACACGGTTGGACTCCTCGGCGTGGGAGAACTGGCCGAAGACCGTCAGGCCCCGCCCCAGGCTCTGGTGGAGCCAGACACCGGCGGAGGGCGAGAGCTTGTGGGTATTGGACTTGTCCGCATCCGAGGCGCCGATTCCGAGGGAAAGCGCACCACCCTCGCCGAAGAGGGACCACGAGATGTCACACTGGAGGAATCCGCTGTTACGGATGAAAAAATGGTACTCCGAATCCCCAAAAGTCATTCCGGTCTTGAGCGTGATCCAGTCATCCAGGACAAAGCGGGCAACAACGGCGGGGACTGACCTGAAGAAGTCCTCCTCCGTCCAGTTGACAGCCAGGTTCCGGACAAAGTGTCCGTTGACAAATCCGTCCGCGACATCACTGGAGAGCGGATTGTTCATCACGCCATCATCATCGCCCCAGGCCCGTGAGAGGTCGGTCAAGGCGGCCGTCAGCGAGACATGCTTCCCCCTGACGCGGATCCCCATCTCGTCAAGCCTGACCGGCCAGGTATTCCCGTTGCTGACCATGGTTTCCATGGGCATGGCCGCGATCGTGTTGACCGGTGCGTCCGCACCCGGCACCCGATGCAGCCGGTTTCTCCCGCTGGAGGCATAGGCCCGGGCGACAACGGCAAACCCGGGCTGGATCGAGTATTCAAAAGAAAAACGGGCCAGGGAGGAAACCGGAGTCATCTTGGACATGGCCGTTCCGTTGTACTGGAGGATGGCCGTGATGTCCCCGGCCCACTCGAAAGTATTGGTGCGATCCGTCGTGAAGGCCGCGGAGAGTGACGGAGCAACACACACCACGAGCGATAGTGCGAGAATCCGCAACCTCATGGCCGTGCTCCTGTCCGGGTGGTTGGCCTGATATTTGTCCGTGCAACAGTGTTTGTCCGCACGGGGGCATTGGTCGCCGGATCGTCACCGTTTCCGAAATCGATCTCGTCCCGCTCGTACTGGCGTGTCCGGGTGGAACTCCCCTGATCGAGCTTACGCCCCTGGTGGATCGGACAACTTTCTTCCGGAACATGCTCCTCCAAAAAAAGTTCCCTGGCCGTCGTGGTGCACCGCTCGGTGGCGAGTTTCCCGCTCTCGCGACAGATCTCGCGTGTCACGACATTGGCCGGCCTTGGAAAAGCATAGGGTTCGGCCCGCCAAAAGGAACCGGCCATGAACTGGCCCCAGATCGGGCCGGCCGCAATCCCGCCGGTCATCGAGTTGGGCAGCGAGGTCTTGTCATCATCAAACCCGACCCAGACGACAGCGACGGTATTCCGCACAAAACCGGAGAACCAGGCATCCCGGTTGTTGTCCGATGTCCCGCTCTTGGCGGCGGCATTGATCGAAAGCCCGCTCTTGGCCCGGGCATAATAGCCGGTTCCGGCCGTGAGGACATCCCGCATCATGTCGGTCACAATGTAGACCGCGCCCGGATCCAGCACAAGGTCCCTGCCGGCCGCGTTATCGTTGTCGAATTCAAGAGTGTCCGGGACGGTACTCTTGTTCTCGCGCGGCCGTTTGATGGCGTATCCCGTCTCGAAATTATAGAGAACCTTGCCGTCCTTGTCCTGGATGGAGCGGATGAAGAGGGGCTTGACCCGATATCCGCCCGAGGCAAAGACCGAGAAGAGGCGTGCCGCATCCAGGGTCGAGAGCTCAACCGATCCGAGCGGGAGGGAGAGGATGGCCGGGAAGCCCCGCTTGTAAAAGAAGGTCTTGCGAAGTCGTGAGGCGACCTCGCCTGGTCCGAGCTTGTTGATCGTCTCGACGGCAATCGTATTGATCGAAAACGTCATCGCCTTGCGGATCGAGACCATCCCGTGAAAAGAACCATCATAATTTTTGGGACTCCACATCCCGTCAGGGACGGGATAACTCCGCCACTTGTCTTCCATGACGGTCGCGGCGGTCACGGTCCCTTTCTCGATCGCGGTTGCGTAGACAAAGGGCTTCATTGATGATCCGAACTGGCGTTTTGAAAAAACAGCCCTGT
>DAIREN010000144.1:0-7673 GCA_036795535.1 Spirochaetota bacterium
TGTCCCGATATCAAGACCGACTGCAATGGTACTGTTCAAATGCCCCTCCCGAAAACCATTGCCGGAATTTAGCCATTGTACGGATTCATTCCAGCCAGCGCAAGTCTTTTTTTATGAAAACCTTAAAAAATCTTTTTTCCGTCAGGCCCAACCACAGCCTTCGGGACTCACTCCCACCACACCGAGGATCAAAAGGTACAATCCTCGAGCGCCGAAAGCAGGATTCTCTCGACAACCCCGTCAAAACTGATGCCCGCCTCGGCTGCTTCAGCCGGGAGATCACTGGTCGCTGTCATTCCCGGGAGGGTGTTGATCTCGATAATGCTGATCGCACCATCCGGTTGGACCATGGCATCGACGCGTGAAACCCCCCGACACCCGATTGTACGATGGACCTGGACCGCCAGGTCCTGCGCACGACGGGTGATCTCGGGTGGAAGATCGGCCGGAAGGATAAACCGTGTCATTCCCGGAGTATATTTGGCCTCGTAGTCATAGAACTCCTTGCCGGCCACCGGCTCCAATCCGAGGATGGGAAGGGCCCGGGCAGCACTGCCCGTACCGAGCACGCCCGTCGTGATCTCCTTCCCGGCAATGAAGCACTCGATGATCGATTGATGATAGCGTTGTGCCAGATCGCGGGCAGCACCCAGGAGTGTTTCCCGGTCATGAGCGATCGTGACCGCAATCGACGAACCCTCCTCGACCGGTTTGGCCACAAGAGGAAGCCCGAAGCGTTTGATGGCCTCCTCCGCACTCCCTTCCGGATCGGCTTGGTCGATCACAACGCAGCCCGGGACGGGGATCCCTTCGGCCTCGAGAATCCTTTTTGTATAGAGCTTGTTCATCCCGATGGCGGAGGCCATGACACCGGAGCCGGTATAGGGGATCCGCAAAAGTTCGAGGAGGCCCTGGACACAGCCGTCCTCCCCCCACTTCCCGTGCAAGGCAATATAGGCCAGGCTGATTCTTTCTTCAACGAGGCGGGTGGCAATATCGCTTCCCACATCGATCTTGACGCAATCCAGACCGAGCCGGCGGCAGGCCTGATACACGTTCTCCCCGCTCCGGAGCGAGACTTCGCGCTCGCCAGACATGCCACCGCAGAGAACGCCGATCCTCTCAGCCTTCAATTCACGCTCCATTCTCATCCTTCCTCCGAACCGCGTCTCGACCTGCCGGATGCCTCAACCAGATCCGCCATCCTGCCAAGGGTTGTCGCATCATGGAGTCTGCCTGCAGCCTTGCGCATCATTTCGAGTCTTTGCGGCTTTTTGACCAAATCGTTGATTGTGTTTTCCAGACGCTCGCCAAAGTCAGCGCCCTCCGGAACGACGATCGCTGCCTCGGCGGCCTCCCAGGCCCGCGCGTTCCTGGTCTGGTGATCATCCGCGGCCCAAGGGTACGGGATCAGGACGGACGGCACCGAACAGGACGCAAGCTCCGAAAGGGACGTCGCCCCGGCCCTGGAGACAACCAGATCAGAAGCCGACAGGAAGGCGGCCATATCCTCGACAAAGGCGTGGACAAAGACGTTTTCCAGCCCGGCACAGGCTTCCGTCACCTCGGCATACCCGGCATTGCCGGAACTCCAGAGAAGCGTGATCTTGCGATGCTTGCGCGCAAAGCTGGCCATGGCGGTATTGATCGCACGCGCCCCCTGGCTCCCCCCCGTTATGCCCAGGACAAATCCCTTGGGAACGAGTCCCATCCTCTGGCGGGCTTCGCGTTGTGAAACCGCGCCAAAACCGGGACGGACCGGGTTTCCGGTGATATGGCAGCGTTCACGGATTCTTCCCTTGAATCCGTCAAAGGCCTGCCGCATATTCAAAAAAACGGCACTCGCCCAGCGAGCCAGAAAACGGTTGGCCCGCCCGGGGATGGCATTTTGTTCGGCAATGCAATACGGGATGCCCTTGAGTTTGCAGGCGAGTATGAGGGGCGCACTCGCAAACCCGCCCATCCCGACGCAGACATCAGGTGAAAAGGACTTTATCAGGGCGCGCGCTGCGCGGACAGCCCTGATGAAGAGAAGCAGGCCGGAAAAATTTTTCCAGATCTTCCTGCGGTACAACTGCTGGACCCGAAAACCGACAAAGCGGTTCCCGAGTCTTTCGATGGATTCAAAACGGACACGGTCCGCACTGGATCCGACAAAGAGCACCTCGTGCCCCCGTCGCACCAGTTCTTCATACAGTGCCAGTCCGGGAAAGATATGCCCTCCCGTGCCACCCGCCGTGACAAACACAACCATGGCCTTGTTCTCCTTCACGCTGTCCTGGACCTCGAAATATTGAGCACGATCCCCAATGCCATGCTGAGCATGAGGAGCGACGAACCTCCATAACTGAAAAACGGAAACGGCAACCCGGTCGTCGGAACCAGACCCGTCACCATGGCGGCATTCACCAATGCCTGCCATCCGATCATCATGGCCACACCGAAACAGAAGAGTCTGGAAAAGTCGTCCGTAGATCTGGAAGCGACCCTGAAGATCCTCCAGACCAGGGCCAGAACCAGCAGCAGGAGCAGCGTGATTCCGAAAGCGCCGATCTCCTCGGCCTGGGCTGCCAGGACAAAGTCGGTATGTGATTCGGGAAGCGGACCCATTTTTTGCGTCCCGTGCCCGATCCCCTTGCCAAAAGCCCCGCCATGCTGGAACGAGAGCAGGGATTGCACAATCTGGTACCCCTTGTTCGAGGCATCGGTCAGGGGATCGAGGTGGGCAAAGAGCCGGCTCTTCATGTACTCATGGCTGAAGACCAGGACCAGGCCGAAGGGAACGGCGGCCAGGATCATGCCGAACACGTGTCCCGGAGGCACCCCCCCCATGAGAAAGAGAACCAGCCCGAGGGCAAGAATGAAGAGTGCTGTCGAAAGATCCGGTTCAAGATAGACCAGCCCTGTCATGAGAACAATGATGATCAGGGGTGGCATGAACCCCCTCAGAACGGCAACGACTCCCTGGGCCCGCTTTTTTGTCATGATCATCGAGAGGTAGATAATCACACCGAGTTTGGCAAGCTCTGATGGCTGGATCTGGAAGGGCCCAAACCCGATCCAGCGTCTGGCATTGTTGGCCACCCGTCCGATCCCGGGTATCAGGACCAGGACAAGGAGGACGAAGATTCCAGCGACAATCGGAACCGTGTTTTCACGTATTTTTTCATGAGGAACGAAGATCAATCCGACGAGAAGCGCCATTCCCAGAAAGGCCGCGATGGCCTGCCGGACGAGAAACGCATCCGTGTTGTCATAATATCGCCGACCGACCGTCGTGCTCGTACTGTAGACGAGAAGAACTCCAAGCAGGATCAGCACCAGGGAGAGGACAAAGAGCGGCATGTCAGGTTTCCCCATCGCCCACCTCCAGCCGGAGCCGTTTGACCAGGTCCTTGAAAAACTCACCACGGATTTCAAAATTCGGAAATTCGTCATACGAAGTACAGCCTGGTGCGAGAATGATCTCGGCCGCCCTGTTTCTGCGGGCATACTCCCAGGCTTCACGCACGACCACTTCAAGCGAAGGATCTCCGGCCCGCTCGCACCCGAGCTGTGCGCGGACTTTTTCCCGGGCCTCGCCAAAGGGAAAGACGACAAGATTTTTGTGCAGGATGGCTTCCCGGAGCGGACTGAACTCCAGTCCCTTGTCCCGTCCCCCGATCAGGATACAGGAACCCGCACCGGCTGAATCGAGGGCCGTTGCCACCGCGGAGATGGTCGTCGCCTTGGAGTCATTGATGAAGCGCACCCCGGCGGCCGTTCCGGCATTCTCGAAACGATGGGGCAGTCCGCGGAAGGCACGCAGCCCGTCTGCAATCGCTTGACGTGAAATCCCGAGTGCAAACGCAATCGCCGCGGCCGAAACGGCATTCCGGAGGTTGTGTCGGCCCATCACGGGCAGATCCCCGGCCGGAAGACAGGGCTCCCCTGCAATCATGAGGATCTCGACACCTTCCCCTGTCGTCCCGAGATGGACATCCGCAGCGGCATCATCCAGGGCAAAACTCACTCTGCGGACACCGGCCGGGATGGCCCCGGCAAACCGCCCGCTCCAGGGATTGTCCGTTGGCCAGACAGCAGTGCAGCCGGCATCAAGATTGGAAAAAATCCGGAGTTTGGCGGCGAGGTACGACTCCATATCCGGGTAGCGGTCAAGATGGTCCTCGGCCAGATTGAGAATCGCCGCCACCTCGGGTTTGAACCTCTCGATCGATTCGAGCATGAAGCTCGAGAGTTCGAGCGCCAAGATGGAGCCGGGAGCCATTCCGTCGACAACATCAAGCACTGGGATGCCGATATTTCCGGCAACCCGTCCGAGGGATGCCGTTTCAAGAATGCTCCCCACCATGGCTGTCGTTGTCGATTTTCCATCGGTCCCCGTGATGCCGGCCATCCGGCAACGGGCGTAGCGGAACGCCAATTCGATATCACCAATCACGGGAATCCCGCGCCGGTCCGCCTCGGTCAAGAGTTCGCCGTTTCTGGGGACTCCGGGCGAGAGGACGACGAGCGAGACGCCATCCAGGGCCGAGAGAGGCATCCCGCCGGAAACAAGCTCGACCGCGTTTCCGGTGGCGCGCATCGAGTCCGCCAATTTCTCCGCCGGCTTGCTGTCCACCGCCCGCACCCTGACCCCGCGGGTAAGAGCAAAGCGCGCGATGGAAACGCCGGTCTTGAGACCGAATCCGACGACGAGAATCAGGCTTCCGTTCTTGAGAGGCATCCGGACTACCTCACCTTGAGTGTGGCCAGTGCCAGGATCGCCAAGAGCAAGCCGATGATCCAGAAACGGGTAATGACCTTGTTCTCGTGCCATCCCTTGAGTTCGTAGTGATGATGGATCGGAGCCATCTTGAAGACCCGTTTTCCCCTGAGTTTGAAAACGGTCACCTGAATGATGACCGAGAGGGCCTCGACGACAAAGACGCCACCGACCAGGATCAGAAGCAGTTCTTTTTTGAGCATGAGCGCCATCAGGCCAAGCGTCCCGCCGAGGGCCAGGCTTCCGGTATCACCCATGAAGACCTCAGCCGGATGGGAATTGAACCAGAGGAACCCGAGACCGGCCCCGATCAGCGCCCCGCAGAAGACCGTGATTTCAGCCGCCCCGGAGATGAACGGGATCTTGAGATAATTTGCAATATTGAAGTGGCCAGTCAGATAGGCGATTGCGGCAAAGGCCGTCGCCACAAAGAGGGTCAGGCCGATGGCCAGACCGTCCAGACCGTCCGTCAGATTGACCGCATTGGATGAACCGACGAGCAGGATGATCGCAAATGGGATATAGAGCCACTCGAGATCGATCGAGAGATCGGCAAAAAACGGGATGAAGATCTTTGTCAGTTCGGGCGAACGGAGCGGATTGAGGTAGAGTGCGGCAACAATCGAAGCGGAGACAACAAGCTGCATGAGCATCTTGTAACGGGCCGGCAAACCTCGGGTATCCTTGCGGACGATTTTGAGATAGTCGTCAACAAATCCGATGATCCCGAACTGCACCGTCGCAAAGAGGGCAATCAGGACATAGGGGTTGCGGAGGTTTCCGAAAAGGAGGACCGAGAGAGCCAATGCCGCCAGAATCAGGATTCCGCCCATGGTCGGGGTCCCCGACTTGACAAGATGTGTCCCAGGCCCGTCACTCCGGATGTTCTGTCCGTACTTGACCCGCCTGAGGAGGGCGATCAGCCTGGGACCGATGATAAAGCAGAAAACCAGAGCGACCACCAGGGCAATGGCGGTACGGAAGGTGATATAGCGGAATACGTTGAGTGCGGAAACGTATTTGACCAGTGGTAAAAAGAGTTCAAGGAGCATGTTGGTATCCGGGCCAACCTTTCAAGGAATCACGACTCAAATCTACTACTGCCATCCCCGGCTGGATCGTTATTCTCCCGAAAGAACGGGAAGAACCGATTCAAGCTGCATCCCGTGCGATCCTTTGAGAAGCACGGTATCCCCTTCGCGGGCGAACCCGGCAAGAAACCCGCCGAGTTCATCCCGCGAAAGGAACGCATGCAATCGTGCGGGGTCAAACCCGGCATTCAAGGCTGAACGCCCGCACTCCGCCATTCCCGGGCCGAGGAGCACCAGCTCGTCGACCCCCTGACTGGCGGCAATCCATTCTCCGAGCTCACCATGAAGACGTGCCGAATCCCCCCCGAGTTCGAGCATGTCGGCAAGCACGGCAACGCGACGTCCCCCTGAAGCTGACGCGAGGAGGTTCAACCCAGCCCGCATCGATTCCGGATTCGCGTTGTAACAGTCGTTGATAACCCGTACTCTCCCGTCGACGACCTGCGAACGGGATTCGACCGCACGCACCAGACTGATGCGATTGGCAAGAACGCTTGTGGCAAGGCCCAGCTTGTGTGCCAGGGCAACTCCCGCGGAAAGATCGAGAAGGTTATGCGCCCCTCCCAGAGCAAATACCGTCTCTCCCCCCGCATACCCGAGCACATATCCATCAAGACCATTGTCCCTCACCAGGGTAAAGCCCTCGGGTACAGCACCGAAGGGAACGATACTCCCTGGAACTCCGGTCGATAAAAAATCAAAATACGGATCTTCAGAATTGAGGACGGCCATGGATTCCCCGGTACAAAACGCCAGCGCCTCTTTTTTGGCGGCGGCGATGCCGTCCCGGCTGCCCAGATGCTCGATGTGGGCCGTCCCGATATTGGTGATGACAACAATCTCCGGTCGGGCTATATCGGCCAGCCTCTTCAATTCTCCGGCATGGTTCATCCCCATCTCGAGCAAGAGGATCTCGTCGCCATCCTCGAGTGTGAAGACTGTCAAGGGCAGACCGATCTCGTTGTTGAAATTTTTGACTCCTGTCCGGATCTTCCAGGTCTCGTCCAGAAGGGTCTGGAGGATGCGGCGTGTTGTCGTCTTCCCGCTCGATCCCGTGACTGCGATCACCCGCGGTTTCCAGAAATCGAGAGCAGCACGGGCCGCATCGCCCAAGGCCTGTCTGGAATCCCGAACCAGGTAGACCCCCTGCCCGTTGCCCGCGGCCCGTTCGAGAAGCTGATCACGCGCCGGGAGGCCGGCAAATGCTTCCTCCTCGGCCACAACCGCCGCGGCACCGGTGGCCAGGACTTCGCCGAGATACTGATGCCCGTCAAAGCGCTCACCCCGGATCGCGAAGAATATCGTTCCGCTCTGGCCTTCCCGGGAATCGATACTCACCCCGGACGGACCGGCCGACTCCGGCACGGCAAGGACACGGGCCTGCATCCCGGCCGCAAGAATCCCGAAGGGAATGGCTCTCATGAGAGGGCCTCCCGCGCGACTTCACGGTCATCAAAATGGATCGTCCGGTCCCTGAAGATCTGGTAATCCTCATGTCCCTTGCCCGCGATCAGGACGATATCCCCGCGTCGGGCCAGACTGACAGCCCTGAAGATGGCCCGTCTCCGGTCCGGTTCGATGATCGCCTTTTCGGGATCAATGATTCCCGGCATGATGTCACGGATGATGGCATCCGGATCCTCGCTGCGCGGATTGTCACTCGTCACGATAACGAGATCCGAGAGGGATGAAGCCGCATGTCCCATCAGGGGACGCTTTTTCCTGTCACGATCCCCGCCACAGCCAAAGACCGTGATCACCCGTGCCGGTTCGAGCCGGCGGGCTGACCGGATCAGATTGGAAAGGGCATCATCGGT